>NZ_CVST01000034.1 GCF_001180225.1 Candidatus Pelagibacter communis | reverse complement strand
AAGAGAAAATTCTAACATCACTGTAGTTTTAGAAGGTCATGCAGATGAAAGAGGAACAAGAGAATATAACTTAGCACTTGGAGAAAGAAGAGCTAACGCTGCAAAAGATTATCTAATGACTTATGGTGTTTCATCAGACAGAATTACTGTAATCAGTTATGGTAAAGAAAGACCTGTTGACTCAGGATCAAATCCTTTAGCATGGTCTAAAAACAGAAGATCAGTTACTGTTAAAGCAAACTAAAGAATTTTTAAAAAAGACCCTAAAATTAAAAACTTTTAGGGTCTTTTTTTTGCCTTTTTATAATCATATAAAAATTTAATGAGATCACTTTTTAGATCAACATTATTTAATTTAATAATAATATTAAATTTCTTTTTTTCGGGGATTGCTTACTCAGATAACCATAATATTTATGAAATTTTAGATTTAATTAAAAAAGATTTAAAAACTCTTGAAAGAGCCGTTTACTCAGGATCAATAGAAATAGAAAGTACAACAAATAATCAATCAGTATCAAGTCTTGATAATAATTCTGAGGATGTCTTAACTAGACATTTGTTAAAGTTATCAGAGGTAGAGGAGCAGTTTAGAGAACTTACTAATAAATTTGAGGAAATTAATTTTAAGCTTGATAAACTTTCGAACAGAGTATCCAAGCTACAGTCTGATAATCAGATAAGGTTTCAAGATATAGAAAATGATTTAAGTTCTATTAATGTAATTGATAGCAGTCAACAACTCAGTTCTGCGCCTAAAATTGAGAAGCAAATTCTTCCTGGAAGCTCGCAGCCTCAGGACTTAGGTACAATTTCTTATAAAGATATGGAAACTTCAGAGGAGAATCAACAGATTCAATCGGTTGATACTACAGCTTCTATTGTAGAAGAAACTTTTCAAGCTGAGGATAAAATTTTACCAATAGATTTAACTCCAAAAGAACAATATGAATTTGCAACAAGTTTCTTAAAAGTTGGAGATTACAGTACTGCAGAAAGAGCTTTTAGAGAATTTGTGTTATCAAATCCTGAAGATGAATTAGCAGGTAGTGCTCAATATTGGTATGCAGAAACTTTCAGAATAAGACAACTTTATACTGATGCTGCTTCAGCTTATCTCGAAGGATATCAAAAATATCCAAAAGGAAAGAAAGCTCCAATAAATTTATTAAAACTTGGAGTTTCAATGGTTCAAATTGGTGAAAAAGATCAAGGCTGTAAGATGATTAATGGTGTAGAGTTGCAGTATCCAAACGCAAATCAGTCTGTAATACAAAAAGCAAAATATGAGTCTAAAAAATTTGAATGCGTCAAGCAAGATTCATAAACAACTTCTTAATAAGCTAAGAGATAAAAGAATTTATAAAATCTATAATAAATTTGAAAATAATTTAAATTTAAATAACGATTTTACAGTTGCTGTGTCAGGTGGCCCTGATAGTCTTGCTTTAGCTTTTTTTTCAAAAATTTATTCAATTAAAAAATCTTTAAAAATTAAATACTTTCTAGTTGACCATAAATTGAGAAATAATTCATCTGTAGAAGCTTTATTTGTAAAAAATCTTTTGAAGGATTTTTCTATAGATTTAGATATTTTAAAATGGAATGGGAAAAAACCCAAAAATAATATTCAATCTCTTGCAAGAAAAAAAAGATATAATCTCTTAATTAACCAATCAAAAAAATTTAAAATTAATCATATTTTATTTGGTCATCATGAAGATGATGTTTATGAAAATTTTTTAATTAGGCTTTTAAGAGGTAGTGGTTTAAAGGGTATCGTATCTTTAGACAAAACGACTTTAATTAATAATGCAAATATCTTAAGACCTTTAATAAACGTTGAAAAAAAAGATTTAATCTACATCTCAAAAAAGGTGTTTAATAAATATGTAGAAGACCCTTCAAATGAAGATGAAATTTTTACAAGAGTGAGAGTAAGAAATTTAATTAAAAATCTTGAAAGTGAAGGTTTGGATAAAAGTAAATTCAAATTATCAATTAGTAATTTAAAAAGTGTAGACCAATCAATCCAGTTTTTTTGTGAAAAAAATTTAAAAGAAAATTCGATTATTTCTCAAAATAAAGTTGTATTAAAAGAAGAATTTTTTAATTTTCCTCAAGAAGTTTTGTTCAGGTCATTTTCAAAGATCTTACAGTTAGTTGGGAAAAAGTATTTTCCGCCCAGAGGTAAAAAAATTACCAATATTTTAGAAAATCTACAGAGTAAAATTACTTTTAAGTCTACACTTGGGAATTGTGTAATTAAAAAAATCAAGAAAACTGTAATTGTATATAAAGAGCGTTAATATCACTAAATTTATAGTTATTTTGTCACTTGTTTAATTTGCAATAATTCTTATCTTTACATCATGAATTTTAAAAATCTGGCTATGTGGGGAATAATAGTTTTTTTAACTATTGGTCTTTATAACATGTTTAAAAATCCTCAATCAAATATTAGAGGAGGAAATCAAATAATTTTTTCAGATTTTTTAACTTCAGTTGAAAATGGAGAAGTTTTAAAAGTTGAGATACAGGGAAACAACATCAAGGGTGTTTACTCAAATGGAAATTCATTTTCAACTTATGCTCCAAACGATCCAAATTTAATTGAAAAATTATCAGACAAAGGAGTAAGTATTTCAGCAGCTCCGTTAGAAGAAAAAATGCCATCTTTATTTGGCGTACTACTTTCTTGGTTCCCAATGCTTTTATTAATTGCTGTTTGGATATTTTTTATGCGACAGATGCAAGGTGGAAAAGGTGGAGCAATGGGATTTGGCAAGTCAAAAGCTAAGATGATGAATGAACTTAAAGGCAAAGTAACATTTAATGATGTTGCTGGAGTAGAAGAGGCAAAAGAAGAAGTAGAAGAAATTGTAGAATTTTTAAAAGACCCTAAAAAATTTAGTAGACTTGGTGGAAAGATACCTAGAGGTGCTTTATTGGTTGGACCTCCAGGAACGGGAAAAACTTTGTTAGCAAGAGCTATTGCAGGTGAAGCAGGAGTTCCTTTCTTTACTATCTCTGGTTCAGATTTTGTTGAAATGTTTGTTGGTGTTGGAGCATCAAGAGTAAGAGATATGTTTGAACAAGGTAAAAAAAATTCTCCGTGCATAATATTCATTGATGAAATAGATGCAGTTGGAAGAAGTAGAGGTGCAGGTTTAGGTGGAGGTAATGATGAAAGAGAGCAAACTTTAAACCAATTATTAGTAGAGATGGATGGGTTTGATACTAATGAGGGAGTTATCATAATTGCAGCAACAAATAGACCTGATGTTCTTGATCCAGCACTATTAAGACCTGGAAGATTTGACAGACAAGTAGTTGTTTCGAACCCAGATATTATTGGAAGAGAAAAAATTTTAAAAGTCCATGTGAAAAAAATTAAGATGGCACCCGATGTAAATTTAAGAACTATTGCAAGAGGGACCCCCGGTTTCTCAGGAGCAGATTTAGCTAACTTAGTCAATGAAGCTGCTTTATTAGCAGCTAGAAAAAATAAAAGAATTGTAACTTTATTAGAATTTGAAGAGGCAAAAGATAAAGTATTAATGGGTGCTGAAAGAAGATCAATGGTAATGACTGAGGATGAAAAAAAACTTACCGCATATCACGAAGGTGGCCATGCTTTAGTCTCGTTTAATATGCCTAGTTATGATCCAATTCACAAAGCCACTATCATTCCAAGAGGAAGAGCTTTGGGAATGGTTATGAATTTACCAGAAAGAGATAAACATGGATATTCAATCAAATATTTAAAAGCTAGACTAGCAGTTTGTTTTGGAGGAAGAGTTGCAGAAGAATTAATTTTTGGAAAAGATAACATTTCTACAGGAGCAGGTGGAGGAAGTGGTTCAGATATTAATCAAGCTACTCAACTTGCAAGAGCGATGGTAACTAAATATGGTATGAGTGAGGAAATGGGTCCAGTTGAGTATGGAGAAAATCAAGAGGAAGTTTTCTTAGGTAGATCTGTTACTCAAACACAATCAGTTTCTGAAGAAGTTGCTCAAAAAATTGATAAGGAAATTAGGAAACTAGTCGACGAAGGATATAATCAAGCAAAGAAAATTTTGACTGAGAAAATTGACGATCTACATAAAATTGCTAAAGCATTAATTACTTACGAAACCTTAACAGGTGAAGAGATTGAGAACATAATTAACAAAAACTTATATCCAAGAGATAAAATTTTAGAAAATCAAGACTCAAAAGATGATCATGACTCGGCTTTAGGAGCCATGGGTCTAAAACCAAAAATTGTTCATTAATTTATAATGCAAAGATATTACACAAGAGCGTGTAATTTCTATTATGGTAATCAATCAAAAATTTTAGTAAGTAAAAAAAAAGCCATACCATTACATCAAATTAAGGAAATATCGTTTGATCATATTGAAATAATAACTAGAAAATCAAAGAAAAAAATTTCAATTAATCAAATAAAATATTTACCAAATGATTTAAAGAAAAAAGTTAATTTAGATTTAAAAAAAATTAAAACTAAAAAAAAAAATTTTTCTAACTTAGAATTTAAAAAAGTTCCAAATATACTAGGTGTCTTAAATCTTACCCCAGATAGTTTTTCTGATGGAGGAAAATTTAATACAAAACAAAGAGGAATAAGTCATGCTTTTAAACTATATAACGATGGCGCTGATTTAATCGATGTTGGAGGAGAGTCAACAAGACCAGGTTCAAAGACAGTAAATAAAGAAGATGAATGGAAAAGAATTAATGAAATCTTAAAATCTATTGTAAAAAAAATTCCGATTTCTTTGGATACTAGAAAATCTGATATAATGAAAAATGGAATTAAATTAGGTGTAAAACTAATTAATGATGTTTCAGGCTTAAGTTTTGATTCAGAAACAATAAACGTATTAAAAAAAAATAAAGTTCCTTTTGTCATTCAGCACACGCTTGGAACACCAGAAAATATGCAAAAAAATCCAAAATATAATAATGAATTACTAGATATTTATGATTTTTTTGAGGAGAAAATAAAACTTCTAAGGTCTAAAGGTATTAAACATAACAATATAATTTTAGACCCTGGAATCGGGTTTGGAAAAAAACTGAAACATAATATGAATTTAATCAGAAGTGTTTCTATTTTTCATTCATTAGGATTTCCTATACTTGTAGGAAATTCTAGAAAAAGATTTATTAGAGATATTTCCAAAAAAAATGATAGCTTTACTAGAATTGGAGGAACAATATCGTCATCATTATATTTGATGACACAAGGAGTTCAGATTTTAAGAATTCATGATGTTAATGAAGTTATGCAAGCAATTAAAGTTTTTAAAGAGATAACAAATAAATAATGGCAAAAAAATATTTTGGAACAGATGGAATAAGAGGAGCTATTAATAGTAAAAATATTAATGGAGATATGTTTTTTAAGTTTGGACTAGCTAGTGGTACATATTTTAAATCCCAAAAGAAAAAAAAACAAACAGCAATAATAGCAAAAGATACAAGATTGTCAGGATATACACTTGAACCTGCGCTTGTTTCTGGTTTGGCTTCTGCTGGCATGCATGTTTACACATTGGGTCCTTTACCAACCAATGGATTAGCTATGCTTACAAAAGAAATGAAGGCTAATATGGGTATTATGATTACAGCTTCTCATAATCCTCATTACGACAATGGATTAAAATTATTTGGTCCTGATGGAATGAAATTATCAGATAAAATAGAAAAAAAAATAGAAGCTCTCATAGATAAAAAAATATCAAATAACCTTTCCAGTCCTGAAAAGTTAGGAAGAGTTAAAAGATTAGAAACAGGAACTAAACAATATATTAAAATATTGAAAAAAAATTTCACAAAAGAGTTCAATTTAAGAGGATTAAGAATTGTTATAGATTGTGCCAATGGTGCTGGTTATAAAGCAGGGCCTGAGTTATTAAAATCATTAGGCGCTAAAGTTATAGCAATAGGTGTAAACCCAAATGGTTTAAACATTAATAAAGATTGTGGCTCAACTTTTCCAAGAAAAATTAGAACAGCTGTAAAAAAATATAAAGCTCATATTGGCATTTCTTTAGATGGAGATGCTGATAGAATTATAATGTGCGATGAAAAAGGGAACATTGTAGATGGTGATCAAATAATAGCTGCTTTAGCTGCAAGATGGAAAAATAAAAAAATGCTAAAAGGTGGTGTTGTTGGAACTCTAATGTCGAATTATGGATTGGAAAAATATTTAAAATCTAAAAGAATAAAATTTTTAAGAGCTAATGTAGGCGATAGATATGTTAAAGAAAAAATGCAAAAATATAAATTTAATTTAGGTGGTGAACAATCAGGACATATTATTTTAGGTAAATTTGCAACGACTGGAGACGGGTTGCTTGTAGCTTTAGAAGTTCTTTTTGCTCTGAGAAAAGGTAAAAAAACGAGTGAATTTTTTCAGAGTTTTAAAAAAACTCCTCAATTATTAGAAAATATAATTGTTAAAGATAAAAATATTATTAATAAACCTGAAATAAAAAAAGTTATAAAACTCGCAGAAAAATTAATTCATGGTAAGGGAAGAGTTTTAGTTAGAAAATCAGGAACAGAATCTAAAATTAGAGTGATGGCAGAAAGTAATAATAAAATACTTTTATCCAGATGTGTAAACATGATATCCAAAAAAATAAAATAAATTGAAACCAAATTCGAAAATTTTAATTATTGCGGGTTCAGATTCATCTGGTGGGGCCGGTATACAAGCTGATATTAAAACTGTTACAGCTCTAGGTTCTTATGCGATGACAGCTATAACTGCAGTTACAATTCAAAATACTACAGGTGTGAAATCAATAGTAGGCATCAATCCAAAAGAAATTTTCAATCAAATAGTTTTTACTTCCAAAGATATTAAGCCTGATGCAATCAAAATAGGAATGTTACACTCATCTAATGTTATCAAGATGGTAATTAAAGCTTTAAATTTAATTAAAGTTAAAAGTATTATTTTAGACCCTGTCATGGTTGCAAAAGGTGGTGCCAAATTAATAGATAATAAAGCAATTAAGTTATTAAAATCGGAATTAATAAAAAAAGTTTCACTAGTTACTCCTAATATTCCTGAAGCTGAAATTTTGACTGAAACAAAAATCATATCTGTTGAAGATATGATTTACGCTGCAAATAAGCTTATGGAATTTGGAGCTAAAAATGTTCTTATTAAAGGTGGACATTCAAAAAATAAAATAGTTAAGGATGTTTTTGTTAATAAAAAAGATATTAAGATTTTTAATAGTAACCGTTTTAAAACAAATAATACTCATGGTACAGGTTGTACTTTATCAAGTGCAGTCACTACATTTGTATCGTGTGGAAAACCAGCAAAGAAATCTTGTGAGCTTGGAATTAAGTATGTAAGTTCAGCTATTAAAACAAACCCAAATTATGGAAGAGGTCATGGTCCGATTAACCATCTCACTTCTATAAAAGTAAATAAAAAATTTAATTAATGAAAAACATAGTTATTGTTGGATCTCAATGGGGTGATGAAGGAAAAGGTAAGATTGTTGATTGGTTATCTGAACAGGCAGATGTAGTTATTAGATTTCAAGGTGGTCATAATGCGGGCCACACTCTTGTTATTGATGGCGTTACTTATAAGCTAAGATTACTTCCATCTGGCATTGTTAGAAAGGGTAAAATATCAATAATTGGTAATGGCGTTGTTGTAGATCCTTGGGCCTTATTGGAAGAAATTGAAGAGATTAAATCTAAAGGTGTAGAAGTAGATGTAGATAACTTCATAATATCAGAATCTGCAAATCTGATTTTGCCATTCCATAGAGAAATGGATGAAATTAGAGAAGATACGGCAGGAAAAAGTAAAATAGGAACTACCAGAAGAGGAATTGGTCCTGCTTATGAGGATAAAGTAGGGAGAAGATCAATAAGGGTTATGGATTTAAGATCAGAAAAAAATTTAGATCAAAGATTAGATTCTGTATTGATGCATCATAATGCAATCAGAAAAGGACTTGGAAAAAAAATTTTTGAAAAAGATCAACTTAAATCTGATTTACTCAAAATTGCTCCTAAAATATTAAAATTTTCACAGCCTGTATGGCTTAAAATTGATCAATTTAAAAAGCAAAAAAAGAAAATTTTATTTGAAGGTGCCCAAGGTGTTTTACTTGATGTCGATCATGGAACTTATCCTTTTGTAACTTCATCTAATACAGTTGCTTCGAGCGCAGCTACTGGAACAGGCTGTGGTCCTAATTCAATAAACTATGTTTTAGGAATTACAAAAGCTTATACAACAAGAGTAGGGGAAGGGCCTTTTCCAACAGAACTAACCGATGAAGTAGGTGAACTTTTGGGCACACGTGGAAAAGAATTTGGAACTGTTACAAGTAGAAAAAGGAGATGTGGGTGGTTTGATGGTGTTCTAGTAAGACAAACAATTAAAGTTTCAGGTATAGATGGTATAGCTTTAACAAAATTGGACGTTCTTGATGAATTAGATGAAATTAAAATGTGCATTGCTTATGAACTAGATGGAGAAAAATTAGATTATTTGCCTGCTGCTGTAGAGGATCAAATTAAAATAAAACCAATTTACAAATCTTTTCCAGGCTGGAAAGTATCTACTAGTGGAATTAAAAATATAGACTCATTACCCGATAATGCAAAAAAATATATTTTTGCAGTAGAAAATTTTATAGGTGCAAAAATATCAAGCGTCTCTACTAGTCCTGAAAGAGATGATACTATTTTAATTGAAAATCCTTTTGAAGCTTAATTTGCAGGTAATAAATTTTTAGATTTAGCAAGAAGTAGCATTTGTTTTTGAAGTTTTTCAAATGCTTTATTTTCTATTTGTCTAACTCTTTCTCTACTAATTTTATGTTTTTTACTTAAATCCTCCAGGGTAGTTGGATCATCATTAAGTCTTCTTGAATACAATATCTCTCTTTCTCTATCATTAAGCACTGTAATAGAATCTTTTAATAAGTCTTTTCTTTGCTCCATTTCCTCATGTTGAGCAAATTTTAAATCATGATCAAGCTCTTTATCTACTAACCAGTCTTGCCATTCATCACCATCCTCTCCAACTTGAGCATTCAATGAAAACTCTTTTCCAGAAAGTCTTCTGTTCATTGAAACAACTTCTTCTTTACTCACATCAAGTTTGTTGGCAATATGGTTTACGTGTTCGTCCCTTAAATCACCTTCAGTTTCAGGGGATATTTGATTTTTAATTTTTTTTAAATTAAAAAATAATTTTTTTTGAGCAGTTGTTGTTCCAATTTTTACAAGACTCCAAGATCTTAAAATATATTCTTGGATGGATGCTTTAATCCACCACATAGCATAAGTTGCTAATCTAAAACCTTTTTCAGGTTCAAATTTTTTAACAGCCTGCATCAAACCAACATTTCCTTCTGAAATCATTTCATTAATTGGCAGACCATAGCCTTTGTATCCCATAGCAATTTTTGCAACTAATCTTAAGTGACTAGTTACTAATTTTTCAGCAGCTTTAATATTTCCAGTTGTTTTCCAATTTTTGGCTAACATATATTCTTCTTCTGCGGCCAACATTGGGAATTTTTTAATCTGTTCTAAATATGCAGAAAGACCACCCTCATTGGATAGTGTAGGAAGATTGTTGCTCATAGTTGTGTTCATAGCAGAGTTTATTTAGTTAATTATACTTAATTTTCAATAATTTATTCTTCAGTGTTTCTAAGCATTTTTAAAATATTATTTAGTTCTTGAGGCAAAATTGAGGTAAAAATCAGCTCTTTCTGAGTTCTAGGATGAACAAAGCCTAAAGTCTTTGCGTGTAGAAATTGTCTGTCTAAATTTGTAATTGAATTTTGAATGTCAAAATCAACGTTTTTTAATTTTTTATATTTTTTTTTATATTTGTCATCACCAACTAAACTATTTCCTTTATAGTTCATGTGCACTCTGATTTGATGAGTTCTGCCAGTTTCTAATTTGCATTCGACTAAACTTAATGTAGGTATTTTTTTATTTTCGAAAATTTCAACTGTTTTATAGTTTGTTACAGCTTTCTTACCCTTTGAGCTGCTCACTTCCATAAGTTGTCTGTTTTTTGAACTACGAGTAATAAATGTTTCTATTCTACCAAAAGATGGTCTTAGCTTTCCCCATATTAAAAGTTGGTATTCTCTAATAATTGTGTGCTTACTGAATTGTTTTGATAAATTTTCATGGGTCTCATTATTTTTTGCCACAACAACTAAACCTGAAGTATTTTTATCAATTCTATGGACAATTCCAGGTCTTAATTCATTCCCAATAGTTGATAAAGACTCTTTATCGTAATGCATCAATGCATTTACAATTGTTTTGTCATAATTGCCTGCTCCAGGATGCATTATAATTCCTGAAGGTTTATCGATGACTAATAAATCAGAATCTTCATAAACAATATTTAATTTAAAATCATAAGGCTTTAGAGATGCAATCTCTGGTTCTGGAATCGTAAGATTTACAACATCACCAATCGAAACTTTTTTAGATGGACTTTTAATTATTTCATTATTTAGTTTTAATTTTTCTTTTAAAATTAAATTTTTAACTCTGGTTCTACTAATAATTTCGTCTCTTTTGTTAATTAATACATCTACTCTTAAATTCTTTTCTTCTTCTTCAACTATAAAATTAATGCTTTTTTCCATAAAATATAATATTAATACTAAATGCGCTTGTAGCTCAACTGGATAGAGCGCCAGATTTCGGCTCTGGAGGTTCAGGGTTCGACTCCTTGCAGGCGCACCATTTACTCTCCAATATTAATTAATGTCCCTTTTTCTCTAGCTTTATCAAACGAAAAATAAAAAGTTGCTATAGCAACTGTGAAATAAAATGCATTTAATGAAAGTGCGACACGAATATTTTCATAGCTAACAATTCCATTGACCAAGATATTTCTGGTTTCTTCAAATATATAAACTAATGGCAATGCGAAAGCTACTGATTGAAATATTTCAGGTAAAATTTCAACTGGATAATAGATACAGCCAAAAGGTGCCAATAAAAACATTGTAGACCATGCAATATTCTCAAAAGATGGCCCAAATCTTAGCAACCCAGCTGATACAAAAAGCCCCAAAGTAATTCCAAAAATGTACAAACTTAAAAAAAGAAAAGCTAATGGCAATCCTAAGTTTAATATAGATATGCCAAACAATGGTGAGGTTAAAAGTATCGCTGGAATTAATCCGATTAAAGCTCTTATTAAAGCGGTGATTACAAGTGCAGTAATTATTTCACTAATTTTCATTGGAGCAATAAACAAATTAGTAAAATTCCTACTCCAAATTTCCTCTAAAAATAACATATTAAAACCAATGCTTGTTCTAAAAAGAAAATCATAAAGAATTGCACAAGACAATATAACTCCAACAGCTCCACTATAGTATGAACTGTGTTCTGCAAAAAAATTCGAAATAAAACCCCAAAGAGTTATCTGGATGGAGGGCCAATATATTAAATCAAGTATTCTTGGGAACGATCTAGTAATTAAATAAAAATGCCTTAAAAATAATCCATATATTCTTATAATATTCATTTATCTTTCCTAACAATTTCTAAAAAAACTTCTTCCAGGTTTTTTTGTCCATATTTTTTTATCAAATCTTCTGGAGTGCCACTGTCTACGATAGTACCATCTTTCATCATCATAACAGAATTACATAATCTTTTTACTTCATCCATGTTATGAGAAGCCAGCAAAACAGATATTTTTTTTTCTTCTTTATACTTTTCTAAAAAGGTTCTAATAAAATCTGCTGTTTCGGGGTCTAGAGCAGCAGTTGGCTCATCTAACAAGAGCACTGTAGGATCATTAATTAATGCTTTCGCAAGACTGACCCTATTTTTTTGTCCTGATGACAGCTCTCCTGTAATTTTATCTAAAAGATCTCCCAATCTTAATTTTTCTGAGAGAGAATTAATTCTCTCATTCAAATTTTGAATATTATATAGTTTTCCATATACAATTAAATTTTGGTTTACTGTTAATTTTTTAGGCAATTCAATATAGGGAGAAATAAAATTCATTTTGTGTAGAATTGAAATTTTATTATTTTCAATATTTTTACCGTTAATTAAGACTTGGCCACTTGTTGGTTTTAATAATCCTAGTATCATTCCGATTGTTGTTGTTTTTCCACAACCATTTGGACCTAACAGTCCTACTATTTCATTTTCATTAATTTTAAAATTTATATTATTAACTGCATTTTTAGTCTTATATGATTTTGATAGATTTATGACTTCTATTGAGTTTTTCATTTGAAGTTTGATGCTCTCTTGAGTCTGTCATTTATTGTTTTTCCAATTCCTTCATTTGGTATTTTTTCTACAGCTATTGATTTATATTTATCTTTTTTTATTTTCCTCAAAACACTATACAGGTTTCTGGCAGCTTCATTTAAGTTTCTTGTTTTGCTTAAATAATAAATATCTTTAGATATATTTTCTCTTTTTTTTAAGAGTACAAAAGCTTCATTTTTTTTGTTTTTTTTTGCATTCATTCTTAAAGGTAATCCTGGAGAATAGTGTAAAGGAAAAAGACCAGGAGAAATTTTATCTTTTGAATTTATATTAATTATTATTTTTTGATTCAAAGTTTTTTTAATCTTTGAAACGTTCAATCCTCCATATCTTAGTAATCTAGGTTTGTTAGTTATATTTAAAATTGTAGACTCGACACCAATTCTACAAACACCGCCATCCAAAATAAATTTTATTTTGTTGCCAAATTCATCTTTGACATCTGCAGCTTTTACAGCACTTAATCTTGAAGAAATATTAGCACTTGGTGCTGCAACTGGATATTTTAAATTTTTGAGTAATTTTCTAAATAGAGGATGTTTTGGAAATCGTATAGCAACTGTTTTTTTATCATTAGTTACAAACTTTGATATTCTAGAATTTTTTTTAAGCTTCAATATATATGTTATTGGTCCTGGAGAAAATTTTTTATAAAGTTTTATAAAATTATCATTTATCTCACAGTCTTCTGAAATTTTTTTTAAATTATAGTAGTGAACAATTAGTGGATTGTTAGCAGGTCTTCTTTTTAGGTTAAAAATTTTTTTAACAGCGGTGTCCGAGTACGCGTTACCCGCGAGACCGTAAACAGTTTCTGTTGGAACAGCTACACAATGACTTTTATCTAAGTAATTTTTCGCTTTTTTGATGTTTGATTGAATATTTTTCATGTAATAGTAATGATTAATATATGAAAGATAAAAATTTACCACTCGATTATGATAATAGAACGCTTGAAGAGTTAACAGATGAAGCAAATCAAATGATAAAGTCTTTAGAAGAAAAAGATGACCTAGACAATTCTGTAGAAAGCTATCAAGAGTTACTAAAATTAAATAATTTAATCGAAAAAAAATTTCAAAAAAATTTTAGATCTATTAGTGAAAATACGAATAAAAAAATTAAGGATATCATTAAGAGAAAGTGAAAAATCAACTTAATAAAATTGCAAAAGATACCAATTTATTCTTGAAAAAATACATTCAGGAACAAGAAAATTCCAAATTAGTTTATGCAATGAAGTATGGATTATTTCCCGGAGGAAAAAAAATTAGATCTAAAATATTAATTGATATTGGATCGTTATTCTCAATTAACTATCATACATTAATTGCTGTAGGTGCTGCTGTTGAATGTATTCATGCTTATTCTCTTATTCATGATGATTTACCATGCATGGATAATGATAATATGAGAAGAGGTAAACCATCAGCTCATATTAAATTTGGTGAGTCGACAGCTGTCCTCGCTGGAAATTCATTATTAACAATGGCTTTTGAAATTTTAACTAGTTCTAAGTTAAAGTTGAGCAACAAAATTAAAGTTAAATTAGTAGATAAACTTTCTATGTGCTCAGGACATTTGGGTATAGCAGGAGGTCAATATTTAGATTTAGATTTTGAAAAAAAGAAAGTTTCAAAAAAACAAATTATAGATATGGAAATTAAAAAAACAGGAAAACTTTTTAGTTTTTGTTGCGCAGTACCAGCAATCATTAAGGAGAAAAGTTTGAAGGAAATAAAATTTTTTGAGAAGCTTGGTTCTGATATTGGTCTTCTTTTTCAAATAGCAGATGATTTAATAGATTTTAAAGGTAATTCTAAAATTGCTGGGAAAAGAACAAAAAAAGATCAAAAAAAAGGCAAAGCTACACTTATAAGTTTGCTAGGTTATGATGGATCAATCAAATATTGTGGCAAGATTATATCAGATATTAATAGAAATTTAAAAATTTATGGTTCAAAATCAAAAAAATTAAACGATACATTAGAATTTATATTGAATAGAAATAAATGAAAAATAATTACAAGTTTTTAGATAACATTAGCTTTCCATCAGATTTAAGAAAAGTCTCTGAAAATGATTTACAACAAGTAGCTGATGAAGTTAGAGAAGAGATGATAAGTGCAGTATCTAAAACTGGTGGACATTTAGGTGCAGGTCTAGGCGTTGTTGAGCTGACTGTTGCTCTGCACTATGTTTTTGACACACCTAATGATAGATTAATTTGGGATGTAGGACACCAAGCATATCCACATAAAATTTTAACGGGAAGAAAACAAAAAATTACAACCTTAAGACAAGGCAACGGTTTATCAGGTTTTACTAAAAGATCTGAGAGTGAGTATGACCCATTTGGTGCAGCTCATAGTTCCACATCTATATCATCTGCACTTGGCATTGCTGAAGCAAATAAATTAGAAAATAAATCTTCAAATGTAATAGCTGTTATTGGAGATGGCGCAATTAGTGCTGGTATGGCATATGAAGCTATGAATAACGCTGGCGCATCAAAAACTAAAATGATCGTTATATTAAATGATAATGATATGTCTATAGCAAAACCAGTAGGTGCAATGAGAACTTATTTAGCAAAGTTATTTACTGGAAAAATCTATTTTAGCTTAAGAGAAACTTTAAAATTAATCACCTCAGCTTTTTCAAAAAGATTTAGTGCTAAAGCTGGTAAGGCAGAAGATTTTTTTCGTTCTGCTGTCACCGGTGGAACACTATTTAGCTCACTTGGTTTTTATTATGCAGGACCAATAGATGGACATGATCTTTCCACACTTGTCCCTATTTTAAGAAATGCTAGAGACTCAAAGCATGAGGGTCCAATTATGATACATATTAAAACTCAAAAAGGAAAAGGATATTCTTATGCTGAGAAAGCTAGCGATCACTATCATGGAGTATCAAAATTTAATGTTGAAACTGGAGAGCAACAAAAAAGTGGTTCTAATTTACCTGCATATACAAAAGTTTTTGCAAATACACTTGTTAAGCATGCAAAAAAAGACAGTAAGATTGTTGGAATAACTGCAGCAATGCCAGGTGGAACAGGTATGGATATTTTTGGTAAGGAATTTCCAAAAAGAATGTTTGACGTTGGTATAGCTGAACAGCATGCAGTTACTTTTGCTGCAGGTCTTGCAACAGAAGGGTATAAACCCTATGCCGCTATCTATTCTACCTTTCTTCAAAGAGCTTATGATCAAGTAGTGCATGATGTAGCAATACAGTGTCTACCTGTAAGATTTGCAATTGATAGAGCTGGATTAGTTGGCGCAGATGGATCAACGCACGCAGGGTCTTTTGATATCACTTATTTGTCAACTTTACCAAATTTTATCGTGATGGCAGCTAGTGATGAAGCTGAGTTAGTAAAAATGATTAATACTTCGGTTGATATTAATGATAAACCCTGTGCAATAAGATATCCAAGAGGAACAGGTGTTGGAGTTGAACTTCCTTCAATAGAGGAAAAAATAGAGATAGGTAAAGGAAAAATTATTCACAAAGGAACTCAGGTTTGTTTGTTGAGTTTAGGAACTAGACTTGAGGAATGTAAAGTAGCTGCAGAAGAATTGAAAGCAAAGGGTATTTCAACAACAATTATAGATGCCAGATTTGCAAAACCTTTAGATGAAGATTTAATTTTAAAATCTGCAAGAGAACATGAATTAATGATTACAATTGAAGAAGGCTCTATAGGAGGATTTGGTTCCCATGTTAAAAATTTATTAGCTGAAAAAGGGATATTTGATAAAGGGTTAAAATTTAGATCCATGACTCTTCCAGATGAATTCATAGAGCAAGATAATCCAAAAAATATGTATGATATTGCTGGACTTAATAGTCCACAAATTACAAAAAAAGTTTTAGAAGTTTTATTTAATAAGGATTCAATTAGAGTAGTAAAAAACTAATTATTTATCCGCACTGAGCCTGATTCATTAGGTAGTGGTCTAATAAAACACAATTCATCATAGCTTCTCCAACTGGAACAGCTCTTATTCCTACGCAAGGGTCATGTCTCCCTTTAACTGATATTGTGGTATTTTTTCCGAATTTATTAATAGTTTTTCTTGTAGTTAAAATTGAAGATGTAGGCTTAACTGCAAATGATGCTATTATTTCTTGCCCAGAAGAAATTCCGCCTAAGATCCCGCCTGCATTATTAGAGTTAAATTTTAATTTATTATTTTTTAATGATATTTCGTCAGAGTTTTGCTCGCCACTTAGTTGTGCAGAATTCATTCCAGCACCAACATTTACTCCTTTAACTGCATTAATACTCATAAACGCTGATGCGATATCAGAATCTAATTTTGAATAAATAGGCGCACCAAGACCTTCAGGAATACCTCTTGCTCTAACCTCTATTACAGCACCACATGATGACCCTGATTTTCTTACACCAAGTAAATATTTTTCCCATAATTTAATCATGGACTTATCTGGACAAAAGAATGGATTTTTTGAAATAATTTTATCATTCCATTGTGACGTATCACATCCTAAGATTCCTAATTGAGTTACAGCACCTATAACTTTAAATTTTTTTCCTAATTTTTTTTGGAGTACTAGTTTAGCTATAGCACCAGCCGCAACTCTTGATGCCGTCTCTCTAGCTGAAGATCTTCCTCCACCTCTGTAATCTCTAATTCCGTACTTTTTGAAATAGGTAAAGTCCGCATGACCTGGTCTGAATTTATCTTTTATATTTCCATAATCTTTAGATTTCATGTCTTTATTATAGATAATTAAAGAAATTGGTGTGCCAGTAGTTTTTCCTTCAAATACACCTGAAAGTATTTGGACTTTATCATCTTCCTTTCTTTGTGTGGTAAATTTTGATTGTCCAGGTTTTCTTTTATCTAATTCTAATTGAATATCTTTTTCATCTAGATGTATGTTTGGAGGACAACCGTCAACTATGCAGCCAATAGCAGGACCGTGAGATTCACCCCAAGTTGTGAAACGAAATAGCTTTCCAAAAGTGTTAAATGACATTATTTATATTATATAGATTATTTTGTTTAAATTATGAATGAAAAAAACCAACTTGGTATCAACAGCTGCTTTTTAAATTTAGATGACCCAATTAAGCTGTTTGAAATATGGATGGAAAAAGCCAAACAGACTGAACTAAATGATCCAAATGCGGTTGCGTTAGCAACTTCAACTAAAAATAATGTTCCATCCGTCAGAATGGTGCTCCTTAAGGGTTTTAGTAAAGATGGATTTGTTTTCTACACTAATTTAAATAGTCGAAAAGGTAATGAACTAAAGGAAAATCCTAACGCTTCAATGTGTTTTCATTGGAAAAGTCTTTTAAGACAAGTCAGAATTACTGGAACTGTATCATTAGTTTCTGATGATGTTGCAGATGAATATTATTCCTCGAGAGCATATGAAAGTAGAATTGGTGCATGGGCATCAAATCAGAGCCAAGAATTAAAAAACAGAGATGAATTAATAAATTCAATTAAGGTATATAAAAATAAATATTCTGATAAAACAAAAGTTCCTAGACCAAAACACTGGTCTGGATGGAATTTAAATCCACAAAATATAGAGTTTTGGTTAGATGGAGAAAATAGAATTCATGAAAGATTGCTATATACAAAAAGCCAGAATGGATTATGGAATAAGTCTTTATTAAGTCCTTAAAAATTTCTTGCTAAACTAAAAGATGTAAGTTTTTTAAGAATTTCTTTTTCTTTAGTATCCTTGAACACGCTTAAAGAATTTGATGCTAAATTAATATAGTGCTGAGCTTTTTGGTAGCATTCATTTATAATCTTATATTTATTAATTAAAGATATAATATTATTAAAATCTTCTTTTGTTCTCTCTTTTTTGTTAAATACTTCCTTAAGCTTATTTTTTTCATTGTTTTCTAATTTTTGGTAAAGCAAGATTATTGGTAAAGTCACCTTTCCTTCAAAAAAATCTTTTCCTATTTTTTTTCCAAATAACTTTAATTCAGAATTATAATCTAACGTGTCATCTGCAATTTGAAAAGTTAACCCTAAGTTCCTTCCATAAAATTCTAGTGCATCTTTTTCTTTATTTTCTACATCAGCTAAAATTGCACCTACTTTTGTTGAAGCAGCAAATAGTTCTGCAGTTTTGGCAGAGATAATTTTTAGATATGTTTCTTCAAGCATATCAACTTCATTATTATGTTGTAGTTGTAATACTTCTCCCTGGGCAATTTTAGATGAAGTTGATGATAATAATTTTAATACCTCTAAGTTTCCATCTTCCACCATCATCTCAAAACATCTGCTTAAGAGATAATCTCCAATTAAAACCGAGGAATGATTATTCCAAATTTTATTTAAAGTTTCTTTACCTCTTCTAATCTCACCTTCATCGATAACATCATCATGCATCAAAGTTGCACTGTGAATAAGTTCTACACAAGCTGCTAAATTTACGTCTCTTGAACCTTTTGAGTAACCACATAACTTAGCACTTCCCAATGTTAATAAAGCCCTAAGTCTTTTGCCACCAGTTTCTATATGATAATTAGTCATTTTTTGAACTAATTGAACATCACTAGTTAATTTGGATTTTATTCTTTCTTCAGTCAAAGCTAGTTTTTCTTCAACAGAGTCCCTCAATTGGAAATATGAATTATTTATCTGGTTTTTAAGTTGTACTACAGTTCCCATATTAATTTTAAATTAATATAAATAAGCTATATTTATTACTTATCATTTGACGCACCTATTTCTTCAATTATAAGTAGTCTTTATAATCAACTAAATATTCTGTAAGAGATAAATATGTTCTCCTTTTTAAAAAAGAAAAAAATTGTTTCACATATTAAATTAAATGGCGTCATTGGTAATGCTGGTAAGTTTAAGCAAGGTATTGATTTTGCAGGACAGGAAGAAATTATTAAAAAAGCTTTTTCACTGAAAAAAGCTGCTGCAGTAGCAATATCAATCAATTCTCCAGGAGGCTCACCTGTACAGTCACATTTAATTTATAGTTTTATTCGTCAGCAAGCTAAAAAAAGTAATAAGAAAGTTATTTTTTTTGCAGAGGATGTTGCTGCTTCTGGGGGATATCTCATCTCATGTGCTGGAGATGAAATTTATGCAAATTCAAGTTCAATTATTGGGTCTATTGGGGTTATATATTCATCATTTGGTTTTACTGAATTAATCAAGAAAATAGGTGTTGAGAGAAGAGTTCACACAGCTGGAAAGAATAAGAGCACACTTGATCCTTTTATGGAAGAAAAGGAAGAAGATATTCAAAGACTTAAAAATATCCAATTAGATTTACATCAAGATTTCATAAATGTTGTTGAAAAAAGTCGTGGAGCAAAATTAAATAAAACAGAAGTAGAATTATTTTCTGGTGAATTTTGGTCAGGTTCAAGAGCTAAAAAATTAGGATTAATAGATGACATAGGAGATGCACATGAAATCTTAAAAGAAAAGTTTGGTGAAGATGTTGTAATTAAAAAATTTGAAAAAACAAAAGGGTGGTTAAGTCAAAAACTTTCATCTTCAAATCATATTGACCAATTTGCAAATATTTTGGATGAAAGATCAATCTGGCAAAGATATGGTTTCTAAATCAAAAGAGAAAATTCTTACTTTTCAAGATACAATTTTAAATCTTCAAAAGTTTTGGAGCAAAAAGGGATGTTTAGTTCTCCAACCTTATGACATGGAAGTAGGAGCAGGCACATTTCATCCAGCAACTACATTGAGGTCATTAGGGGCTAAACCTTGGAAGACAGCATATGTGCAGCCATCAAGAAGACCCACAGATGGAAGGTATGGAGACAATCCAAATAGACTTCAACATTATTATCAATTTCAAGTTCTTATAAAACCTTCGCCTGAAAATATTAAAAAACTTTACCTCAATAGTTTATCATCTATAGGAATTGATCATTCAGATCATGACATTAGATTTGTAGAAGACGACTGGGAAAGTCCAACATTGGGAGCTGCTGGTCTTGGTTGGGAGGTATGGTGTGATGGCATGGAAATTACTCAATTTACTTATTTTCAACAGATGGCAGGATTTGAATGCAAACCAGTTTCTGTAGAAATTACATATGGATTAGAAAGAATATGTATGTTTATTCAGCAGCAAAAAAATGTCTACGATCTGTTATGGAATGATGATGGTGTAAAATATAAAGAAGTATTTCATCAAGCTGAGAGAGAATTTTCGGCATATAATTTTGAACATGCGAATGTAGAATCACTTTTTAAAATGTTTGATATGCACGAGTTGGAAGCAAAGTCATTAGTTGAAAAAAAAATTTCTTTACCTGCTTATGATCAATGTTTAAAGGCAAGTCATGTATTTAATATATTAGATGCACGTGGAGCAATTAGCGTTGCTCAAAGAGCAGGATATATTGCAAGAATAAGAGATATTACAAAAGCAGCTGCTAGTATTTGGTTAGATAGTCAAAAATAATGTCTGAATTTTTTTTAGAATTGTTTAGTGAGGAAATACCTTCAAATTTACAAAAGAATTTAAGAGAAAATCTACTAAAAAGTTTTAATGAATTTTTTTTAGAAAAATCTATTAAATTTAAAAAAAGTTCATCTTACTCGACACCCAATAGGTTATTAATTTTGTTTGAGGGAGTTGAAAAGAAGATAGTTTTAAAATCTGAGGAAATAAAAGGTCCGAATACAAAGTCTCCAGATGCTGCGTTGGAGGGATTTGCTAGATCAAATGGCGTTTCAAAAAAAGAGTTGTTTGTAAAAAAAACAGATAAAGGTGAGTTCTATTTTTATAAAACTAGATCAAAAAAATTAGATACTCATACATTATTAGAAGGAGCCATACCTCAAATACTGAATAAAATTCAATGGAAAAAGTCAATGAAATGGTCAAATTATGAACTATTATGGGGTAGGCCATTAAAATCTATTTTATCCATCTTTGATAAAAAAAAACTAAATTTTAAATTTCATCATTTAATTTCATCTAACTCGACATTTATAGATAAAGAATTTGAAGAAAAGAAAAAACTATTTTCAGACTTTAAAACATATAAAAATTTTTTTAAAAAAATGGATATACTTATCGATCACGTTGAGAGAAAAGATTTAATAGAAAAAAAATTCGATATTATTTTAAAAAAAAGAAATATAAATATTGATAGCAATCCTAAGCTTCTTCAAGAAGTAGTCGATTTAACTGACCAACCTAACGTAATTGTTTGTGAATTTGATAAAAAATTTTTAAATATACCTAAAGAGATTTTAATACTAACCATGCAATATCACCAAAAGTATTTTCCTACTTTTGATAAAAAAGGAAATATTACAAATCAATTTTTGGTAGTAGCAAACAATAAAGATAAAAAAGGATTAATTAAACTAGGAAATGAAAGAGTAGTTGAAGCAAGATTAAGTGATGCAGAATTTTTCTGGCAGAAAGATAAAGCTCAAAACATGGTCAAAAAAATTTCTGATTTAAAATTAATGAATTACTTCAAAGGTCTTGGAAATTATTTTGATAAAGCTCAAAGAATGAGAAAGCTTGGTGCTAATATTTCTGATGAGTTATTAATTAGCAAAGAAAAAGTGGAATTATCAGCATCTATAAGTAAAGTAGACTTGTTATCCGAATTGGTTGGTGAATTTCCAGAACTTCAAGGAATTATGGGAGGTTATTTTGCAAATGAGCAAGGTTTTGATAAAGAAATATCACTTGCTGTTAGTGAGCAATATTTACCCGTTGGATCTGGAACAAAAATTCCAAAAAAACCTTATAGCATTGCTTTATCCTTAGCTGACAAGATTGATACTTTAGTTGGATTTTTTGGTGTAAACCAAAAACCAACAAGTTCCAAGGATCCTTTTGCTTTAAGAAGATTAGCATTAGGGGTTGTTAGAATTCTGATTGAAAATAAAAAAGATTTTAAAATTAGAGATTTAATAAATTATTCTTCAAGTTTGTATCAGGATCAAGGATTTGAATTTGAGAATAAATCTTTACAAAAAGAATTACTAGATTTTTTATTAGAGAGATTGAAATATTATATGAAGGAAGAAAATATCCGAAACGATATAATACAAGCTTCAATAAGTTCTTATAACTTAGATCAATCTGTAATTATTTTTAATAAAGCAAAAAATTTAAATAAAGTAATAAATAAACAAAACGGAATAGATATTATTGCAAGTTATAAAAGAGCATCAAATATTCTAGAAAGTGAGTTAAAAAAAGATAAAATCGAATTATCTAATACAACTGACCCTGGTATTTTTAAAACTGAGCTTGAAAAGAATTTATTTAAAAAAATTAATGAATTGAGGAAATATTTTTCTAGTATTAATAATGATGAAAATTTTGTTCAAACATTGGACAATTTAGCAAATATTAAAAGAGAGGTATTTGATTTTTTTGATAATGTAATTGTGAATGAGGATGATCTGGTAATTAAAAAAAATAGGCTAGAACTAATTCAAATGATGTGTAAAACATTCGACAATTATGTTAACTTTTCTTTAATCGAGTCTAGCTAATGACGAAACTCATATTAAACTTCAATTCGAAACAATCTAAAAGTATTAAAAATCCAAAAAATTTTTTGGGTGGAAAAGGTGCTAACCTTTCTGAAATGGGCAGAATGGGTTTGCCGGTTCCACCTGGTTTTACAATATCTACTAAAGTTTGTGAGATTTTTTATAAAGATAAGAAAAAATTGAATAAAAATTTAATTTCTCAAATTAAAAAAGAATTACAAATTATAGAAAAAGATGTTTCTAAAAAATTTGGAGATTTAAAAAAT
The DNA here is from genome assembly GCF_001180225.1 of Candidatus Pelagibacter communis. Taxonomy (GTDB): domain Bacteria; phylum Pseudomonadota; class Alphaproteobacteria; order Pelagibacterales; family Pelagibacteraceae; genus Pelagibacter; species Pelagibacter ubique_D. The sequence goes on along the minus strand of NZ_CVST01000034.1, from coordinate 175,779 downwards.
CCTTTGTTATTATCTGTTAGATCGGGCGCTAGAGTATCTATGCCAGGAATGATGGATACAATTCTTAATTTAGGTTTAAATGATAAAACAGTAAATGCGTTAGCTTTGAAAACTTCCAATGGGCGATTTGCTAAAGACAGTTACAGAAGATTTATTCAAATGTATGGAAACGTTGTGATGGGTGTGGAGAGCTATCATTTTGAAGAATTAATTGAAAATTATAAATTAACAAAAGGTGTTTTGTTAGACACAGACTTAGATGAAAATGATTGGGATGGTTTAATTGAAGATTTTAAAAGAACAGTAAAAGAAAAAACAAAAAAAGAATTTCCTCAAGATGTATTTCAACAATTATTTGGTGCAATTAGTGCTGTATTTTTATCATGGGAAAGCAATAGAGCAAAAGTCTATAGAAAATTAAATCAAATACCAGCAGAATGGGGAACAGCAGTCAACGTTCAATCAATGGTTTTTGGAAATATGGGTGATGATTGTGCTACTGGAGTTGTATTTACAAGAAATCCATCAGATGGATCAAATGAAATATATGGTGAGTACTTAATTAATGCACAAGGCGAGGACGTTGTTGCTGGTACAAGAACACCTCAATATATAACTAAGAAGGCAAGAAAAAATGCTAAAGTTGAAGAACCTTCAATGGAGGAGTCTTTGCCAAAAGTTTTCAAAGAATTAAAAAAAATTTTAAAAAAATTGGAAAAACATTACAAAGATATGCAAGATGTAGAATTTACGGTTGAGAATAATAAACTGTGGATGCTTCAAACTAGATCAGGAAAAAGAACTGCAAAATCTGCGGTAAAGATTGCAGTTGATATGGTTAAGGAAAAATTAATATCAAAAAAAGAAGCAGTATTAAGAATTGATCCAAATTCTTTAGATGCACTTTTGCATCCTACACTTGATGAAAAGAGTACAATCAATGTAATAGCAAATGGTTTACCTGCTTCACCAGGTGCAGCAAGTGGGAAAGTGGTATTTACTTCAGAGGAAGCTGAAAGATTAACTTCGATGATGCAAGACACTATTTTGGTAAGAGTAGAAACCTCGCCTGAAGATATACAAGGAATGCATGCTGCAAAAGGAATTTTGACAGCTAGAGGAGGAATGACGAGTCATGCTGCAGTAGTTGCAAGGGGCATGGGAAGACCATGCGTATCTGGTTCAAGTGAGATTGATATAAATTATGAGATGAAGACATTTAAAACATCTTCAATGGAAATTAAAGAAGGCGATATCATTACTATAGATGGATCAACTGGTAGAATTATATCAGGAAGTGTGGCAACAGTTAAACCAGAGATATCTGGAGATTTTTCCAAGATAATGACTTGGGCAGATAGTTTTAGAAAATTAAATATCAGAACAAATTCTGAAACACCTAAGGATACTAAAACAGCAAAAGATTTTGGAGCTGAAGGAATTGGTCTTTGCAGAACAGAACATATGTTTTTTGATGAAGAAAGAATTTTATCAGTAAGGGAAATGATTTTATCAAAGACTAAAGAAGATAGATTAATTGCATTAAAAAAACTTTTACCTCATCAAAAAAAGGATTTTATAGAAATATTTAAAATTATGAGTGGATTGCCAGTTACAGTAAGATTGTTAGATCCACCTCTTCATGAGTTTTTGCCTCGAACAGATAAAGAGATTAATGAAGTTGCAAATATTGTTAATCTTCCAGTAAAAGAAGTAGAATCTAGAATTGATGAATTGCATGAACAAAATCCCATGTTGGGTCATAGGGGATGTAGACTTGGAATATCTTTTCCTGAAATATATGAAATGCAATGTAGAGCAATATTTGAAGCTCTAGCAGAGCTCAAAAAAGAAAAAATTAAATCTGCTTTTCCAGAAATTATGATCCCATTAGTATCTACTGAAGCAGAAATAAAAATTATGAAAGATTTAGTAATTAGGATTGCAAGTGAAGTTCAAAAAGAGCATAAATTAAAAATTGAGTTTATGGTAGGTACGATGATTGAGCTTCCTAGAGCAGCTATAAAAGCTAAAGATATTGCAAAACATGCTGAATTTTTTAGTTTTGGAACTAATGATTTAACTCAAACTACATTTGGAATAAGTAGAGATGATAGTGGAAAATTTTTAAATGATTATATAGATAATAAAATTTTTTCAATTGATCCGTTTATTTCGATCGATGATGGAGTTGGAGATTTAATCAAAATAGCTGTTGAAAAAGGAAAAAGTCAAAATAAAAATATTAAACTTGGAATTTGTGGAGAACACGGCGGTGATCCTAACAGTATTTTATTTTGCTCAAAAGCTGGATTAAATTACGTTTCTTGTTCTCCGTATAGAGTTCCTGTAGCAAGATTGGCTGCTGCACAAGCCGAATTAAAAAATAAATAGAGAGAATTTTATGAAGGGATATAGATTTATTACAGACGATGATACATCAAAATTTTGTCACCGTGTTACTGAAGCATTGTCAAATGGTTGGACTTTATATGGAGAGCCAAAAATGACATTTGATAAAAAGAGAGGTGTTATGCGTTGCGGACAAGCAGTCATAAAAAATTCACCTAAAAAAAAATACTCAAAAAAAATTAATTTATCATCAATATAAAGTAGGGGGCGTTCTGTTGCCAGGTGCCCCGGACCCCGTGCTTAATTAACTAAGTTAATTATGCAGCAAGTGCGTAACTTTCGTTAGCAATTATAAATTAGCCCGTTACGGTGGAACAATCCCGAACGAAAGAATAGCCTTTAGTCACCCGTCGATTCTAGTTCACCCCCGTAAGTTGTAATGGTGGAGGTGGTGGGTACTGCCCCCACGTCCGCAATGGTTATTACGAAATTCGTTTATCGTCGTAGTTGGAAATCCAACATTAATAATATAAAAGTAATTACAACAGATTCAATAACAATCATGAAATTAACAAAAGAACAATCAGAAGAAATAAAAAACCAGCAATCCCAAAGCAATCAAACTAAAAGAGTGACCGCTCCAGAGCTTGAAAAAATACTCTATGAAGCGCTGCCAGCATTAGATCATGGATTTGTAAGAGTAGTTGATTATATGGGTGATGACACGTCTATAGTTCAGTCAGCAAGAGTATCTTATGGAAAAGGGACAAAGCAAGTTTCAACAGATAAAGGTTTAATAAAATACTTGATGAGACATTGGCACAGTACGCCATTTGAAATGTGTGAAATAAAATATCATATTAAACTTCCAATATTTATTGCAAGGCAATGGATCAGACATAGAACTGCCAACGTAAATGAATACTCCGCAAGATATTCAATTTTAGATAAAGAATTTTATTTACCAACTAAAGAAAATTTAGCAGCGCAATCTACTAGCAATAGACAAGGAAGAGGAGATGTCCTTGAAGGAAAACAAGCAGAAGAAGTTTTAGAACTTTTGAAAAGTGATGCAGAGAGAACTTATGACAATTATGAAACAATGCTTAATGAAAGATATGATGGTTCAACAATTGACGAGAATAAAAAAGGATTAGCAAGAGAACTTGCTAGAATGAACCTAACATTAAATACTTATACCCAGTGGTATTGGAAAACTGATTTATTAAATTTAATGAATTTTTTAAGGTTGAGAGCTGACAGTCACGCTCAGTATGAAATAAGAGTGTATGCAGATATAATGTTAGATACAGTTAAAAAATGGGTACCGATAACTTATGATGCATTTATGGATTACAGAGTAGGAGGAACAGAGGTTTCTGCTAAAGGAAAAGTAATAATTCAAAATCTCATTAAAGGTGAAGATGTAGATATTGAGAGTTCAGGTCTATCTAAAAGAGAATGGAATGAATTAATGGCTGCTTTTGATCTTAAAGATAAATTGATTTAATCTTTTCAGCAAAATCTAGATATATTTTTGAAATTTGATGGTCTGGGTCTGACTCGACTATTGGTTTTCCTTGATCACCAGAATTTCCAACTTCAGGATTAATTGGTATTTCTCCTAAAAAATCTTTTTGAAATTCTTCTGCTGTTTTTTTTACTCCACCTTCTCCAAATATCTTGTACTTCTTTCCGTCATCCCCAACAAAAAAACTCATGTTGTCAACTAAACCTAAAATTTTAACTCCAAGTTTATCAAACATTTTAATTCCTCTTTTTACATCCAAAAGAGCAACTTCTTGTGGAGTTGATACAATTATTGCACCATCCATTTTAATTTCTTGTGAAAAAGTTAATTGAGTGTCACCAGTTCCTGGAGGCATATCAACAATTATAAAATCTAAATCTTTCCAATTAACCTTCTGAGTAAAAGTTTTAATTGCACTCGTCACCATTGGACCACGCCAAATCATCGGAGTTTGTTGATCTGCTAAAAATCCAATTGACATACATTGAATGTCATATTTTGTTATAGGATCTAATTTTTGACCGTCACTTTTTGGCTTTTCATTAATATCAAACATTTTTGGAATTGAAGGGCCATAAATATCAGCATCTAACAATCCAACTTTGCATTCAACTTTTTTTAATGCCAATGCAAGATTCGTTGCAAATGTAGATTTACCTACACCACCTTTTGCACTCGAGATTGCAATAGTAAACTTAGTTCCTAAAATTGGATTTTTTGTAAAAACTCTAGGCTCAACCTTCTTTTTCATTGCGTCACTTAGTTCTGTCTTTTTATCTGACATAAAACTATCCTTACTTGTTTTTTGCGATAAAGACACTATATACTTTGTCATATGTCAGATGATTTCAGAGGCAGAGGCGGAAGCCCATGGGGAACACCTCCAGGAGGTGGTAGCGGAGGCAATGGTTCAGGAAGAGGACCAACACCACCAAACGTAGATGAAATCATAAGAGAGTTTCAAGATAAAATAAGAAAGTTTTTACCTGGTGGAAAATCTTCAGGTGGAAAGTCTATTGGATTAATTTTATTGGTCTTAGCCTTTGTATGGCTTGCAAGTGGGCTTTATAGAGTATTACCTGATGAACAAGGAGTTGTTCTTAGATTTGGAAAATTTGTTAAAACTACTCAACCTGGATTGAACTATCATATTCCTTTTCCAGTTGAGACTGTTCAAACTCCAAAAGTAACTAAAGTAAATAGAATCGATATTGGATTTAGGTCTGAAAGAGATAGTGGTTTTTCTACAGGTGGAGGAGTTGCAGATGTTCCTCAAGAAAGTTTAATGCTTACTGGTGATGAAAACATTGTAAATATCGATTTTTCAGTATTTTGGGTTATCAAAGATGCTGGAAATTTTTTATTTAAAATTCAGGATCCTGTAGGAACTGTTAAAGCAGCAGCAGAAACAGCAATGAGAGAAGTAATTGCTAAAAGTGATATTCAACCAATATTAACAGAAGGTAGATCAAGCATTGAGATTGAAACTCAAGAAATTATTCAAAGCATTTTAGATGATTATGAGAGTGGAATTCAAATTACACAAGTTCAAACACAAAAAGCTGACCCACCAGATCAAGTTATTGATGCATTTAGAGATGTTCAAGCTGCAAGAGCAGATATGGAAAGATCTAAAAACGAAGCCGAAGCTTATGCAAACGATGTGATCCCAAGAGCAAGAGGGGAAGCTCAGAAAATTTTACAAGCTGCAGAAGCTTATAAAAAAGAAGTTGTTGCTAAAGCTGAAGGTGAAGCTAGTAGATTTTTAGCAATTTACAATGAGTATGCTAAAGCAAAACAAGTGACTCAAGAAAGAATGTTTTTAGAGACAATGGAAACGGTTTTAGCAGATATAAATAAAATTATCATAGATAAAGAGTCTGGTTCAGGTGTGGTGCCATATCTACCATTGCCAGAGCTTAAAAAGAAAGAGACAAATTAAATGAAAGCTGGAAAAATAGTAGCTGGAATATTAATTTTAATTGGTGTTGTAGCGTTCCTATCAGTAATTATAGTCAAAGAAGTTAATCAAGCGATAATTCTTCAATTTGGTGACCCAAAAAGAATTATAATGAAACCTGGCTTAAACTTTAAGATTCCATTTATTCAAAACGTTGTTTATTTAGATAAAAGGATTTTAAATTTAGATACCCCGCCCGAGGAAGTAATTGCATCTGACCAAAAAAGATTAATTGTTGATGCTTTTGCGAGATTTCAAATAGTTGATCCTTTGAAATTTTATATTTCTGTTGGAGACGAAAGGGTTGCAAGATCAAGATTATCTACGATTATAAACTCAAGAATTAGAAATGTTTTGGGTCAAGAAGAATTACAAACTTTGCTATCACAAGATAGATCAAAACAAATGTCTTTGATTAAAGATGGAGTTAATAATGAAGCGCAAAATTTTGGAATAAATATTGTAGATGTAAGAATAAAAAGAGCTGATCTTCCTACGGCAAACAGTGATGCAATTTATAGAAGAATGCAGACTGAGAGGGAAAGAGAAGCAAAGGAATTTAGAGCAAAAGGTGCTGAGATGGCAGTAACAATTACTTCGACTGCTGACAAAGAAGTAACCGTGATACTAGCAGATGCTCAAAAAAAATCTGAAATTATGAAAGGAGAAGGTGATGGAGAAAGAAACAAAATTTTCGCTGAAGCTTTTGGAAAAGATCCTGAATTTTTTGCTTTTTATAGATCTATGCAAGCTTATGGTAAGGCATTTAATGCAGGAGAAACATCAATGATCTTGTCTCCTGATAGTGAATTTTTCAAATTTTTTGGAAATATAAATCCTGATATTAAACAATAGTTTTTAGATGAATGAGCTAGTCATAGCTTTTGGTCTTTTTTTATTTATAGAGGGAATTTTATATGCCTTATTTCCAGCAAAAATGAAAAGTATGCTTAAAAAACTTGAACTTGTTAAAGATAGTCAACTAAGATCAGGAGGACTTATTTTTGCAGTTATAGGTTTTGTGATTATTTATTTTATTAAAAGTTAATATGAAAAAATTAAAATTTATTGTTTTAACAATTATATTTTCTCTAAGTTTTTCATTACAATCAAACTCTAGGCCTGTTCCAGAATCATTTGCAGATCTTGCAGAAAAATTGATGCCCTCTGTAGTAAATATTTCTACATCAACCACTGTAGTTACAAATAATAATTCTTTTCCATTTCAATTCCCTCCAGGCTCTCCATTTGAAGATATGTTTAAAGAATTTGGAACTCCTCAAGAGAGAAAATCAGCAGCTTTGGGTTCTGGATTTATTATTGATGAGAAGGGGGTAGTAGTTACAAATAATCACGTGATTCAGGATGCTGATGATATTATAGTTAGAGTTAACGGAGACCAAGAATATAAAGCAAAAGTGCTTGGTGCTGATCCTTTAATGGATATAGCAGTGTTACAATTAGATACAGAAGATAAATTTAAACCAGTTGGCTTTGGAGACTCAGATAAAGCAAGAATTGGTGATTGGGTTTTAGCAATTGGAAATCCATTTGGTCTTGGAGGAACAGTAACTGCTGGAATTATTTCAGCAAGGAACAGATCTATTGGGTTATCAAGATATGAAGATTTTATTCAAACAGATGCATCAATAAATTCAGGAAATTCAGGTGGACCTTTATTTGACATGGAAGGAAATGTAATTGGAATTAATACAGCCATCTTGGGAAGAAATGGTTCTATTGGTATAGGATTTTCAATTCCATCAAACAGCGCTCAACAAGTAATCAAACAACTTATAGAGTTTGGCGAAACAAAAAGAGGTTGGTTAGGTGTAAGAATTCAAGATGTAACAAAAGAAATTGCTGAAGTTGAAGATCTAGATAAACCAAGAGGTGCTTTAGTTGCAAGCGTTGCTGAAAATAGTCCCTCTGAAAAAGCAGGAATTCAGGCTGGAGATATTATTTTGGAGTTTAATGGAGTTGAGATTAAGCAAATGAAAGAGTTACCAGCAATTGTTGCAAGAACAGAAGTTGGAAAAAATGTAGATGTAAAAATTTGGAGAAATAAAAAAGAAATAACTAAAAAGGTTTTGTTAGGAAGATTAGAAACCTCTGATGATTTTAAAGTAAGTGAAAATCCAAAAAAAGATGAAAATAATTTAGATGAAATTATTGAGAATTTAAGAATATCAGTAAGACCTTTAACTAAAGAGGATATAAAAAACCGTAAATTACCAAACCAAACCACAGGATTAGTAATTACTAATATGGCTAACAACAGTCCTTTAGTAAACTCAATTGAGATTAATAGTATTATTATTGAAGCTCAGAAGAAAAAAATAAAATCAGCAGATGATTTAAGAGATATCACTCAAAAAGCAATAAACTCAAATCAAAAAACTATTTTAATTGCGATTTATAACAATCAAAATCAACGAAGATATATTGGTGTTAAATTAGATTAGTAATGGATTTAAAATCCAAGATAATTTTAATTTCAGGACCCACTGCATCTGGAAAATCAAGTTTTGCAATTAAACTTGCAAAAAAAATTAAAGGGGAAATTATTAATGCTGATAGTATGCAAGTTTATAAGCAACTTAAAATTTTGTCTGCAAGACCTAGTCCAAAAAATTATCAATCAATAAAACATCATCTATATGGTTTCCAAGATGCAAAGAAAAGTTTTTCAACCGGTGATTGGCTTAAAATTGCAAATAAAAAAATAATTGAAGTTAAAAATAGAAAAAAAATTCCAATTCTTGTTGGAGGTACTGGACTTTATTTTAAAGCATTGACTGATGGTTTGGTTCAAATTCCAAATATTCCAGTAAGGTTTAGAAATCGAATTCGAAATTTAAATAAAAAAATTGGCCAAAATAAATTTTATAAGCAATTATTAAAACTAGATCCTCTATCAAAAAATAAAATTAATCCAACAGATACCCAAAGATCAATAAGAGCTTTTGAAGTTAAAAAGTTTACAAAGAAGTCTCTTCATGAATGGTTTAAAAATACTAAATCAAATTATTTAGAGGAGGATTTTGTCAAATTTTATATTGATTATCCACGTGATGAGTTGGTTGAAAGAATTCATCAAAGAACTGGTAAAATGATTAAAATGGGTGCTGTTAATGAGGTTAAAAGATTTCTAAAACTAAAAATTAATGCGCATATGACTGCATACAAAGCAATTGGAATAAATGAAATTCAGGAATATTTAGCAAAAGAAAAAAAAATTGATGAAATCAAAGAAAAAATATCAATAAAAACTAGACAATACGCTAAAAGACAAAGCACATGGGCTCGAGGAAACATGAGTGATTGGGTTAAACTCAAGCCATCTGAGATTAATAATTTTTTAAAAAAAATTTAATTTTTCCATACTTAACCTTGACCAATTAGCACAACTTCAGCTAGATTGCGAAATGCCAAAATTATTAACTGGAGCTGAAATCGTATTTAAGTGTCTTGAAGACCAAAAGGTAAATCATATCTTTGGTTATCCTGGTGGTGCTGTACTGCCAATATATGATGAGTTAAAAAACCATCCATCTATTAAACATATTCTTGTAAGACACGAGCAAGGTGCAGGTCATGCAGCAGAAGGTTATGCGAGATCATCAGGAAAACCTGGTGTTGTTCTAGTTACATCAGGCCCAGGTGCAACCAATGTAGTTACTGCTTTAACTGACGCATACATGGACTCAGTCCCAATGGTCTGTATTTCGGGTCAAGTTCCAACACACCTGATTGGTACTGATGCATTTCAAGAATGTGATACAACAGGAATAACAAGACCATGTACAAAGCATAACTGGTTAGTAAAAGATATTAATGAACTTTCAGATGTTATGCATGAAGCATTTAAAGTTGCAACAACTGGAAGACCTGGCCCAGTATTAATTGATATTCCAAAAGATATTCAATTTGCAAAAGCAAAATATAAAAAACCAAAAAAAGAAAAAAGTTTAAATGGCAAATCTCACAATAAGTTTTCAACTGATGAAATTGACCAATTAATTAATTTAATTAGTAAAACAAAGAAGCCAATAATTTATAGTGGTGGAGGCGTAATTAATTCAGGACCAAAAGCAAGTGAGGCTCTTAGAAAATTTGTTGAACTAACTGGATTTCCAATTACTTCAACTTTGCAAGGTTTAGGTGCTTATCCAGGAGATGATAATCAATTTTTAGGAATGTTAGGAATGCATGGAACATATGAAGCAAACAATGCAATGCATGACTGTGATTTATTAATTAATATTGGTGCAAGATTTGATGACCGTATTACTGGAAAAATTGATGAGTTCTCTCCTAATTCAAAAAAAGTTCATATTGATATTGATCCATCATCAATTAATAAAATTATTAAAGTAGATCTTGCAATCGTAGGTGATGTAACGAAAGTAATTGATAAAGTAAACAAAACAATTGTTAAAAAGAAAAATGGTAATGGTAAATCAAATAAACCAAATATTGCAAAATGGTGGGAACAAATTCAAAAATGGAGAAGTAAAGACTCTTTAAATTTCATTAACAGTGAAGATAGCATAAAACCTCAGCATGCTGTTCAAAGACTTTATGAGTTAACAAAAAATAAAGATACTTATGTAACAACAGAAGTAGGTCAGCATCAAATGTGGGCTGCTCAACATTATAAATTTAACAAACCCAATAGATGGATGACTTCAGGTGGATTAGGAACTATGGGTTATGGATTACCAGCAGCTGTTGGAGTTCAAGTAGCTCATCCAGAAAAATTAGTTATTGATATTGCTGGAGAAGCCTCAGTTTTAATGACAATGCAAGAGATGTCCACGGCTGTTCAATATAATTTGCCAATAAAAATATTTATTTTGAACAACCAGTACATGGGAATGGTAAGACAGTGGCAAGAGCTGCTTCATGAAAAGAATTATTCTGAAAGTTATTCAGAAGCATTACCAGATTTTATGAAAATGGCTGATGCTTATGGCTGTAAAGGAATTAAGGCTGATAATCCATTAGAGCTGGATGAAAAAATTCAAGAAATGGTTGACCATAATGGTCCTGTTATTTTTGATTGTCATGTGGATCCAAATGAAAACTGTTTTCCAATGATACCTTCAGGTAAACCTCATAATCAAATGATCTTAGGACCAAATGATCAAGAAGAGAATAAAATAAAAGGAAAAGGCAAAGCCTTAGTTTAATCAAAATGCCAAAATCAAAGTCAGCTTATAGCTCTCCATCTATAAAACAAAAATCAGATACTTATATTTTTGTAGTTTGGGTAGATAATGAAGCGGGTGTTCTTGCAAGAGTGGTTGGTCTTTTTTCTGGCAGAGGTTATAATATTGAGTCTTTGGCGGTAGCAGAAATTGATGCTATCAAAAACATATCCAGAATAACAATTGTAACAACTGGAACACCACAAGTAATTGACCAGATTAGACTGCAATTAACCAAATTAGTTCCTGTACACAAAGTTGCTGAATTTAAAAGAGACGATAAAGACGTGATTTTTAAAGAGATGGCTTTATTTAAAATTGTAGGTAAAAAAAATAAAATTGAAAAATGTTTAAATGCTTGTAAAAAATTTAACCCAGTAGTATTGGATGAAACAAAATCATCTGCAGTTATTCAAATAACAGCACTTAGACGAGAGATTGATAAAATGAACAAAAAATTAAAACCCTTGGGACTTATAAGCACTTCAAGAACAGGGGCTGTTGCAATGACAAGAGGTGCAAAAATTTTTAACTAATTAATAGGAGATAAATTATGAAAATGTTTTATGAAAAAGATGCAGATGTAGATTTAATTAAAAATAAAAAAATTGCGATTTTTGGTTATGGGAGCCAAGGTCACGCTCACGCACTTAATCTAAAGGATAGTGGAGTTAAAGAAATTGTTGTTGCGTTAAGAGAAGGTTCATCAAGTGTTGCTAAAGCTGAATCAAAAGGTTTAAAAGTGATGAATTTATCTGATGCAGCTGCTTGGGCAGATGTTGTTATGATATTAACTCCAGATGAATTACAAGCTGAAATTTATAAAAATCATATTGAACAAAGAGTGAGAGAAGGAACAAGTATTGCTTTTGCTCATGGTTTAAATGTTCACTATGACTTAATTAAAGCAAGAAAAGATTTAGATGTATTTATGGTTGCTCCAAAAGGACCTGGTCATTTAGTAAGAAGCGAATATGAAAAAGGTGGTGGAGTTCCATGTTTGTTTGCTGTTCATCAAGATGGATCTGGTAAAGCAAGAGATTTAGCTCTTTCCTATGCTTCAGCAGTAGGTGGAGGAAGATCAGGTATTATTGAAACTACTTTCAAAGACGAAGTTGAAACAGACTTATTTGGTGAACAAACTGTTTTATGTGGTGGTTTGGTTGAACTAATTAAAAATGGATATGAAACTTTAGTTGAAGCTGGGTATGAACCAGAGATGGCATATTTCGAAACAGTTCATGAAGTTAAACTAATTGTTGATTTGATCTATGAAGGTGGAATTGCAAATATGAATTATTCAATTTCAAATACTGCTGAATATGGTGAGTATCAATCTGGTCCAAGAATTATCAATAAGGAAGAAACAAAGAAAAGAATGAAAGAAGTTTTGGCAGATATTCAATCAGGTAAATTTACCAAAGAGTGGATGGATGAGTGTAAAACTGGTCAAAAAAACTTTTTAGCAACTAGAGCGAAATTGGCTGAACATTCTGTAGAAAAAGTTGGCGCAGAGCTAAGAGCCATGATGCCTTGGATAAGTAAGAAAAAATTAGTTGATAGCGATAAAAGTTAATTATTAATAGAATTTTATATCTGTAATAATCTTTTTTTTTCACTTATAATTTTTTTTATAAATTTAAAAAAGAGGTTAATTATGAAGGCTAAAAATTTAGTAAGAATATTACTATCATTAGTTCTAGTATTTGGATTTTCTTCAGCATGGGCAAAAACCATCAAATGGTCAATGCAAGGAGACAGTCTTACACTAGATCCACACGCACAAAACGAAGGTCCAACTACTCAAGTATCTAGACAAGTTTATGAAGCTCTTGTTCAAAGAGCAGTAGATATGAAAATTGAACCAGCGTTAGCAAGAAAATGGACAACTACAGATCCTAATACTTGGATCTTTAATTTAAGAGAAGATGTAAAATTTTCTGATGGTTCTAAAATGACATCAGCTGATGTTGTATTTAGTATATTAAGAGCTAAACAAAGAACATCTGATTTCAAAGAATATATCAGCACAATATCTGATGTTAAAGCGGTTGGGGAATATGCTGTTAAAATTACAACAAGTAAACCAAACCCTATACTTTTAAATCAATTGTCTAACATTTTTATAATGTCTAGAGCTTGGTCTGAGAAAAACTTTGCAATGTCTCCTCAGAATTGGGATGCAGGACAAGAAACCTTTTCAGCAACTAATGCTTTGGGAACGGGTCCATTTAAAATTACTTTGAGAGAACCGAACACAAAAACAGTGTTTAAAAGAAATAAGCATTGGTGGGGTGATATGGAAGATGATGGCATAAAGCAAATTGAGTTACTTCCAATTAAAAATGCTGCAACAAGAGTAGCTGCCTTACTATCTGGTGAGATTGATTTAGTGACTGATGCACCTGTTCAAGATTTAAAAAGAATTGGTTCTTCTTCAGGACATCAAGTTGTAAGTACACCGCAGATGAGAACAATCTTTTTAGGAATGGATCAAGCAGCAGATAAATTAAGAACTGGAAACACTGGTGATAATCCTTTCAAGAAAAAAGAAGTTAGACAAGCGCTTTATCAAGCAATTGATATTGAAGCCATTAAGAAAAAAGTAATGAGAGGTCTAAGTGAACCTGCGGGAATAATAACTTTCCCTGGAGTAAACGGTTATACAGCTGAACTTGACAAAAGATTACCATATGATCCAGAAGCCTCTAAAAAATTATTAGCTGAAGCTGGATATCCTAATGGGTTTGAAGTTGAATTAAGATGTCCTAACGACAGGTATGTAAATGACGAAGCCATCTGCACAGCAGTTGTTGGAATGCTAGGTAAAGTAGGTGTTAAAGTTAACTTATTTGCTCAAACTAAAAGCAAGCATTTCAAAGAACTTAAAGATAATCAGGGTGATTTTTATATGCTTGGATGGGGAGTTCCAACTTTAGACAGTCATTACGTATTCCATTACTTGTATGAAACAGGGGCTAGTTGGAATAGAGTTAATTTCAGTAATGCTGAAGTAGATGCAGCTATAAGAGTTATGGAAGGTGAAGTTGACTTAGAAAAAAGAAATGCTGCAATTGCTAAAGCTTGGAAAATTGTAAAAGATGATATTGCTTATCTTCCTTTACACCACCAAGTAATTTCTTGGGCATCTAAAAGTAACGTAAATGTTCCTATCAGACCTAATAACGAACCGTTATTTAGAGCTGCTAGCGTAAATTAAATAAAAATTATTATAAGCCCCTTAAATTTATAAGGGGCTTATAAATTTAAAATCCTCATAAATTGATAAAGTATTTTTTTAAAAGATTATTTCAATCAGCCTTGGTAATGCTAGTTGTTGCCTTTGTTTCTTTCTCTTTATTTAATTTTGTTGGAGACCCAATAAATAACATGGTTGGAGAAGAAACTTCAGATGAAGAGAGAGCTGAATTAAGAGAAACATTGGGTTTAATGGATCCAATTCATGTTCAATTTTCAAGATTTGTAATTAATGCGTCTAAAGGAGAGTTTGGTATTTCTTATCAATTAAGAAGACCGGTGTCTGAACTGATTGTTGAGAGATTGCCAGCTACTATTGAGCTCGTTGTGATTTCTGCTTTGATAGCTTTAGTGATAGGAACTCTTTTAGGAGTTTATACGGGTATAAATAGAAAAGGTTTTTTAAGTGACTTAGTTTTAGCAATTTCATTGCTCGGAGTGTCACTTCCGACATTTGTAATTGGGATATTATTTATTTATTTATTTGCGGTAATTCTAGGAGTGCTTCCCTCGTTTGGTAGAGGAGAAGTTGTTGATATAGGATTTTGGACAACAGGTTTTTTAACAGTTTCAGGTCTTAAAGCGATAATTCTTCCATCAGTTACATTAAGTCTTTTTCAAATGACATATATCATCAGGCTAGTAAGAGCTGAAATGATGGAAATCTTACAAACCGATTATATAAAATTTGCTCGAGCACGTGGAATTAGTGAAGATAGTATTAAATATAAACATGCACTAAAAAATGGCTTGATACCTGTAATAACGATTGCTGGGATTAATATTGGAACTTTAATCGCGTTTTCAATTATTACCGAAACTGTTTTTCAATGGCCTGGAATGGGTTTCTTGTTTATTCAAGCTGTTCAGTTTGTAGATATACCAATTATGTCAGCTTATTTAGTTTTTATTGCATTTGTTTTTGTAATGATAAATTTTATAGTTGATATTCTGTATTATTTTATTGATCCAAGGATTAGAGTTAAAGGAGATACAGCAAGTGGATAATAATTTGAATTTAACAAGATGGGAAAGAATTAAGGATAGCGATATCTATCATAGCTTCATAAAGTCTCCTACGGCAATCATATCTTCAGTAATTCTATTTGTTATTTTTTTCTGTTCTTTTTTTATTGAATTTTTAACACCTTACACTCCTTTTGATCCATCATCTTTATCTTTGATGGATGCATTTACACCTCCGTCTTGGACAGAGGATGGTTTAGCGAAATTTATTCTTGGAACAGATGGTCAAGGAAGAGATATGTTATCAACCATTTTATATGGGTGCAGGATATCCCTTATCGTTGGTTTTGCTGCAATTATATTTAGTTTAGTTCTTGGCGTTGGTTTAGGATTAACAGCTGGATATTTTGGTGGCAAATATGAAATGGTAGTAATGAGACTTACAGATGTTCAGCTGACTGTACCAAGTATATTAATGGCACTATTGGTTGATGGAATAGCAAGAGGATTAATTTCAAGAGAAATGCATGATGAAATGGCAATCTATGTTTTGATTTTTGCTATTGGAATTTCCGAATGGCCACAGTTTGCAAGAGTATCTAGAGCAGCAACTTTGGTAGAAAAAAATAAAGACTATGTTTCTGCCTCAACGATAATCGGTGTTTCAAATATAGTAATTATGTTTAAACATATTCTGCCAAATATTATGAGACCAGTTTTGGTCATCGGTACAATTGGTCTAGCTCTTGCAATCTTGGCAGAGTCGACTTTAAGCTTTTTGGGTGTTGGGGTTCCTCCAACAACTCCTTCTTTGGGAACATTAATAAGATTGGGAAATGATTTTTTATTTTCAGGAGAATGGTGGATTACATTTTTCCCAGCAATTTTTTTGGTGATTTTAGCTTTTTCCATTAACTTATTAGGAGATTGGATGAGAGACACTCTAAATCCAAAATTAAAAAAATGAGTTTTTTAAAAATAAATAATTTAAGTGTTGATTATAAAATGCGTAAAGAGACTGTTTACGCAGCCAAAAACGTTAATATTGAAGTAAATAAAGGTGAAATTTTAGGATTGGTTGGAGAGTCTGGTTCTGGAAAAAGCACTGTTGGAAACGCTATTATTAATTTAATTGATGAGCCAGGAAAGGTTTCAAGTGGCTCAGTAATTTTGGGAAACTTAAATATTCATGAAAACTCAGAGAGTATAATTAAATATCGAGGTAATAAAATTGGATTAATATTTCAAGACCCACAAACATCTTTAAATCCAATATTAACAGTTGGTGAACAATTAATTGAAACTATACAAACTCATCTAAATTTAAACAAAGAGGAATCAAAAAATAAATCCATAAATTTACTAAAAGAAGTTGGAATTAAGGATGCTGAAAAAAGATTTAATGATTATCCTCATCAGTTTTCAGGAGGAATGAGACAAAGAGTGGTAATTTCTTTGGCCTTATGTTGCGAACCAGAATTACTGATTGCCGATGAACCTACTACTGCCCTAGATGTTTCTATTCAATCACAGATTTTAGATTTAATTAAAAAATTAACAAAAGAAAGAAACTTAGCTGTGATTTTAATCACTCATGATATGGGTGTTATTGCTGAAACAGCCAATCGTGTAGCTGTGATGAAAAGTGGAAATTTAGTCGAAATTGGTGAAACAAAAAAAATATTAACAACTCCCCAACAAAGTTATACCAAAAGTCTTGTAAGTTCGGTTCCACCTACAAACAAGAAAATTTCAAGATTTGTAATAGTAGAAAAAAACAAAAAAAATAAAGAAAATAATATCAAAATTTTGAATAGATGGACTAAAAAAGAAATTACCAACCAAGATTTAGTTCAAGTTAAAAATCTTAATAAAAGTTTTGATGACAATTTTTTTACAGAAAATTCTAAAAATTCAGTGTTAGCTGTAAATAATGTTTCATTTGAAATAAAAGAAGGTGAGTCATTTGGATTGGTAGGTGAAAGTGGTAGTGGAAAATCAACTATTGCAAAAATGATTGTAAATTTATTTAAACCTTCATCAGGAGATATATTTTTTGATAACACTTGTATTACAAAGATAAAAAATAGGTCTGAACTAATGAAATTTAGAAAACAAATACAAATGATTTTTCAAGATCCCTATTCATCACTAAATGGAAGATTGAAAGTAAAAGATATTATTGCTGAGCCTATTACGCTTCACAATCCCTCGGTATCTAATTCTGATCTAAATAATTATGTCTACGATTTATTAGACTCTGTCGAGATGTCTCAAAAATCAGCAGATAGATATCCTCATGAATTTTCTGGTGGTCAAAGACAAAGAATTTCGATCGCGAGAGCTTTAGCAACTCAGCCAAGACTCTTAGTTTGTGATGAACCCACATCTGCATTAGACGTTAGTATTCAAGCACAAATATTAAATTTATTAAAAGATCTTCAAGATCAATTAAATTTAACTATTTTATTTATTAGCCATGACTTACCGGTTGTAAGACAAATGTGTGATAGAATTGGAGTTCTAAAAGATGGCAAGTTATGTGAAGTTTCAAATACTGAGGATTTATTTTTGAACCCTTCTCATGAATACACAAAGGAACTTTTGCACTTGATGCCTAAAATTGAGTCTATTTATAATTAATTTTTGTATCACCTAAAATGGACGAAAAAATTTAGCTATTTATACTAATTATTTTGCAATCTCTCTTATAGATTGTATTATAGATTCTCCAAAAATTTTTATTATGAGCGACAAAGATAGAGTCTTTATATTTGATACAACTATGCGTGATGGTGAGCAATCACCTGGCGCATCAATGAGTTTGGAAGAAAAAATTCAGATTGCTCGAGTGTTTGATGAACTGGGAATTGATATTATCGAAGCAGGTTTTCCTATAGCATCACCAGGAGATTTTGAGGCAGTTTCTGAAGTTAGTAAGATTTTAAAAAATTCTATACCAGCAGGATTATCTAGACATTCAGTAAAAGATATTGATAGAGCTTATGAAGCACTAAAGCATGCTCCTAGATTTAGAATACATACTTTTATTTCTACAAGTCCATTACATATGAAGCATAAATTAAATATGTCACCTGAAGATGTTTATGAGTCAATTGGTAAACACGTTTCTTATGCAAGAAAATTTACTGATGATGTTGAGTGGTCATGTGAAGATGGGACAAGAACTGATATGGATTATATGTGTAAAACAGTTGAGCTTGCAATTAAAAATGGAGCAACAACAATTAATATTCCTGATACTGTTGGTTATACAATACCTTCTGAGTTCAAAACAATCATTGAAACGCTTTTAAATAAAGTTCCTAACATTGATAAAGCAATTTTATCTACTCATTGTCATAATGATTTAGGTTTAGCGGTAGCTAATTCTTTAGCTGGCGTTCAAGCAGGAGCAAGACAAATTGAATGTACTATAAATGGTTTAGGTGAGAGAGCAGGTAATGCTGCATTAGAAGAAGTTGTAATGGCAATTAAGACAAGACCAGACTTAATGCCTTACGATACTGGAATTAACACAACTTTATTAAGCAAGGCATCAAAGATAGTTTCAAATGCTACTGGATTTCCAGTCCAATATAATAAAGCAATTGTTGGAAAAAATGCATTCGCACATGAGGCAGGTATTCATCAAGATGGAATGTTAAAAAATAGACAGACTTATGAAATTATGACCCCAGAGAGTGTTGGAGTAAAACAAACCTCATTAGTAATGGGTAAACATTCTGGACGTCATGCTTTTAAAGATAAATTAAATAGTTTGGGTTATCCAGATTTAACAGACGATGTAGTAGGAAATGCATTTGCAAAGTTTAAGGTTTTAGCGGATAAGAAAAAACATGTTTATGACGAAGATATTATTGCACTAGTTGATGATAGTTTAATTGTTGATAATAAAGTTAGTGCAATTAATTTAAAATCATTAAAAGTATTTGCCGGTACAGGAGAACCTCAAAAAGCAGAGATGACTCTAGATGTATACGGGGATGTAAAACAAGCTTCAGAAATTGGGGATGGACCAGTTGATGCAATATTTAAATGTATAAAAACTCTTTATCCTCATGATGTAAATTTACAGCTTTATCAAGTACATGCTGTAACCGAAGGTACCGACGCTCAAGCAACCGTAAGTGTAAAAATTGAGGAAAATGGAAAAACTACTGTAGGTCAAGCAGCAGATACCGATACTTTAGTTGCTTCTGCAAATGCTTACATAAATGCTTTAAATAAAATGATAATTAAACGAGATAAAACAGCTCCAATGGAGCAAGAAAGTCAAAAGGTAAGGGGAATATAATGGGATTATTCGATAGCGTTAAAAAGGTATGGAGCCAAGATATGGCGATTGATCTTGGAACAGCAAATACACTAGTAGTATTAAAAGGAAAAGGTGTTGTTCTTAATGAACCTTCTGTTGTTGCGATTGTTGATCAAGGCGGAAAGAAAAATGTTTTAGCTGTTGGAGATGAAGCCAAAACAATGCTTGGAAGAACACCTGGGAATATTAGTGCTATCAGACCTTTAAGAGATGGTGTTATAGCAGACTTTATAGTTACAGAAGAGATGATCAAACACTTTATAAAAAAAGTTCATAAAGGAAGTACTTTCGCTAATCCTAGAATTTTAATATGTGTTCCAACTGGTTCAACACCAGTTGAAAGAAAAGCAATTCAAGATAGCGCATTAGCTGCGGGAGCAAGAAGAGTTCAATTAATTGAAGAACCAATTGCTGCAGCTATTGGAGCTGGACTTCCAATTTCTGAAGCCACAGGGTCAATGATTGTTGACATAGGTGGTGGTACCAGTGAGATAGCAGTCATGTCCCTAGGTGGATTGGTTTATTCTAAATCTTTGAGAGTTGCAGGTGATGCAATGGATACAGCAATAGTTAATTATATGAGAAAAGAATATAATTTGCTTATCGGAGATACTACTGCTGAAAAAATTAAAAAGGAAATGGGTACAGCTGTTCCAACAGGAACTAACACTTACCCAGTAAAAGGTAGAGATTTAAGATCAGGCACTCCTAAAGAAGTAAATATTACCGAGGAAGATACTGCTGAAGCATTAAATGATATATTGAAAGAAATGGTTGGTGCAATCAAAGATGCTTTAGAAAATACTCCTCCTGAATTATCTGCTGATCTAGTAGATATGGGTCTTACTTTAACAGGTGGTGGAGCTTTATTAAAAAATATTGATAAAAGATTCTCAAAGGAAACAGGTTTACCAGTACATGTTGCTGATGATCCATTGTCTTGCGTTGCGGTTGGAACTGGTAAAGCTTTGGATCAAGAAGAAACTTTTTCTACTATGTTATCTGAATATTAAAAGATGGTAAAAGGCAGAGACGACTTTGTAATTGCCTTAAGATCAGTTTTTTTAAAAAAGAAAGATCAACAAAAGTTTTCGCTTATAAGCTTAATTATTTTATCTGTTGTTATAATAATTTTAAGTAATTTTAATTTTAAACCAATTCAACTTGTTAAGTTAGGAATTAACGAAGTAATATATAGATCTTCTTATGTTGTATCAGTACCAGAAAATAAAATTAAAGAGGCAATAGCTAAATTTAAATCACACCTTGATTTTTATAAAAATCATCAAAACCAATTAATTAAAATAGAGAATGCAGATGAGATTAAAGTATTAAATACTATTTTAACTGCTGAAAATAAAAGACTTAGAGAGTTGATTGATGAAAGAATAAATTCAGAAGATATATTTGCAAGAGTTTTAATTGATAGAGAAAGTCCATATTTAAAATCAATAGTCTTGAATAGAGGAACTAAAGATAATGTAAAGATGGGAATGGCAGTAATGGATCGAAATTATTTAGTCGGTCAGATTATTGAGGTAAATTATTCAAATTCAAGGGCTCTACTTCTGTCAGATTTAAATAGCAAAATACCAGTGGTAATTCAGCCCCCATTTCTACAAGCTGTAGCCTCTGGAACTGGTAAGGATCATGGAATAATTGAATATACCAAAGATGAGTACAAAGAAAATCAGATTGAAAATGAGGCTGTTGTATACACCTCTGGTCTTGCTGGTATTTTTAAACCAGGTATTCCAGTTGGTAAAATAACAAATAGTTCAGAGCAACTAAGTTTTTTTTCTGATTTTGGACAATTAAGTTTTGTAAAGATTGTAGAATTTAAAATAGGGGAGGGTCAATAATGGCTTCATTGAATAAAAGTACATTTTTTAGATCATTCCCCTCTTATTTGCCGATTATTATTTTGTTCTTTTCAGTGTTTAATGAATTTGACTTTAATTATTTAAAGTTAGATTATTTTTCATTCAACTTCATTTTCATTTTAATCTTTTTTTGGACTTTAAGAAATCCAGATTACCTGGGATATTTCTCAATTTTCTTAGCAGGAATTATTAACGATGTAGTAATTGGTATTCCAATTGGAATAAGTAGTTTTTGTTACTTACTAATCTGTGCCATTACCTCATATATAAGACAAATTACACTAAGTCCAAAATTTATAAATGATTGGCTTTCATTTATCATTGCAGTTTTGCTTATCAATTCAATTCAAGTGATAATCTTAGACTTAGTATTTTTATATCAGGTAGATTATATGAGTTACTTAATAAATTCTGGTTTTACTTTTTTATTTTACCCATTATTTTTTATTTTATTTAACATTTTAAATAGCAAAATTTCACTTAAACAGAATGATTAGCGGTAATTCAGGTATTAGAAAAACAGACGTAATTAATAGACGGATGTTTATTATTGGTGCTGCAAAAGTAATAATTTTTACAGGAATTATAGCTAGACTTTTTTCTCTGCAAGTTAACGAAAATAAAAAATATCTTACTCTTTCAGATAAAAATAGAATTAGAGAGTGGAAGTTGCCACCAATAAGAGGTGATATAGTTGATTATTTTGGCAATGTTATAGCCGGAAATTTAAAAGTATATCAACTTCATATAATTCCTGAACAAGTTGAAAACTTCAATTATTTGTTAACTCGATTAAAAACTCTACTTAACCTGAGCGATAAAAAAATAGAAAAAATTGTAAAATCAAAAAATAAATTTAAACCTTGGGAAAGTATTATTGTTTCTGAAAACTTATCTTGGAGCGATTTTTTAAAAATAAATAATTATTTATATGACTTAGTTGGTGTTAAACCAGTTATGACTATTTCAAGAAATTACCCTTTTAGCGAAACTTATACTCATATTCTAGGATATGTCAGTCAACCTAATGAGGAAGAAATTTTAGCCAATGAAACTGTTCAAGAAAGATTTGTTCCAGGTATGAAAATTGGAAAATTAGGTCTAGAAAAAACTTTAGAAAATTACTTGATTGGTACAAATGCTATCCAAAGGTATGAAGTAAACGCTTATGGGAAAAGAATTAATCAACTTGAGCATCAAAAAGGAAAACAAGGTTTAAGAGTAAGATTAACTGTTGATACCGAGGTTCAGAAAGCTTGTGGAAAACTTTTAAATGACAGAGCAGGATCAATAAGTGTAATGGATATTTATACGGGTGATATCATAGCAATGTATTCTTCTCCTTCTTATGACCCAAACAAATTTTTATTTGGTATAAGCAATGATGATTGGGCATTAATTAGAAATAATCCATTAAAACCACTAGTAAATAAGACACTTGCAGGACTTTATTCTCCAGGATCTACAATAAAACCAATTGTAGCTTTATCTGCTTTAGAAAATAAAATTGTTAGCCCAAGTTTTAAAGTTAAATGCACTGGTAAGATGGAGCTCTATGGACAGACTTTTCACTGTTGGAAAGAAAAAGGTCATGGATTTGTAAGTTTAAAAAATGCAATGAAACAATCATGTGATACCTATTTTTATGAAGTTGCAAGATTACTAGGAGTAGATCGACTAAATGTTACAGCTGAAAAATTTGGTTTAGGTAAAAAGGTATTAGGAGATTATTTTGATTTTGAAAAATCAGGTTTATTTCCAAACACTAAATGGAAAAAAAATAATCTTGGAAAAGGTTGGGTTCTTGGTGAAACATTAATAACTGGAATAGGCCAAGGTTACACGCAAACAACTCCACTTCAATTATGTCTCATGACAGCTCAGATTGCTAATGGAGGCTACTCTATAAAACCAAGAATAATAGTTGATAATAATGCTGTTTCTTTCGAAGAAGCTAAAAATAAATTTGAAGAAGAGTCTTTATTTTCTGAAGAAAAAAAATTATTTGAGAATCCCAAAAATATAAAAATTGTTCAAGAGGCTATGTTTAGTTCAACTAATGAATTATACGGTACATCATACAAATCTAGAATAGACGATCCAAAATATCAATTTGCTGGCAAAACTGGAACTGCGCAGGTTAAGAGAATTAGCATGCGAGAAAGAGAACTTGATCTTAAAATTGAGCAAATTCCTTATAAAGACCGAGATCACGCATTATTTGTTGCTTATGGTCCGTATATTAATCCAAGATACGCATTAAGTATTATAGTTGAGCATGGTGGCTCAGGAAGTAAAACTGCAGCACCAATTGCAAAGGAATTATTCAAATTAATAATTGATAGAAACGATTTAAGAAATAAACAAAAAAATTTTGAGGAAATAGAAATTTGATGTTTCAACACGATAGATTAAATAACGAACTTACTTTCTGGCAAAAGGTTAAAGAGTTAGATTATATTTTACTGATAAGTATATTTTTACTTTCAATATTAAGTTTATTTGTGATGTATTCAACAGATGGAGGAGAAATTCTATTTCATACAAAAAGTCATTTTAGTAAAATAGTAGTCTTTTTCCCTTTAATGATTTTAATTGCGTTTTTTAATATTAGATGGTGGCACAACTTTTCATACTTGTTTTATATAGCTGTAATTCTTTTACTAATTTATGTTTCTTTTTTTGGAATAAAATCATCAGGCTCTAGAAGATGGATGGATTTATATTTATTTAATTTACAGCCATCTGAGTTAATGAAAATAGCAATTATACTTTGCTTAGCAAAATATTATCACAGGGTTAAAATTGAAAATGTAAACTCAGTTACAAGTATCATGACAGTTATAACTATTATTTTAATACCAATTATTATGGTGCTTTCACAACCAGATTTAGGAACTTCAATTCTTATTGCATCAAGTGGATTAATTGTTTTATGGCTAGGAGGCGTTAAGATAAAATATTTTATTTATTCTTTTATAGTTTTTTTAATATCACTACCTTTTGTAATTTCTTTCTTAAAGCCTTATCAAAAATTGAGAATATTGACTTTTTTAGACCCTGATAGAGATCCATTGGGCGCTGGTTATCAAATAATTCAGTCAAAAATAGCAATAGGTTCTGGTGGCTTAGAGGGCAAAGGTTTTTTAAAAGGCACACAAAGTTATTTGGATTTTTTACCTGAAAAACATACTGATTTTATATTCACTTTATTTTCTGAAGAGTTTGGATTTATAGGATCGGTAGGATTGTTGGTTTTGTATTCAATTATTATTATCAGAATCTTGAGAATAGGTGCTATCTCAAGAAGCAATTTTTCAAGGTTATTCTGTTTTGGATTTGCTTTTGCAATATTCATTTATATTGTTGTAAATCTTTCGATGGTCTTGGGTTTATTGCCAATTGTCGGTTCTCCATTACCGATAATGTCCTATGGAGGTTCCTCTATGTTAGCAACTATGATCGGGTTTGGTATTGTTCTTAGCGCCAAGATAAATCATAAACAGATGATTGCTTAAAATATTTAATTTAATTAAGCATAATTTGTCACTATGAAACTTTAATTTTTTAATTGTATAACGTTCTTATGAATAAGAACATTAAGGTTGGAATAGTTGGTGCAGGTATCCAAGGTATATCAAATGCTTTGTTTCTTCAAAAAAAGGGATTTAATGTAACAATATTTGATAGAGATAATCCAGGAAGCCAAGCAGCTTCTTATGGAAATGCAGGACATTTTTCGCCTTATGCTTCACTTTCTTTAAATAGAACCGATGTCTTAGCGGATGTTCCGGCTATGTTATTAAGTTCAACTGGTCCTCTAGCTTTAAAATGGAATTACGTTCCAAAAATGATTCCATGGTTCATGAAATTTATCATGAACACTACAAAAACTAAGATGATGCATACTGCAAAAAATATGCATCAAATTTTAGATTTAGCTCTACCGGCGTATGATGAATTATTTGATGAAATAGATCTTGAAGGATTAGTGGAAAACAAAGGAATACTTTATATCTGGAATGATCAAGATCTAAAAAGTAGGGAATTAGAAATTAGAGTTAGAGATGAATTAGGAGTTAAACAACAACTAGTAAATAAAGCTGAAATTCATGATTTAGAACCCCATATTAAACCATTCTATCATGCTGGAGTTTACTATCCTTATGCAAGACATGCTCGAAATCCAAAAAGAATCCTTTTAAAATTATTTGATCTATTTTTGCAAAAAGGTGGAAAGTTTAACAAAGTAAATATTAAAGATATAAAATTTGATGATGAAAAACCTATTTTTAAAACTGAAACACAAAGTTATGTTTTTGATAAAGCAGTAATTGCTTGTGGCGCTTTTTCTAAAAAATTGACTGACAATTTAGATGAACAAATTCCTCTAGATACTGAAAGAGGATATCATGTTCATTTTAAAAACTGTGATCATTTATTAAGCCGACCAGTAATATTTTCAAACCGTGGTTTTGGAATTACACCAATGGAACAAGGATTAAGAGTAGTTGGTACAGTTGAATTTGGTGGATTAGAAAATCCTTTGTCAAAATCTAGAGTTAAAAATTTAATTAATAATGCAAAATATATGCTTGGTGATTTACCCGAGCATGAGGATGAGTGGTTAGGATTTAGACCAACTTTACCAGACTTTTTACCTGTCATGGGGCCATCCAAAAATTATAAAAATGTTTATTATTGTTTTGGACATCATCATTTAGGATGGACTTTAGGCCCAATTTCTGGAAAGATTGTTTCAGGAATGATTGCGAACGAAAATACAAACTTAGATTTAAAACCTTATAGTTCGTTAAGATTTAGCTAAGTGGGTCAGAACGCCAAAGCATATTTAATGTTGGTTTGTGCAACATTATTTTGGGCAGGCAATTTTACAATTGCTAAGTTTGCATACTTGCAAAACATACCACCAAATACTCTTTCATTTTTAAGATGGTGTCTTGTATGGATAATTTTATTTCCCTTTACGTATCAGGAAATATTTAAATTAAAGTATAAAATTAAAGAAAATTTATATTTATTTTTTATCCTTGGTTTTACCAGTGTTTGTATATTTACTTCATTTACTTATAATGCTTTAAATCATACCCAAGTAATCAATGCATCTCTTTTTAATACTGCAATACCAGTTACAATAATTTTAGTTTGTTTTTTGTTAAAAATTGAAAAAACAAATATTTTTCAATTATCAGGCCTGTTTATTTCTGTATTAGGTATTTTATCTATTATCACAAGATTGGATCTTAATATTTTGCTTTCTTTAAATTTTAATAAAGGAGATTTATTTATGCTAGGTGCGATAATTGCATGGGGAGTTTATTCAGCATATTTAAGAAAAAGAAATTTTGATGTTTCTCTACTTGCCCTTGTACATATCATATGCACGTTTGGCCTAATATTTCTTTTGCCTCTATTTTTTTTCGATGTAATTCAAGATAAAGTTGTAGAGATAAATAGTAACTTTTTTTATATTTTATTTTATATAGCTTTGTTTCCAAGTATTGGCTCTTACTATTGTTGGGCAGGTGCTGTTGCGATTATTGGAGCTAATCGGGCAGGAATTTTTTTATCATTAATTCCTTTATTCAGTACAATTTTTGCAATCATACTTTTTAATGAAAAATTTTTATTTTTTCATTTAATTGGGTCTATTTTAATTATATTAGGTCTATTTTTATCAAACAAAAAAAATTAAAAATGCTTAAAGTTGCTATATTAGATGATTACCAAAATGTTGCTCAACAATTTGTTGATTTAGAAAAATTATCTGGAAAATATGAATTTAAAATTTTCAGTGAACCTTTTGTAGATGAGGCAGACGCTATTGAACAATTAGCTGATTTTGAGGCTCTTTTGATAATGAGGGAAAGAACTCCAATTACAAAAAATCTAATTGATAATTTAAGTGATTTAAAATTTGTTATCACGAGTGGATTAAGAAATAGATCCATAGACCTGGAAGCTGCTAAAAAAAGAAAAGTTATAGTTTGTGGGACAGATATTAATATCAACCCTACTCCTGAACTTACTTGGGCACTAATTCTTGGTTTAGCTAGAAACTTTAAAGAAGAGTTTGATAATATGTATCAAGGATACTGGCAAACTACTATTGGTGTTGAGCTAAAAGGAAAAATATTAGGATTAATAGGATTGGGAAGAGTAGGAAGTGAAGTTGCAAAAATTGGAAAAGCTTTTGGAATGCAAGTTATGGCTTGGAGTGAAAATTTAAGTTTAGATAAATGCAAAGAGCTAGATGTCTTGCCATGTAGCAAAGATGATTTAATTAAGAACTCAGATGTTTTATCTATTCATGTTCAAGGTGGAGAGAGATACAAAGATTGCATAACATTAAAAGAGTTAGACAATATGAAGAAGACAGCTTTTTTAATTAATACCTCAAGAGGTCCAATAGTTAATGAAGATGATTTGATTATAGCATTATCAACTAATGTAATTGCTGGAGCTGGAATTGATGTTTATGAAAAAGAACCTTTGCCTGAAAATAATAAATTAAGATTTTTACCTAACGCTGTGTTAACTCCACATATAGGATATGTAACAGCAGAAAATTACAGTATTTTTTACAATCAAATGATTGAGGGGTTAGAGGCTTGTGTTAATGGAAAGCCAATTAGAGTTTTAGAGTAACCATGGAGTTACCAGTTGTAAATCACGAAGATTATTTTGCAAAAATTGGAGATGATCATAAATTTCCAATAAATAAATTTAGCGAACTTGCAAATTATTTAATTAAAAAAAATGTAGTCAAAAAGTTTCACAAACCTTATCCATGCTCATCTGAAACATTAAAGTTTGCTCACTCTGAAAAATATATAAGTGATATCAAAAATAAAACTTTAGACAAAGACGGTGTTAAAAAAATAGGTTTTCCTTTGGTAGATAGTGTTGTTAAGAGATCTTTGGTTGCAACAGGGGGTACTGTGTTGGCATCAAAACTTGCAATTAATTATGGAATTTCTTGTAATACGGCTGGAGGGAGTCACCACGCTAATTACAATGGTGGTGCTGGTTACTGTGTATTTAATGATGTAGCAGTTGCAGCTCATTATTTACTTAACAGGGGTCTGGCCAATAGAATTTTAATTGTAGATCTTGATGTTCATCAAGGAAATGGCAATTCAGATATTTTTAAAGAAAATAGAAACGTTTTTACATTTAGCATGCATTCAAAAACTAATTATCCTGCAAAAAAATCTATTAGTGATTTAGATGTAGAGCTAGAAGACAACACAGAGGATGATACTTACATCAAAACTTTAAAGCACTATTTAACAGAGTTAAATCAAGAAAAATTTGATTTTGTATTTTATATCGCAGGAGTAGACATTCATTTTAATGATCGATTAGGAAAATTAAAAATTTCCGATCAAGGTGTAAAGTTTAGAGATGAACTTGTAATAGAAAATTTTTATTCAAAAAGAATACCTTTTTGTGGAGTTTTAGGAGGAGGATATAATAAAGATTTTGAAAAATTAGTAGAATTGCACTCTTTGTTGCATCAAACTTGTGCTAAGTATATTTGAATATGACAAAAAAAATTAACCCCAACCTAACCGCTGAACAGAAATTAATTTTATTTGAGGAAGGCACAGAACTTGCTGGATCAAGTGAACTTAATCATGAAAAAAGAGAAGGAAGTTTTCATTGTGCAAATTGTGGTGAGAAGTTATTTGACTCAAATACTAAATATGAAAGTGGATCTGGTTGGCCATCTTTTTATGAATCTTTACCAGATGTTTTTGAAACAAAAACAGATTATCATTTAGGTTATGGAAGGACAGAGTATCATTGTAAAAAATGTGGTGGTCACCATGGACATATATTCGATGATGGTCCAGAGCCAACTGGAAAAAGATATTGCAATAATGGTGTCTGTTTAGTTTTTAAACCAAAAGCTTAAAAATAATTTTAATTTTTTAACAAATCTTGAAGTTTATTTTCTTTTTCTAGGGCCCTTACTTCATCATAGCCACCTATATGCTGCTCATCAAAAAAAATTTGTGGAATTGTTCTTTTTCCATTTGCTTTTTTAATCATTTCATCCATTGCACCTTCAACTTTTGAAATATCAATTTCATTATATGGAGCATTGTTTCTTGTTAATAATCTTTTTGCAGCCTCACAATAGTTACATAGGGGGCCAGTATACATAGTAATTTTTTTCATAACTTATAGATAGTCACCTTTTTTAATTTTACTAGTGATTTCTTTTCTAGAATATTCAAATTTTTTTCTATGTTTGATACTTTTTTGATTTACTCTTTTTCTCCACAATCTAAATGACGATGGTTTTAAAGATCTTCTCATAATTTTAATTACAT
This sequence comes from Candidatus Pelagibacter communis, assembly GCF_001180225.1. Lineage (GTDB taxonomy): Bacteria > Pseudomonadota > Alphaproteobacteria > Pelagibacterales > Pelagibacteraceae > Pelagibacter > Pelagibacter ubique_D. The sequence goes on along the minus strand of NZ_CVST01000034.1, from coordinate 145,914 downwards.
CAGATTCTCGCTTCCCCGTTTTTTTCTCAATTTCCTCAAAAGTAATTCTGTCTGCCCATGCCGCCCAAATTACCCAGTCCGGGTCATCAATACTGGGTTCAGGATTTTTAACTTTAGTTACTGGGGTGTAGCCTTTTTTTTTCATAAATCCTTTATATTTGAAAAAAAAATTTAATGCATTTTTTTTACCCTCTGATATTATGATTTAGATAGTCCTTCTTAGCCATCTTTAGCTCCCGGTTTTTAAGGACTATCTTCTCTAAAAATATGCTTCCTTTAGAATTCATACTTTATCTACAGATTATCATTTTTTTATTCATTACTCCCGGTACTCCTAGAATAGTTATAATTTCTTACTCAATGAATTATGGTGTAGGGAAGTGTGTTTGGTCAGCGCTTGGAGATGTTACTGCAAATTTAATTCAAGCTACTTTGGTAATTTTTGTAATAGGTTCTTTTTTTTCAGAAAATTCATTAATCCTTAATATTTTTAAATGGATTGGAGTTCTTTACATTTTATATCTTGCTTATGATATTTATAAGTCTCGTCCAAAAAATTTAAAAGATAAGGAAGAAGTCACAAAAAGTAATTTATCTTTTTTTAGAGATGGATTTTTAGTTGCAGGAACCAGTCCTAAAGCTTGGATGTTTTTTCCTTTTATATTTCCACAATTTATTGATTTTAGTTCTAATCTTTTAAGTCAATTTATAATTTTAATTACAACTTACATTGTGTTAGATTTTTTATCTCTGATTGGTTATGCAATACTTGCACAAAAATTGATTAAATGGATTACTGCAAATCCGAAAACTATTAATACAATTTCAGCGAGTGTTTTAGTCATTATTGCTGGAATTATTGTTATTACACAACAGTATTAAACTCATACTAAGTCTTTATTCCTACTTGCATTGTTTGAAAATTGTTTATTTAATCAGTCATTAATTAATTAATTAAAGGGGAAATAAAATGAAGTTAAATAAAATAATTTTAAGTTTTGTTTCTGCATTAGTAATTTTATTTTCAACTTCTGTTGCATCTTTTGCAAAAGTAGTTGGTGACAAAATTATTTTAGGTGCTGCAATTTCCTTAACTGGTAAGTACTCATCAAATGGTGTTCATACTCAAAATGGTTATAACATGGCCGTTGACAGAATTAATAGCATGGGTGGTGTAAAAGTTGGTGGAAAAACTTATAAGTTTGACATTATCTATTACGATGATGAATCAAACCCTAAGAGAGCTGCACAGCTTGCAGAAAGATTAATTTCACAAGATGGTGTTGAGTTTATGCTTGGCCCATACAGTTCAGGTCTTACAAAAGCTATTGCACCTGTAACTGAAAAATATGGTGTTCCAATGGTAGAGGCGAATGGTGCTTCTAGATCTTTGTTTACCAAAGGTTACAAATATCTATTTGCAGTATTAGCTCCGGCAAACTTATATCTTGATGTAGCAATTGAAACAGCAGTTGAGCTAAATGGTGGAAAACCAGTAAGAATTGCTCAAGCATTTGAACAAGATGCTTTTTCACAGGATGTTAGATTAGGTATTTTAGATGCCGCAGAAAGAACTGGATCTGAAATCATCATCGATGACAAACTGCCTAAAGAGTTAAATGATATGGCTGCAACTTTGGTTAAAGTTAAACAAATGAAGCCAGATGTTTTAGTTGTATCAGGTCATACTAAAGGTGCATTGACTGCAGTAAGACAAATTGCTGAAATGAAGGTTGATGTTCCAATGTTGGCTATGACTCACTGCGATGCAGCGAAATTATCAAAACAACATGGTGCTAATTCTCAGTATGCACTATGTGCTTCTCAATGGCATAAATCTCTGACTTATAAAGATGATTTCTTTAAAGATGGAATGACCTATGCTGCAGACTTTGAGAAAGAGTTTGGATATGATCCACCATACCAATCTGCTGAGTCTTCAGCTGCGTTATTGGTGTTCAAAGATGCATTTGAAAGAGCTAATTCTTTTGATCAAAAGAAAGTAAGAGATGCTCTTGCAGCTACTAACATGCAAACATTCTATGGAAATATTAAATTTGCACCTGGCGGTCAGAACGTTGATAAGCCAATGGTACTTTTCCAAGTAATGTGTGATGATGCTGGTAAGTGTGAAAACAAAGTTGTTGCTCCATTAAAATGGGCATCTGCTAAGTTAATTCACCCAATGCCTAAGTGGTCTGAAAGATAATAATTAAAAATTGAGCCCCCTGGTAATAGGGGGCTTTTTTTTATATAAACCAAAAAAGATTTTATGGATTTTCTTGTATTTCAATACCCAATGATAACTGTTCAAGCTTGCTTGGATGGAATTCTTTTGGGAGTATTGTTCGCCTTAATTGCTTATGGAATGGCACTTCAATGGGGTGTTATGAATATAATTAATATTGCTCAAGGAGATCTTGTTATTTTAGGAGGATACATTGCGTACTTTATGTATCTTTATGGTATTCATCCAGCATGGGGAGTAATTGTTGCTCCAATTATAATGTATTTCGTAGGTATTGCGATCTATAAACTGGTTATAAATAAAGTAGTCGATAGAGATTTATTTATCTCAATTTTAGCTACATTTGGAATAAGTATTTTATTCATGCAATTAATGAACTTTGCATTTGGTGCAGATGTTGTGCTTGCAAATTCGCATTATGGTACAACAATGTTGTTTGATAATAATGTTGTTCTTCCTAATTCAAAAATATTTTCAGCATTTATCAGTATTTTATTTGCAGTTTGCTTAGTGATTTATATGAAAAAATCTAAGCTTGGACGAGCAATTAGAGCAACTGCTCAAAACGCACGTGCTGCAAAAATTTTAGGAGTAGATACTGAAAAAGTATACGCAGCAACTTTTGGAATTAATGCTGCTTTATGTGGTGTAGCTGGAGCTTTAATCTCTATAACATTCACTATTCACCCTTATATGGGATTACCTTATACGATTAGATCTTTTATGATTGTTATTGTTGCTGGTTTAGGAAATTTACCAGGTGTTGCAATGTCAGGTATGGGATTAGGAGTTTTTGAGGAATTTGCAGATTATATTTTAGGAACAGAATTTAGAATTGGATCAGTATTTTTATTACTAGTCTTAATTTTAGTTTATCGAAGATTTAAACTTTCAAGAAAGAGAGAGTACTTAAAATGAGAAAAGTTAAAATCAATGATAATCAAGGTCAAACAGTTGAAGTTGACATAGATAAATTTAAAAAACACTTAGATGAATATCATTCATCAGGCTCAAGTGTACATGATGAAGATGGTCATTATTTTACAGTAGATCAAAATTTCAGAGAAAAAATTAATAGTCTATATGAACAAAAATAATTTAATACTTTATATAGGAATTTTAATATTTGGTTTAGCAGCACCATTTATATTTCCAGCATTTAAAGTACAATTATCAATTCTTTGCATTCTAATTGTTCTTGCAACTACTTGGAATATCCAAGGAGGGGAGATGGGATACAATACATTTGGAAATATTTTGTTCTATGGACTGGGTATGTATTTGTGTGCTTCAGTTCAAGTTGGAATGTTTTTTCCATTAGCAGAGTGGACAGAAAGTGGTGGTGAAAAAACATTTGTACATACTCCTACCCAATTTTTCCAAGGTATGGCAATGGGACTTGTTGTTGCCGCAGTGGTTCCAACTATTGTTGCTGGTTTAATTGGTTATGCAATATTAGGATTGAGAGGCCACTATTTTGCTATTTGTACTCTAGGATTAGGAGTAGCTGCTGGTGAAATTTCTGGAGGAATTGAAATTATTGGAGCAGGACAAGGTTTTACAACTCCACCATTTCCTAATGTAGGAGGCTTAGAAGCTAGAGGAGAATTCTTTTACTTTTTAAGTTTTATAGTTTTAGTTTTGACATTTATAACTGTGAAAGCGATTTACTCTACTAGATTTAAGTTAATCCTTAATGCAATCAGAGACAATGAAGACAAGGCTGAAGCTATGGGAATTGCAACAATGAAATATAAAATTATTGGTTGGATGATTTCTGCATTTTTCTGTGGTCTTGCAGGAGGAATAATGGGCGGACTAGTCGGATATATCGACTCTACAGACGTTGCTTTTGATGGAAGAGAAATGGGTGTGTTCATGGTTTTGATGGCAATATTAGGTGGTAAAGGAACTCTTTGGGGACCAGTTATCGGTGCAACAATATTCCATATTTTCAAAGAAGGATTTTGGACGTTCTTCCTAGGCTGGCAGTATGTAGCCTTGGGAGTTTTAATTGTGGTGATTGTAATTTATTTCCCTGAGGGATTAATGGGATGGTTGAGAGAAAAATATCCTCACAGATTTGGAGAAGTAGTAGATGAAGCTGATCGAAAGGCTCAGGTAGAGATAAAATGAGCATTTTAGAAGTTAATAATGTTAGTAAATCTTTTGGAGGAGTGAAGGCTAATGTTGATATATCCATGTCAGTTGAAAAAGGTAAAATTGTAGGATTGATTGGTCCAAATGGATCAGGAAAAACAACTTTGTTTAATTCAATTGTAGGCACTTATCCAATTGACCAGGGTTCAATTAAATTTAATGGAAAAGAAGTTTCTGAACTTCCTGTTCCCGTAATTGCAAAGCTAGGATTATTAAGAACATTTCAACAAACAAGAATTTATGGAAAACTAAATTGTATTGATAATATGCTTATTAGCCATAAAGGTAGTGATGAAAGTTTATTAAAACTGTTTTCAAAAATACCTCAAGAGCTTACAGAAAAAGCAGAAAATTTACTAAATTTTGTTGGTTTATATCAAAAGAGAAAACTTAGAGCAGGTGATTTATCTTTTGGACAACAAAAACTTTTAGAACTTGCTATGGCATTAATGAATGAACCAGAAATGCTTTTACTAGATGAACCAACAGCAGGAATAAATCCAACTTTAATCAATGGAATTATTGATAGATTGATAAAAGTAAATCAAGATTTTGGTATCACTCTTTTAGTTATTGAACACAATATGAGAGTGATCATGCAATTAGCGGAGAATATATTTTGTTTAGCTCACGGTAAAATGTTAGCAAATGGTTCACCAGATGAAATTAAAAACGATAAGCGTGTTATCGATGCATACCTAGGAGCCCAATAATGTCAAATCAATATGAAGTTTTAGGAAAAGCTCCAACACCAAAAGATTTAAAAAAACTATCTCCAAATGAAATACATCTTACAATTAAAAATTTAAATGCTGGGTATGGTAAAATGGAAATATTACATAATTTTGATTTATTCGTGAACAAAGCACAATCATTGTGTTTGATTGGACCAAACGGAGCTGGTAAATCTACAATTCTTCACTCAATTTATGGATTTACGAACATCTTCTCTGGTCAAATTGAAATAGAAGGAAAAGAAATTACAAATCTTACACCAGCTGAAAAATTAAAATCAGTTGGAATTGCATATATCTTACAAGATAATTCTGTATTCCCAGATATGACAGTTGAAGAAAACTTATTAATGGGTGGATATATTAAAGATAAAACTGAAGAGTCTTTTGAAGAAGCTGAAAGAATTTTAGAAAAATACGAGAGATTAAGAAATAGAAGAAATCAGCCTGCTAAAGTTTTATCAGGTGGTGAAAGAAGATTGTTAGAAATCTCTAGAGCTTTAGTTATGAAACCATCCGTTCTATTAGTTGATGAACCTTCAATTGGTTTAGAACCTAGATATATTGACATGGTTTTTGAAATTTTGAGAGATCTTCAACAAAATGAAAAGAAAACTATTATATTAGTTGAACAAAATGCCAAAAAAGGACTAGAATTTGCAGACATTGGATATGTATTAGTATCTGGACAAACTGCAATTGCTGGCAAAGGGGATGAGTTATTGCAAAACCCTGATGTTGGTAGACTATTCCTTGGTGGCTAATGATAAATAAAGATTTCTTTTTTAAAGGCTATAAATCAATACTAGCTCACGATAGCCCAGCAATAGCTTTAGGTTGTTGTTTTATTGCTATAGGAGCTCTTTTAAAAAATCTTGGCTTCAATATTCAAGAAAGCATTTTTTCTACCATGCTGACTTATGCATTGCCAGGATCTCTAGTTATGGCAGAGTCTTTATTGGTTGGCGCTTCTTTGTTAAATATTTTTTTAGCAGTTTGGTTTGTTAATGCTCGTTTATATCCAATGGCTGTTTCTTTGTTTCCATTAATGATGCATGAAGATCAGCCAAAGTGGAAATATTATTTTTCATGCCATTTCATAGCTGTATCAGCTTGGTTGATTATGAAGAGTAATTATAAGACTATTCCAGAAAAATATAGAATTGATTATTGGATAGGGATTGGAAGCGCTACTTGGAGTGTTGCTGTAATTGGGACTTTAATAGGTTTTTATTTTTCAGAATATTTAAACAAAGAAATGATGATGGGTTTAGCTATTTTAAATCCTGTATATTTTTTATGCATGATGGTAGGAGCGTCAAAAACAAGACAAGTAACTTTATCAGTTTTACTTGGAATTATTTTGGGACCTGTTTTTTATTTTTTTTCACCTGAATGGTCTATTTTATTAGGTGGAGTAGTTGGTGGTACTATTGCTTACTTAATAGGAGAAAAAAATGTCAACTAGTATCGTTTTAGCAATTTTGGTGACATCCCTTGCAACTTTTTTATCAAGATTTCTTGGAGCAATAAGCTCAGAAGGTATAAAAGAAACTTCTAAGATATTTAAATGGTTTAACTGTTTAGCTTATGCAACTTTAGCAGCCCTAATTGCAAGAACAATAATTTTTCCAGTTGGTGTAATGGATGACTCAAGCTACTTAGTAAGATTTGTTGTTGTTGTACTATCCTTAACTGTTTTTTTTATTTCTAAAAAAAATTATGTTTATCCCACAATTTTCTCTGCCATAAGTATGTCAATATTAGTTAATTATTTCTAAATAAAATTGATTTATTAAAAAACTTAACTTAAGGTTTCTTATGGAAAAAATACCTGGTTTAGAAATTCAAGAACATGATAAATCAAAAAGAATTTTGAATATTAAAATTACTGATGAGATTATTAAGAAATTAGTTTTTCCATTTAATAAATTTGACTTAACAGCTTTAGAACTAAAGCCTTTTACAAGGTTTACAATAGCAAAAAGTTTAGATGATTTAACAGAAAATAAACTTAGTAAACTAATGAACTCAATAATTAGAGATCGTTCAACTGGTTGTTTTATAATTGGACCAAAAAATATTTCACCAAAAATTAATGATAAATTTTTAGTAAAATTATCAACAGCTATTGCCTATTTAATTGGAAATCCTAACCATGATTCAATGGCAGGAAAATACTATGCTCGTTTTCATGTTAAACACGAAGACGCGAGTGACTCTTATTTAAGAAAAGCTTACCGTAATATGGATCTTCATACAGATGGAACTTATGTTAAAGAAATTACTGATTGGTTAATTATGACAAAGTTAGAAGAAGAAAATGTAGAGGGTGGAGAGACTGCGATGTTGCATTTAGATGATTGGGAACATTGCAAAGAACTATCAAATGATCCTGTGGGTAAACAAGATTTTCTTTGGAGCTCACCTAAGAGTAAAAATGTAGATTATAAAGTTGAGCATCCAGTTTTTTCTTCAGATGATAAAGGAAGACCACACATTTCATATATTGACCAATTTCCTGAACCAAAAAACATGGAACAAGGCAATTTTTTACAGAGATTATCTGATGCTCTGGAAGGAAGTGAAAATAAAGTAATTACAAAGTTACCGGTTGGTTGCTCTATAATTGCAAATAATTATTTTTGGCTTCATGGAAGAAAACCTTTCAAAGAAAATAAAGAATTAAGCAGAGAATTGTTGAGAATTAGAGGATCTTTTTTTGTTAATTAATTCAATATAATCAATATAAAGTAACCAAAATATTATGATTTTAGGTTTTATTGGTACGGGTAAAATTGCATCTTCAGTAATAACTGGAATATGTAAATCTAACCTTAAATATAAAAAAATAATAATTTCTCCAAGGAATAAGCAGATTGCCAAAAGTTTAAAAAAAAAGTTCAAAAAAATAGTTATTGCTAAAGATAATCAACAAATTGTTGATCAATCTACTTGGGTATTTTTATCTATTACACCTACGGTGGGAGATAAGATAATTAAAAATTTAAAATTTAAGTCTAGTCAAACAATTGTTAGCTTTATTTCTACAATAACTCTATCACAGTTAAAAAAAGCCATTAAAGTAAAAGCAAAAATAGTAAGAGCAATTCCTTTGCCACCAATATCATTAAAGAAAGGACCAGTTCCAATTTGTCCTCCAAATTCAAAAGTGAAAGCTTTTTTTAATCATTTAGGAACTACTGTAGAAATCAAAAATGAAAAATCCTCAATAAACTTTTGGTCTACTTCTGGAATGATGGCACCTTTTTATGAAATGCAAAGAGTAATGTCTGATTGGTTAGTTAAAAAAGGAGTAAAAAGAAATAATGCTCAAAAATATATAACTTCTTTGTTTTTAGCTTTGTCAGAAGATGCAGTTATACATTCTAAAGAAAACTTAAGAGAGTTAGTTAAAGAGTCGCAAACACCTAAGGGATTAAATGAGCAGGGTGTAAATGAATTGTCAAAATCTGGTTTTTATAAATCATTAGAGAAAACTTTAAATAGCATTTACAAAAGATTAGATAAATAAATGTCTGATAATATTTTAGAGATAAATAATTTATCAAAGTATTTTGGAGGACTTGCTGCAGTTTCTGATTGTTCTATAAAAGTTAAAAGAGGAACTATCACAGGTATAATTGGACCAAACGGATCTGGCAAAACAACTTTATTTAATTTAATTGCAGGAAATTTAAAATCTTCAGGTGGGAGTGTAACATTTGATGAAGAAAATATCACAGATGTTCCATCTTATGAATTATTTCCTAAAGGATTACTTAGAACTTTTCAAATAGCTCATGAGTTTTCAAATTTGTCTGTTCTAGAAAACTTGATGATGGTTCCAGGAAATCAATCAGGTGAAAAGTTAATGACAGCATTATTTAAGCCAGGGTTAGTTGCAAAAGAGGAAGCAGAAGTTAAAGAAAAAGCAAAAGAAGTAGTTGAATTCTTAAATCTAGGGCATTTGTCAAATGAGCTTGCAGGAAATCTTTCTGGAGGTCAAAAAAAATTGTTAGAACTTGGAAGAACTATGATGGTTGATGCAAAATTAGTATTACTGGATGAAGTAGGGGCAGGAGTAAATAGAACTTTATTAAAAGATCTCGGCACTGCAATCGAAAAGCTAAATAAAGAAAAAGGTTATACTTTTTGTATGATTGAGCATGATATGGATTTTATAGGGAGATTATGTGATCCCGTAATTGTTATGGCTGAAGGTTCGGTTTTATTTGAGGGTACGGTTGATGAAGCTAAAAAAGATGAAAAGGTAATAGAAAGTTATCTTGGCAGAGGATCAAAATTAAAGGATGAAGTTTAATGGCATATTTTGAGGGAATAGAGATGACTGGTGGTTATGGAAATGGACCAGATATAATTAATTCTTGTTCTGTTGAAGTAAACAAAGGAGAAATTGTTTCTATTCTAGGACCTAATGGTGCTGGAAAATCTACAGCTATGAAAGCAATGTTAGGTTTATTAAATTTAAAATCTGGATCAGTTAAAATTGATGGTAAGGATATTTCAAAACTTTCTCCACAGGATCGAGTTAAACAAGGAATTTCATTTGTTCCTCAAACAAAAAATGTTTTTGCGGGAATGACGGTTGAGGAAAATTTAGAAATGGGCGCCTTTTTAGTAAACTCTGAGATAAAAAATATTATTGAGGAAATTTACGAACTATTTCCAATCCTTAGAGAAAAAAGAGACCAAATGGTAGGTGAATTATCTGGTGGTCAAAGACAACAAGTAGCGCTTGGAAGAGCATTAATGATTAAACCGACAGTACTAATGTTAGATGAACCAACTGCAGGGGTATCACCAATTGTTATGGATGAATTGTTTGATCATATCGTTAAAGTAAAAAGAACTAATGTTGCTATTTTAATGGTAGAACAAAATGCTAAACAAGCATTAAATATTTCTGATAGAGGCTACGTATTAGTTACTGGAGAAAATCGTTATTCAGGAACAGGCAAAGAATTATTGAACGATCCAAGAGTAAGAAGCTCTTTCTTAGGAGGATAATATGGATCTTATTAATGCAATAATTCTTTTACTAAATTATATTTTTATTCCAGGACTTACTTACGGTTCTCAATTAGCTTTGGGTGCAATTTTTGTTACTTTAATTTATGGAATTCTGAGATTTGCTAATTTTGCAACTGGAGACATGATGTCATTTGGAACCATGATGACAATTTTATTCACTTGGTATTTTCAATCTTTAGGTATTTCTCTTGGAGTTCTGCCTACAGCTTTAATTGCACTTCCATTTGGTATTTTTTTTATGATTTTATACATGCTTACAATCGATAAATTTGTTTTTAAGTATTACAGAACTCAAAAAAGTCCTCCAGTTCAGTTTGCTATGGTTAGTATCGGTGTGATGTTTGTAACCCAAGCAGTTGTTAGAATTATAATAGGTCCAGGAGATAGAAGGTTTTTTGATGGAGAAAAATTCATTATCAAGGCTAGAGAATTTAAAGAAATGACAGGTTTAAACGAAGGACTTGCCCTTAAATCTACTCAAGTCATTACTATTTTTGTTACAATAGTTTTAGTCTCTTTATTGTTCTGGTTTTTAAATAAAACTAAAACAGGAAAAAGCATGAAAGCTTACTCTGATAACGAAGATCTTGCTTTGCTTTCAGGAATAGATCCAAAGAAAATAGTATTGGTAACCTGGGTAATTGCAGGAATTTTAGCCACTATTGGAGGAGCTTTGTATGGTTTAGATAAAAGTTTTAAACCTTTCACTTACTTTAATAATATGCTTCCTATTTTTGCTGCAGCAATCGTTGGAGGAATTGGAAATCCTTTCGGTGCATTTTTAGGTGGCTATGTGATTGCTTTTTCAGAAATTTTATTAACATATGCATATAAGAAATTTTTTATGTACATATTACCTGAGAGTATGGAGCCAGAAGGCTTAGTTCAATTACTTTCGACCGATTACAAATTTGCAGTTTCATTTTCAATCTTGGTGATTGTATTACTTTATAGACCATCAGGGATATTCAAAGGGAAAGTATTGTGAGAAAAAATCTAAACGTTATTGCAGCATACAGCATCATGATGGTTCTAATCTTATTAGTTGGAATTTTTCAATCATGGAATATTGCATTATCTATATTTAATCTTTGTTTAATTTCAGCAGTTATGACTATGGGTGCAAACATACAATGGGGTTATGCTGGTTTAATTAATTTTGGAATAATGGGATACACTGCTTTAGGGGGTCTCGCTGCAGTAATAATTTCAGTTGATCCTGTTCAGGAAGCATGGAGAGCTGGCGGATTTGATATTTTAATGTGCTTATGGCTCATCATTGTAATGGTTTTAGTTATCAGATTTATTTTGAAAAATTTTGAAAAATCAAAATTAAGAACTTACAGTATTGCAGCTTTAATTATTGCAGCTATCATAATTATCAGAGTTACAGCGGAACCAGGTATTGAAAAAATTGAAGCTGTAAATCCTGCAACTACTGGTTTTCTCGGTGGGTTTGGTTTACCTATCATTTTCTCCTGGATCGTAGGTGCATTATTTGCTGGAGGTTTAGCCTTTATAGTTGGAAAAGTTGCTTTAGGTTTGAGAGCTGATTATCTAGCAATTGCAACACTATTGATTTCAGAAATTGTAATAGCAATAATTAAGCATGAGGACTGGTTAACTAGAGGTGTTAAAAATGTTATTGGCTTAAAGAGGCCAGCTCCATATGAGGTCGATCTGCAGACCACTGATTGGTTTATAAATTTAGTAGAAAAGTTTAAATCTAGTAAATTAGATCTAATTACTGATTTATCCGAAAGACAAGCAGCGTTAAATCAATTCGTAATAGAGGGCTCTTCAATATTTGTTAAACTTTGTTACTCAGGTTTATTTTTAGTTGTCGTTATAATACTTTTAATTCTTACACAGAAAGCTCTTTATTCTCCATGGGGGAGAATGATGAGAGCAATAAGAGATAATGAAGAAGCAGCAAATGCTATGGGTAAAAATGTTGTGAAACAACATTTGCTAATATTTATTTTAGGTTCAGCAATTGTTGGAATTGCAGGAGCAATGCTAGTAACTCAGGATGGATTATTTACACCAGGAAGTTATAGACCAATGAGATATACATTCTTAATTTGGGTTATGGTCATAGTTGGAGGAAGTGGAAACAACTTTGGTGCAATTTTAGGTGGTTTTGTTGTATGGTTTTTATGGATTGAAGCAGCACCAATTTCAATGTTTTTAATTAACTTCTTTACAGCAGGTATTCCCGAAACAAACGCTATCAAAGCTCATCTTATTGAAAGTGTTCCTTATTTTAGATTTTTATTGATGGGTTTAGGTTTGTTATTCATAATGAGATACCGACCTAAAGGTATACTTCCAGAAAAAATAGAAATAAAATAATTAAACATGAAATATATTATTTTAGGTGCCGCTATTGCTTGGGCTATGTATATGGCTGACAAGTATATGTTTTAATGAACAGAAATCTTTCGCTACTTATTTCAAGCCAAGTTTTTGGTTTCACAGCGGCCAATGTAACAGTTTTTTTAAGTGGAATAATCGGTAGTCAGCTTTCAACTATTAAATCACTAGCTACTTTTCCTCCTTCAATTTACGTTGTTGGTATAGCAATCTCTACTATTTTTGCTGCAAAGGTTATGTCAATTATTGGCAGACGTTTAGGTTTTGTTTTGGCATCTATAGGTAGCTCTTTAGCTTGTTTACTTGCTGCTTACTCAATCTTTATTAATAGCTTTATAATATTTTCATTTTCTTGTTTTTTACTTGGTACTGGAATGGCTTTCATTCATCAGTATAGATTTGCAGCAGCTGAAACAGTTGAAAAAGATAAAGCACCCAAGGCAGTTTCTATGCTTTTGTTAGCAGGAATTGTCTCTGCATTTATAGGAATTACTTTAGCAAATAAAACAAAAGATTTAATTAGTGATCATGTTTATGTTGGATCGTATATCGCATTAGCATGTCTTACTATTATGCCTGCAATTTTTTTAAGTTTTTATAAAAATTCAAAAATTACTAATAAAAATAATTCAACATATTCCAATGTTAGGACTTACAAACAATTTGTTTCTGATCCAAAATTTTTACAAGCAATGGTAGCTGCTACTTTTGGTTATGTGGTTATGGCATTTTTAATGACAGCTACTCCAATTAGTATGCATTATGTCCATAAATTAAGTGTAGACAAAGTTGGATTGGTTATCCAATTTCACGTACTTGGAATGTTTCTTCCATCATTGTTCACAGGTAATCTAATAAAGAGATTTGGTTTTTCAAATATAATGTACACGGGAGTATTTTTTTATGCTTTGACAATATCATTAAGCTTATTTGAACCAACTTTTATAAATTATTTTGCCTCATTGATATTTTTAGGTATAGGGTGGAATTTTCTATACATCTCAGGAACTAGCTTATTAGTTACCACCTACAATGAGCAAGAAAAATTTAAAGCTCAAGGATTTAATGATCTAATAGTTTTTTCTGCTACAGCAATTGGAAGTTTATCAGCAGGAATTTTAATTTCATTGTTGAGTTGGAAAATAGTAAATTTTATGTGTATTCCTTTTTTGATAATTATTTTATTTGTAATTTTAAGAGCAGATATAAAAAAAGCCCCAGCAAACTAATTTACCGGGGCTTTTTAAAATAAGATTTAAATTATCTTTGTTTTTTAGTTTTGAATTTTCCGCCTTTAACTTCTTGCTCTAAGAAAGAACCTTCAGCTTCACCAACTTCAGTAAAAGATACTCCAGTAGCACCTTCGTAGTTTATCTTTTTACCTTTTGCTAGTAAGTCTAAACCTTTCTTTAATTCACCTGGGTAGATTTTAGTACCAGGAGCGTTAGCAACATCCATTACATTTTTTGCAATAGATGCTCTATCAGCAGAGTTACCTGCTTGCATTGCAAGAACTATTAAAGCAGCTGCATCGTAAGATTCTCCAGTGTAAGGACCAGATGAATCTATACCACCAGCTTTTGCAACTTCTGCAAATACACCAGCACCTTTGCCAGTAGAACCTGGAAGAGATCCAAATGATTTGCTCAAGTCTTTACCAAATGCATCAACTAATGATTGACCAATCATACCATCTGATAAAACGAAAGTATCAAATGCACCAGAGTCTAAAGAAGCCTGAATAATTCCTTTTCCTCCTTGGTCAAGATAACCAATAACTGCTACAGCATCACCACCAGCAGAAGCAAGAGTTGCTACTTCTGATGAGTAATCTGCTTTACCATCTTCATGAGCAGTTACAGTTGTAACTTTAATACCATGAGCTTCAACTGCTGCTTTATAAACATCAGCTAAACCTTTTCCATAGTCATTGTTAGTATAAGTAATTGCAACACTTTTTACTTTTCTGTCTTTAGTAATGTCAGCTAAGATTTGACCACCTCTAGCATCTGAAGGAGCAGTTCTAAAGAAATATCCATTATCATCTAGAGTAGTTAATCCTGGAGAAGTTGCTGAAGGTGAAATCATTACTACACCGTTTGGTACAGCAACATTTGTTGCAATAGCACCTGTTACACCTGAACAGTCAGCTCCCATAATTGCAGCTACACCACCTGAAATTAAACCTTCAGCTGCTGCTGTTGCTGCTGCTGAGTCAACACAAGTTGAGTCTGCTCTCATTGCTTCAATTTTTTTTCCACCAAGTAATGAACCTGAATCTGAAGCTTCTTTGAATGCAAGCTCTGCAGATGCAGCCATAGCCGGAGTAAGAGATTCAATAGGACCTGTAAATCCTAAAATGATTCCCATTTTGATCGAATGTCCGTCTGCCATAACGTTTGAACCAAAGCTTGATACAAACATAAATGCAGCGATAAATAGTTTTCTCATTATCTTCCTCTTTATTGTTAACAATTTATAAAATCTAATTAAAGTATGAATAATCTGAATATTCAATGACAAAATTGGCTTATTTTAAACTATTATCTAATAGAGAATGGGTCTAAAGATGGTTCATCTGATGTGTAGAACCAAGTTGTTTTTACTCTTGTGTAATCTTTAATTGAGTCAATTCCTGCCTCTTTACCGTATCCACTATCCTTGATACCTCCAAATGGAGCTGACGGTGAAATTAATCTGTAAGTATTAACAAATGTTATTCCAGCTCTAATTGCTTTTGATACTCTCATACCTCTAGATAAATTACTGGTATATACTCCAGAAGATAATCCATACTGATTGTCATTCATTTTTGAGATAACCTCTTCTTCAGTATCAAATTTCATTACAGATAAAACAGGTCCAAATAATTCATTTTCTGCAACAGGTAAATTATGATTATCACATTCAATTATAGTTGGTGGGAAGTAATAACCTTTATTTGAAAAAGAATGTCTCTCACCACCACATTTAATTTTTCCACCTTGATCAATAGTTTCTTTAATATTTTTTTCTATTGTTTCTAATTGTTTAAAATTACTCAAAGGGCCCATTTCAGTTTCAGGATCCATAGGTGCTCCTATTTTTATTTTAGAAGCTCTTTCAGAAAGTTTGTTTAAAAATTCGTCATAGATACCCTTTTGAATATAAAGTCTTGAACCAGCTATACAACTTTGACCGCTTGCTCCAAAAATTCCTGCTGTAATTCCATTAATTGCATTTTCTTGCTCGGCATCATCAAAAACAGCCACTGGACTTTTTCCTCCAAGTTCTAAACTCACTTCAGAAAGATTTTCTGCGGAATTTTTAATTATATGTCTTGCGGTTTCTGGTCCACCTGTGAAAGCAATTTTTTCAACTAAATCATGCGTTGTTAAAGTTTTTCCACATGGGTCTCCAAATCCAGTTATGACATTTACTACTCCTTTGGGTATCCCAGTTTTTTCAATTAATTTGGCAAATTCAAATAATACCGCAGGTGCTAGTTCTGATGATTTAATTACAACTGTATTTCCCATTGCAAGTGCTGGAGCTAATTTAGTAGCAGTTAAAAACATTTGCGAGTTCCAAGGGATAATGGCTGCCACCACACCTATCGGTATTCTAGTGGTTATTGCTTGAATATTTGGTTTATCAATTGGCAAAACTGTACCCTCAACTTTATCAGCTAAACCTGCGTAGTAATCATAGTATTCTGCAATATAGATTGCTTGTTTTTTTGTTTCTCTAAACAATTTTCCTGTATCTATTGTTTCTATTTCCCCAAGCATTTCTGCATTTTCTCTTAACTGGTCCCCAATAGCTCTTAAAAATTTTGCTCTTTCCTTAGGAAGTAATTTAGGCCATTCACCTTCGAATGCTTTTTGTGCAGCTTTAACTGCTTTATCAGTATCATTAGCACTTGCTTCGGGAACAATTGCCCAAGGTTCATTATTTTCAGGGTTTAAAGTTTCAAATGTTTTATTGTTTTCAGCATCGACCCACTCTCCATCAATATACATTTGATATTTTTTAAGTTTACTCATTTTCTTTGATAAAATTTTTAAGAGATGAATTTACATCATCGGCACACTCAATACCACAAAGATGTTTTCCATCCCTGATTATCTTTAATTCGCTTTTTGGTATTAAAGCATTTAATTCTTGAGACATTTTAACTGTAGAGCCAATGTCATATTCTCCAGTCATAACTAAAGTGTTATTTTGAATTTTATTAAAATCCTCATCATTTTGATGTTTTACAAACAGCTCATAAACTTTCAGAAAATGATCCATATTATTAGCTGCTAAAATAGAGCTAATTTTATCATAAATACTTGGATGGTTTTCAATATACTTGTCTGTAAACCATCTTTTAAGAGCTTGTCTTGACAATTTAAGATCTTTCTTTGCTTGTTCAAATCTTTGATTTACAATTTTTTGTTGCTCTTCGGTCCTTTTATATATTGAGCATAAAAGAGTTAGTGATTGTAAATGTGAACTGTGATTGATAGCAAAATTTCTCGCAATCAAAGAACCTATTGAAAAACCAACCAAATGAATTTTTTTTATATTAAGGTGGTTAATCAAATCAATTAATTGATCCGAAAAGTCATCAAACGAAATTATTTCCTTATCTAAAGACGATTTTCCATGACCAAGAATATCATATGCAAGAGTACTATGATCATTAAAGAAATCTAATTGAGGTTTCCAAATCTCGTGAGTTAAACCTACGCCATGAACAAATACGATTGGAATTTCTTGGTCTTTCTTAATATACGAGTAAAAAGTTCCAGAAGCAGTAGTTCCAGTGGTCATCAAGATTTATTTGGGTTCAATTCCCATTTCTTTCATATCTTGATATCGATCACCTGTTCTAGCATGTGCTCTTCCACTAGATGCCCCGCCTATCGCAATAACTACTTCGTCGTTAAATGGTGCATCATGTATAGTAAATTCATGTGTGAGATAATAAGGTCTTAACCCAGAGTCAGTTTTATGCATCATGGGAATAGAAATTTTTGATCCAGCTGGTCCCCTTGTATTTGTAAAACTTAAATAAGATGTGCCTCCCACAGCGTCTCTAAATTTATTTCCAAATCTCAAAGTGTGAATAAAAGCTGATGCATGTTCTATTTCTCCATCCAGTCCAACTACTCCTGCTTTACCATATGCTAGTATTTTTTCTGGAGATCCTATTTCTTTTATTAATTCTGGAACTAGTAAATCACCTAACTTAGGAGCTAGATCTAAAATAGTTGGTCTTAAGTCCTCAACAAATCCTTGACCATGCCATGGATTTTTAAAAACTGCAGCAACAGATACTAATAATACAGGCTCTTTTGCTTCCTTGCCTCCTTCAATAAAAGTTTTGTCTACAAATTTTGAAAATTTTCTTAGCTCTAATTTCATTTTTTAATTCTATGTTGAAAACTATCTCTTCTAAAACTGTATAATGCTTTCGGATCTACATCAACATCTATCACAGCAGGTTTATTGCTTTTTATTGCAGCTCTAACTGCTTCATTTATTTCAGAAACTTTTTTAACTTTAAATCCTTTTGCCCCATATAATTCAGCAACTTTATCAAAAGATGGACTTGTTATATCAGCGCCCAAATATCTTTTACCAAAAAAATCTTTTTGATAAGCTTTTTCGGCTCCCCAACTTTGATTATTCATCACTATAGTTGTTGTATTTATTCCATATTCAACAGCTGTGCTTAATTCAGAAATAGTCATTCCAAAACCACCATCGCCCATCAAACTTACAACTGTTTTTTTTGGTTTTGCAACTTTAACTCCAAGTCCACAAGCAAAAGAAAAACCAACTAGGCCAAAATCTAGGGGTGTAAATAGAGAAGGGGGATCATAGTATTCTAAAGCGTCTGTTGCTTGTAAGCACAAGGTTCCTGCATCTAAAGTGATGGCAGAATTTTTAGGCAAAACTTTTCTTAATTGTTTAAACAAACCTTTCGGCTGGATTGGAAAATTTTTTCCTAAATTTTCATTTTCTCTATTATTTAAAAATTCTTTTCTTTCTTTAAAATACAAATCAGTCCATTTTTTTGCATCTAATTTGATTTTTTCTTTTTTAATTTCTTTATATAATTGAACAGTTGCTGTTGCAGCGTCTGCATGAATTCCTATTGAAACTGGAAAATACTTTCCAATCATTTTTTTTTCTAATTCAATTTGAATTATTTTTGCTTTTTTATTTATATTTTCATAAGAGTAAAATGTTGAATTAAATCCTAGTCGAGTACCGATAGCTAAAATAATATCTGCTTCTTTGACTAATCTTGATGCAACAGGATTGCCTCTTGGTCCCATTTGCCCTGCATTTAATTTATGATTAAAGGGTATGGCGTCCCCATGACCTGCGGCTGTAACAATTGGAACATTTAGCAATTCTGCCAATTTAATAACTTCTCTATATTTTGAGTTATATTTAATACCAGCCCCAACAATTATTGTTGGATTTTTTGATTTCAGTAGCAATTTAGTTGCTTTATTTATTCTCTCTTTATTTCCTTTAAGATTACTTTCACTTGAGAACGAAGGTTCATTTAAATTAATATTGTAAGTATTTTTTTCCGCCAATATGTTTCTTGGAAGATTGATACAAACAGGTCCCCTTCTTGGTTTCATTGATAAATCAAATGCATCACCAATTACTTTAGGAACAACCTTAGAATTTTTTACAGTCCAAGTCTTTTTTGTAATTGGAGCAAACAAGGATTGTTGATCTAAGCCTTGAAAAGCATCTTCCATTTTATCTTTTGTTGAGTAAGAACCTGCAATCGCAACTACAGGGGAGAAGGCAGCTTTTGCTTGCGCTACCCCAGTCACTAAATTTGTTGCACCTGGTCCATTTTGGCCTGCAATAATTACACCATGCTTATTAGATGCTCTTGCATATCCATCAGCCATATGAGTGCCTGTTCTTTCGTCTCTAACTCCAATAAATTTTATACTTTTTTCATGATAAAAAGCATCAAACATTTCCATTGTTGCAGAACCAATTAAACCAAAAACGTGTTTAGTTTTTTCTCTCTTAAGAGCTCTAACGGCAGCCTGACCACCGCTTATTTTTCTTTTGGAGTTGATCACGAAACTTTTTTAACTTCAGTTCCTAAATCATCTTGAAAATGAGGCATCACTTTTTCTGTAAAAAGTTTAATACTTTTCATACAATCTTTATGTTTCACACCAGGAAAGTTTGACCAAACTTGCAAGTTTTGTAAATTTAATTCAGATTTTAATTCATGAATTTTATCAATAACATATTCAGGCGTTCCAAATAACATATTTCTTTTGTGTAAAAATTCATAATTTAACAAATCTAGCTTACCTTTGGTTTCTGGAAGTTCTTCACCTGGATCCATATGATTACCTAGACCACGCCAATGACAAACCCAACGCATATAATTTACCATGTGTTCACCAGCTTTTTCTTTAGCTTCTTCCATTGTATCAGCTACAAACATGTCTCTAACAAGAGATACACCTTCACCTAAAGGAATATTTTTTTTGGTTACCTCAGATCTTTTATTTTTATAAGCTTCAAATTTTGCCTTTAGAGCTTTTACTGTTGGTATCCACATTATAATATTAATATTATTCTCAGCTGCCCACTCAATTGATCTAATTCCATCAACTACTTGATGAATAGGAGGATAAGGTTTCTGAAAAGGTTGTGGCAAAACACTAATTTTTTTCATTGTGTTATCTTCCATATTCATAAATTCTTCACTTGGTGGACTCATATCATGTTGCCAAACATAATTTGGAGAAGGATATGTATAAAACTCACCTTGATGACTAAAAAACTTTTCACTCCATGCTTTTTTTAGAACTTCAAGTGTTTCAGCAAACAATCTGAAGTTTTTTGCCTGGTCTTTAAGATCAGCTTCTTTGTTCAAATTTATTGCTTCTCTACCGTAAATTCCTCTAGCAACACCTACTTCAACTCTTCCTTTTGAAAGTTGATCTAGCGTAGCAATATCTTCTGCTAGTCTTATAGGATTGTGAAATGTGATTACATTTGCAGCTTGTCCTATTCTAATATTTTTTGTTCTTGCGGCTGCATCTACTCCCATCATTATTGGGTTTGTACAAGACTCCATTCCTTCATGATTAAAGTGATGTTCTGTAAACCAAATAGAGTTCCAATTATTTTGATCACAATATTCTGTGATCTCTTTAGTTTCGTCTAATAGTTGATGATATGGTTTGTGTGTCCAGTTAGTGGTATTGCAAAAATAACCAAATTTCATAAAGCCTCCTTTAAAAGTTAATTTAAAGACGACCGATCCCACTTTCGCAAATCTTTGATTTTAACGACGAGTTATGTATCGCTTTATAAAATAACGATATCACTTTTTAATGGCAGTGGAAATCTAAAAAAGATTCTTTTTATCTGTCCATGGACCTTTTTTTGTTTTGGGTAAAAACTTTTTAAGATCTAATAGGACTTTTTCAGACAACTTTCTGTATGTAGTAAGTTTTCCTCCATAAATGTTTAAAAGTGGTAATTTTTTTACAATTTGTAAATCAAAAACATAATCTCTTGTAACTTTTGAGGCCTCTTTAAAATCCTCTATTAGAGGCCTTATTCCTGAATAAGTATCAACTATATCTTTTTTGCTAATTTGTTTTTTTAAATAATTATTTACTGACTGAATTAAATATTGAATTTCTTGTTTTGATATTACAGTGTTTTCTGGGTTTTTAACCTCTACTTCAGTCGTTCCAATTAATGAAAATTTCTTTTTGTAGGGAATTACAAAAATTATTCTTTTATCTGTATTTTGAAATGTAAATGCAACATCTTCTTTATATAATTTCTTTGTAATTATGTGACTACCTTTAACTAACCTTATTTTATTTTTAGATTTTATTTTTATATTTTTATGTAAAGTTTCATTTATCCATGGTCCAGACGCATTGATTAAAACTTTTGATTTTATTTTTTTTCTATTTTGAAGACTAATGACCCAAGCATTATTAATAATTTCAGCTTTTTTAACCTTGTTGTATTCTAGAATTTTGGATTTATTTCTTTTTGCATCTTGAGCATTTAGTTTTGTTAATTTTTTATCATCAATTTGAATATCATAATATTGAAAACCAGTTTTGTATTTCTCCTTAAGAATATTTGGAAATTTTTTATTAAGATCCAATGTTTTTGATTTAGGAATACTAGTTTTCCCACCTAAATTATCATACAAAAGCAAACCAAATTTAATTAACCATGCTGGTCTAATTTTATCAGTATGAGGAATAATAAATGGTATTGGTTTTGAGATGTTTTTTGCAATTCTGTAAACAATTTCTCTTTCTTTAAGAGACTCTCTAACTAACTTAAATTCATAATTTTCTAAATAACGAAGGCCACCATGAATTAATTTTGTTGACCAAGAGGAAGTGGCACCTCCAATTTCACCTTTGTCAGCCAAACACACAGACAAACCTCTTCCAGCAGCATCTCTAGCTAAGCCAGCTCCGTTTATACCACCGCCTATAATGAATAAATCAAATACTTTTGACATTTAAACCTTGAATTGTTTATAAATTTTATTGAAAAATTTTCAATGAGCTAGAAAATTTTACCGCTGATATTCAACAAATTTTTTTAATGATTGATTTAAGAATTTTTCATAAACTTGACCTGTATTGGAGTATTTTTTAGAGTTAAGGAAAGATTTATTCATTTTGAAATCATATGAGGGCTCAAAGAAAAAAGGGACAGATAGTCTTTTACTTTTGTTCCATAAAACCCTGTGATTAGTTGCTTTAAATTTACTTTTTGTTAAAAATTCTAACGCTCTACCTGTATTCACCACTAAAGCTTTTTTATTAAATGGTACATCATACCATTTTTTTGTTTTTCTATTCTGCACTTGAAGACCACCTTTTTTATCTTGGTAGAGAATTGTAAATATTCCACTGTCAACATGCGTTTCACATCCAAGTGCAACTCCATCTTGTTTTGAAATTTCTACTGGTTTTGTTTGATTTGGATAGTAATTAAATCTTAAAGTGCTTAATGTTTTAATTCTTGAAAAGGCTTTGGAGGATATATTTGGGTTTTTGTTATTAAGTTTTATTACACTTTTAAACAATATCTCACTTAAATTATAGATATTATCAAAATAGCCATTCAAAATTTTTATAGATTTATTGCTGAAACAATTTTCTAGATTTAAATGTTCGATATATTGATTTTTTAGTTTAGAAGAATAATTTTTTGTAACACTTAAATCACCTATATCTAACCCTTCTTTCCCATTTACATCACTAGGAAAGTAACCTCTGTAAGTATTGTTATTTTTTTTATTCCATTTTTTTGGAGATAGCTTTTTCTTTTCTTTATCTGTTAAATTAAAAAACTTATTCGCAATTTTGCAGGTTTCTTTTATTTGATTTAAATTTAGCCCATGCCCTGTAATTTGGAAAAAACCAATATCAACACATGCTTTTTTAATTTTCTTTAATGTTTTAGTCGCATTTAATGTATCAAAGTTATTTTTGAGAAGTGAGGATATATTAATAGTTGGAATATAGCTTTTGGTCATCTTCTAACTGGTGTTTCAGTTGCAATATATTGATCACGTACTCTTTCCCTAAGGTATATATAAATTCCCGCAGTTATTATACAGGCTACGCCAATAAAAGTTCTAGTAGACGGAATTTCATTAAATAAAAAATATCCTGGTATCATGGACATAATGATTAAAGAGTATTCAAATAACGAAACAACAGAAGGAGAGGCAACAATGTAAGCAGAAAATATACAAACAAAAGCAATTGATGCTGCAACTCCAAAAAATAAAATAAATTTCCATGTATATTCAGAATTTGTAAACCATTCTCTGAAAATAAATTGAGTTGTTTGGTCGAAATTAACATCATTGAATTGACCATTGCCCATAAATATATAAATAATTCCACATAGTATTAAAGCAATCAAATAAAAATAAAAAAGCTGTGTGTTCACATCATCTTTATCTGATGTATATTTTGTAATTGTCATTGATGCTGCATAAAAAAAAGCACATCCGACAGGAAGTAAACTTTTGTATTCAAAATCTGAAAAATTTGGATCTAAAACTATAAATACTCCAATAAAACCAAATACAATTGCAGACCATCTTCTAATTCCAATAAATTCTTTTAAAAAAAATTTGGCAAAAATTGACACAAAAAAAGGGCAGGAGAAAAAAAGTGCATTAGCAGTGGCTAATGGCATGTAAGTTAAGGAGACGAAGAAAGCAGAAAATGCTAAAAAGTGAAAAGTCACTCTCACCAAAGTTAAAAAGGGATAATGAGTTTTCAAAATTACTTTTTGTCCTCTTATTTTTATGTAACCAAATAATAAAATTGCAGCAACAAAGTATCTGCCAAAAAAAATTTCATATAATGCTGCTTTTTCAAATATAAATTTGATTAATGAGTCCTGCATTGCAAATAAAGTCATTGCAATAATGATAAGAATAATTCCTTTAGAGTTATTATCGGTACTCATTTCGCACCTATACCAAAATAAGATAATGAATTATATTTAATTATTTCTTCAGTTTTGAAGAGAACAAAAGATTTTCACTTGAAAATTCAGCTTCATTTTCCTTTATAAAAGAAGCCATCAACTTCAACTTTTCTTCTTCGAATTCTGTTACCTTTCTTTTGCTGAGATCAATATATAGTGATATCCATTCCATCACTGCTGAGATTTTTTTAGTCTCTTTTGTAACCATTTCCATTTTTAAATGTAATCGTTTTTTATCATGGTCAAAGTAAGTAAGGTTTATATCAACAGATTCACCTTCTTTAACCTCATTAAGATATTTGGTGTTTGTCTCGACAACCATAGTGCTTCTATTTAGATTTTTTGCTGCACTTGCTCCCATTTTAAACTTCTCAAGTGCTACTTCCCATGCTTCATCAAATATTAAAACATAATAGGCCATGTTCAAATGGTTGTTATAATCAACCCAGTTATTTGTGATTGTGAAGCTTTTAAGAAAAACAGACATTTAATTTTTTAAATTAATATTAATATCATATAATAAAGTTTTTATGAAAAAAGTATTAACAGCTAGTTGTTTATGCAAAGGTGTAAAGTTTAAAACACTTAGTAAACTAAGAAGTGTATCTAATTGCCATTGTGTGCAATGCAGAAAAACTCATGGCGTATTTGGAGCTTATACGAATATTAAAGATAAAGAACTTAAATTTTTAAACAAAACTACTTTGAAATGGTTTAAGTCATCTAAGAATTCCAAGAGAGGTTTTTGTAATAAATGTGGAGCAAGTATATTTTTTAAAGTTGATAAATCTGACAATGTTTCAATTTCTGCAGGAATGTTTGACGGTAAAACAAGAATAAAAACTTTTAGAAATATATTTGTAGGTTCAAAGTCAGATTTTTATCAAATCAATGACAAACTTCCAAAATATAAAAGGTTTGCTAAATAATATTATTTTAAGATTTAATTAAAGAAGACTGTAATTCTTGATTAGTAATATAACCCTTAATATTACCATTTTTATCAACTACTTCACAATTTGAGTCTGTACAAACTATTTGAGGTAAAAATTCTTCAATAAATTGATCTTCATTTACTTTAATAACGTTTGATTTATCTATATTTTCAGACTCATTTAAATTTTTCATAATTATTTTTGCTTTGATCACTTTTGCTCTATTAACATCTTTAACAAAAGCTTTTACGTAATCATCTGCAGGGTTCATTATAATTTCTTCTGGAGTTCCAACTTGTACTAATTTCCCTGAATTTAAAATTCCAATATGGTCACCTAATCTTAATGACTCATCAAGATCATGAGTAATAAATACAATTGTTTTTTTTAATTCTGATTGAAGATCAATAAGTTGTTTTTGCATATCACTTCTTATAAGTGGATCTAGAGCACTGAAAGCTTCATCCATCAACATTATGTCTGTGTCTGTTGCTAGCGCTCTTGCTAAACCAACACGCTGTTGCATTCCACCGGATAATTGATTTGGATATTGATTTTCAAATCCATTTAATCCAACAGCATCAATTTTTTCCATTGAGATTTTGTTTCTCTCATCTTCTGCTTTACCTTGCATTTCCAAACCATAACCAACATTTTGTAAAACTGTTTTATGTGGGAATAAACCAAACCTTTGGAAGACCATACTCATTTTATGTCTTCTAAACTCAATCAGTTTTTCTTTATCAAGCGACATCACATTTGTGCCCTCGACCAAAATTTCCCCATCAGTTGGATCTATAAGTCTATTTAAATGTCTAATTAATGTAGATTTTCCTGATCCTGAAAGACCCATGCAAACAAAAGTTTCGCCTTCCTCAATTTTAAGAGAGACATTATCTAATCCAACTGTGTGCCCAGTCTTTTCTAATATTTCATCTTTAGTTGAACCTTCCTTGACCATTGGAAGTACTGATTTTGGATTATTACCAAAGATTTTATAAACGTTGTTGATTTCGATTTTTGACATCAATTAAGTTCTAACAGTTCATGGCGCAAAATGTAAAACAATTTCTATACAACTTTTAATTGATTTTTCCAAATTCGATTTTGTTTGATTTTGTTAGTCATTTAAATAATCATTTAATTTATGAGCAAATCAGATCATGCTGTTCGATGTGAACTATCAGCACTTTATAGAATTTTACACATGTATGGGATGACTGATTTAGCTAATCAATGTGCGGGAGCGAGATCAGCGGAAGATAAAGATTTTTCTTTTGTTCATCCTTATGGAATGTTTTATGAAGAGATTACAGCGTCATCTTTAGTTAAGATTGATAAATATGGAAGAAAAATAAATTCAGATGGACCATGGTTAAATGATGGTTGTATTAATCTTGCACAATGGATATTTAATTCACGTCCTGATGTTAACTTTTATGTTCACGGACACGCTAACGATGTTATGGCAGTTGGAGGGACAAAAGAAGGTTTGATGTGCCTTTCACAAGCAGCAGTCTATTTAAATCATTTAATTGGATACATTGATTATGAATTTGTTGAAGATAAAGATTTTGGAAAAAAATTTGAAAATCTTATAGGTAAGCACGATATTTTAATTACAAGAAATCATGGATACTACACAGTGGGTAAAACTGCTGCAGAAGCATTTTTTAGAGCTTACTATTTAGAACAAGCATGCACTGTTCAGGTTAAAAATTTATCTATGGGATTAAGCAAACATGAAATAGATAAACAGAAAGCTGCTTATTTTTGGGACAATATGAGCAGTTCAGATGATTATAATTATGATGGAAAAACAGAGTGGGCTGCATTATTAAGAAAATTAGATCGTGAAAATTCAAATTATAAAAGCTAATGGAACAAAATTATAAAATTGAAAATATAACTAAAAATTCTACTAATTTAGAAGTTTATTGGAGCGATGGAAAAAAAAGTAAGTTTAATTATTTATGGTTGAGAGATAATTGCCCTACAGCACACGACAAAGATTCTCGTCACAGAATGTTTAATATTCTCAAAGTATCTAAAGACATAAATCCTAAAAAATATTCTCTGAATGATGAAGGCAAACTTCAAATTGAGTGGAGTGAGGGAGATCATGTTAGTTGTTATGATCAAAAATGGTTGAGAGATAATTGTTATACAATTAAAAACAATTTAGAATACAAATCACCCTATAAGCTTTGGGATAACTCTCTCCAAGATGAACTAAAATCTGTAGAAATTGATCATGATGAAATCATTAATTCAGATGAGGGCTTGATAAAATGGTTGGAACTTTTGCATCATACTGGAATTGCAATTGTAAAAAATGCACCGACAGATGAGAACTCTGGATTTAAAGTTTTAAATAGAATCAGTCATACTAGAGAAACTTTTTTTAAAACTCCATTTGAGGTAATCAATATTCCAAAACCAAATAATTCTGCTTACACAGCTCATGCTCTTAGAAATCATATGGACTTACCTTGGTTTGAAACACCTCCAGGTTATCAATTTCTTCACTGTTTGGTTAATTCTGCAAATGGTGGAGATTCTTCAGCTGTAGATGGATTTGCAGTTGCAGATTATTTAAGAAAAAATGAAAAAGAAATTTTTGATACATTAGTTAATGTTCACCTTAAATTTAGAGATATGGATTACACTCAAGAGTCTGTTAGGAGTTATTATGCGCCTGCGATTTCTTTAACTAAAGATAATGATTATCATGACATTAGATTTAGTGTTGCAACTATGGATGCTCTAGATTGCCATCCTGATTTAATGGACAAAGTTTACAAAGCTCATCATCGATTTGGAAATTTATTACACGATGATAAATTTCAAATTAAATTTAGATTAGGGCCAGGAGATATATTTACTTTCAACAATAGAAGGTTGCTTCATGGGAGAACTGAATTTGATCCAAATTCAGGTCATAGGCACCTTCAAGGATATTACATGGATCGTGATGAAATTATTGGAAGATTAAGGTATTTGAGAAATTCAAATTAATTCCAACCAGTTACGTTTTTTACCTCTAAAAATTCTTCCAATCCCCAAACTCCTCCTTCTCTACCATTTCCAGATTGTCTGTAACCACCAAAAGGAGTTCCAACATCAGCCGCATTACCGTTTATGTAAACACATCCTGATCTTAATTTTTTTGCAACTCTATGTGCTTTTTCTTTATCATCAGTTTGAAGATAATTTCCTAAACCATAAGAAGTATCGTTTACAATTTTCACTGCTTCATCTTCAGTATCAAACGGAATAATTGATAAAACAGGCCCAAAGATTTCTTCCTTTGCAATTCTCATCTCGTTAGTAACATCTGTGAATATAGTTGGTTTGATAAAATATCCTTTGTTTAAACCGTTTGGTAATTCTGGCCCTCCTGCTGCTAAAGTTGCTCCCTCAGAAATTCCACTTTCAATAAGATTTATAATTTTATCGTACTGAACTTTTGAAATTACAGGGCCAATGTGATCTCCTTTTTTAGTTGCTTGATCTACTTTAATTTTGTTTGCTTCATCAACAGCTTCTTTTACTGCTCTTTCATAAATAGATTTTTCAACCAACATTCTTGTAGGCGCATCACAAGATTGTCCTGAATTACTCATTACATTTCGGATACCATCTCTCACTGCATCTTTATAACTGTCGGCAAAAACAATATTTCCTCCTTTAC
Source organism: Candidatus Pelagibacter communis (assembly GCF_001180225.1). Taxonomy (GTDB): domain Bacteria; phylum Pseudomonadota; class Alphaproteobacteria; order Pelagibacterales; family Pelagibacteraceae; genus Pelagibacter; species Pelagibacter ubique_D. The sequence continues at coordinate 117,180 of NZ_CVST01000034.1, read as the reverse complement.
CACCTAGCTCAAGACAAACTCTTTTAATTGTATCAGCAGCATTTTTAGAAATTAACTTTCCAGCTCTTGTTGAGCCTGTAAAAGAGACCATATCAATATCTGGATGACTCGAAATGTCTGTTCCAACCCCAGCTCCATCGCCATTTACTAAATTAAAAACTCCTTTTGGAAAACCAGCTTCATCAATCATTTCAGCAAATAACATTCCTGATATAGGAGCAATTTCTGAGGGTTTTAAAATCATTGTACAACCAGTTGCAAATGCTGGAGCAACTTTAAGAGCGATTTGATTTATTGGCCAATTCCAAGGAGTTATTAATCCACAAACTCCAATTGGTTCATAACAAATATGGTTATTTGATTTTTCATCAAAATTTTCTTCGAAGTTAAAATTTTTAAGTCTTAATATAAAATCCTCTAAATGATCTCTTCCTGATGCAGTTTGAACATCAGTCGACCAATCCATTGGAGCACCCATTTCCAATGAAATAGCTTCTGCCATTTCATTAAATCTTTTTTTATAAATAGCTAATAATTTTTCTAATAATTTAATTCGTTCCTCTTTTGAGGTTTCTTTCCAAGTTTCAAATGCTGTTTTTGCAGCTTTTACAGCTCTATTTGTATCTTCGGTGGATCCTAGAGAAATTACTGCGCAAGGATCTTCATTACATGGATTGATAACATCAAAGTCATTTTTCCTAATTGGATCTACCCATTCACCATCAATATAAAATTTTCTTTTATCTAACATAATCCTATTTTAGCATACTATTTAGATTTCATATCCTTTTTCCTCAGGCTCATTATCAACTAATTCTTCTGGGAAACCTTTGGCTCTAAAATCAATATTGTTTAAATCTTCCATCCTTTTTACAATCATAGAAGACCACGCTCTAGATCCATATTTTTTTTGTCCATCTTTAAATATTCCAACAACTTTTGGAGATAATTCCAGTGGGGCATTTAACTTTTTTGCCAAATCATCAAATAAACCTGTGTCTTTTAAAACTAAATCCATTGTAAAATTTATATTATAAGAACCATTTAAGATTACCTGGCTTTCTGTTTCGTGAACAAATGAATTTCCTGATGATGCAGCAATTCCTTTGAATGTTTTTTCAAGATCTAGGTTAGATTTTTTAGCAACCGTCCAAGCTTCTCCTAAGGCAACTAGGTGCACTGAAGCTAAATAATTTGTAATTACTTTAAGAGTACTTGCTGTACCTAGTTCACCAGTATGTAATACTTTTCTTCCCATGACTGTTAAGACAGGTAATATTTTTTCAAATGCTTTTCTCTCACCACCTACAAAAATTGCAATATTTCCTGTTGCAGCTCTATGACAACCACCACTTACAGGACCATCTAAAGGTATGGCATTTTTCTCAATTACTTTTTCTCCAATTCTCTTTACCTCAGCCTCATCCGTAGTACTCATTTCAAGCCAGATTTTATTTTCAGAAAGGCCTTCAAGCACTCCATCTTCAGCTTCCATAACTTCTGCACTTACTTTTAGTGATGGTAAAGAAGTAATTATAAGATCAACTTGTTCTGCAAGTTCTTTTCCAGAGTTTGCAACTTTTGCACCTAAATTTTTAAATTGATCTGTTAAATTTTGGTCTACGTCTCTTACTGTTAAGTCAAATCCATTTCTCAGTAAACTTCCTGCAAGTTTAGCACCTACATTTCCTAGACCTATAAAACCTATCTTCATTATTTTACCTCTTCTTTTTTATTTTTTGTAAAAACAATTAATATGACGCCAACTATTATTATTGATCCACCAATGAATAGTTCTTTTGTCGGCTCTTCTCCTAAAAGAAAAATTGCAGCCAATAATCCTGTTGGAGGAATTCCCATGGTTACAATAGGTAGAACTTTATAAATTGGATTATTTTTTATGACATAATAGAAGCAACCATAAGTAACTGGCTGCATTATAAAACCAATATAAATTGCAATTATCCAATGATTAATTTCTGCGTTAGCAAAATATTCAATAGTATTTCCATCTATGATTGCTGATAATAATATTAAAATTGGACCAGAAAATAATGCCATCCAAGCAACTAAAGCTAATGGGTTAATTTCTTTACTTAAAGGTTTCACCATTACTTGCCCAAGGGCCCAAATAGCAGAGCCCAGTATAGTCAATCCAATACCAATAATTTTTCCGTCTAAATTTGGTGAGCCAGTTAAAACATAAACACCTATAAACGCTATACCAATACCAATTAATGCTCTAACTGTTGGTTTCTCTTTAAGCATAAAGTAAGCAAAAATTACTCCAAATGGTACTTCTGTTTGAACTAATAAAACGGCAGCAGATGCATCAATCAAATCTAACCCAGAGTAAGTAATACTGTACTGCAAAGTATTAGCTATTAAAGACGCTATGAATATTTTTAATAAATATCCTCTTGGTATTGGAAACCACCAGACTAAAATTGATGCCGCAAAGATAAATCTTAAACCCATTAATAAAATTGGTGGAAAAGAATCGAAGGCTGGTTTTGCAATGACAAAACCAAAGCCTAAAAATATGGGGACCAGTGATGCAATGAAGGTATCTTTTAAATTCATGTCGTTAATTTAATATTAATGATTATTAAAGAACTTCTGATATATTCATCTTTTAAAATATGAATTCAACAAAAATAGATCCAAAATACATTAGTAAATCAAATCCAAGAGTTGGTTTAATAGCTCTTGCAAGTGATTTTATGATTGAGAGAGATTTCATTAATGTCATAAAAGACAGGGAAATTGATTTTTTTGTTAATCGTATTGAGTGTTACAATCCATTAACTCGAGAAAATCTGATTAAAATGTCAAATAAAGTAACTGAGGTTGCAAAAGATATTTTACCAGATCAAGATATTGATTGTGTTGTTTATGGCTGTACCTCTGGGACCATTGCAGCTGGATATAATTCAATTGAACAAAAAGTAAAAGCAGCAAAACCAATGGCTGATGTTACAACGCCTAGCACTGCAGCAATTAAAGCTTTAAAAACGTTAAATATAAGTAAAATTTCTTTGTTCACACCTTATAGTAAAAAACTAAATGATGATGTTTTAGAATATTTTCAAAATGAAGGATTTGAAATTACTTCTAATTCTTACTTTGATATTGAAGCTGATTATGACATTGGCAAAGTAGATCAAGATTATTTGTATGCAGTATTATCTAAAATTGATTTAAACGGGGCAGAAGCTTTGTTTGTTTCGTGTACAGCACTACCTGTATTACCCATTATTGAAAAACTTGAAAAAAAATTGAACACAATAGTTTTATCTAGTAATCAAGCATTAATTTGGGATACACTAGTAAAAATAAATAAAAATAACTCTGTTGAGGGATTTGGAAAACTATTTGAGGCAAACTAATGTCATTTACTAAAGAAGAATACAAACAAAGATTAAAAAAAGTTCAAAAAATGATGCAAGAAAAAGGCATCGAACTTTTAATTTCTCATGACACTAATAATTTATATTATCTTACTGGTTATGATGCTTGGTCTTTTTATTATGCCCAATGCGCAATTGTTCATGTAAATGCTGATGAGCCATTATGTTTCGTAAGAGCTCAAGATGCAGGTGGGGCTTATATAAAAACTTATTTAAAAGATGAAAATATTTTAGTTTATGATGAAGAGTACATTCATACTTGGCCAAAACATCCTTACGATAGATTGGTTGAAATAATTAAAGAGAGAAAATGGGATAATCTATCAATTGGGTTAGAGATGGATGCTCACTATTTTACAGCTTTTTGTTATGAAAAAATAAAACAAGGTTTGCCAAATGCCAAATTAAAAGACAGTGATCGATTAGTGAACTGGGCAAGATTTACAAAATCGGATGCAGAAATAAACTATATGAAATCTGCTGCTAAAATTTCTGAAAGCGCGATGAAAACTGCAATGGAAGTAATAAATCCAGGAGTTCGTCAGTGTGATGCAGTTGGTGAAATTCAAAAAGCACTTTTTTATGGGACAGAGGAATTTGGTGGCGAATATGCAAGTATTGCAACATTGCTACCAACAGGAAAAGGGACTTCAGCTTCTCATTTAACGGCAACTCAAGATAAATTTGTGAAAGGAGAGGCAACAATCATTGAGCTCTCTGGAACCTATAAGAGATATCATGCGCCAATGGCTAGAACAGTATTACTTGGAGAGCCAAATCAACAAAAAATTGATACGATGAATAAAACTATTGAAGCTTTAAATTCTGGTATTAGCGCAATTAAAGCAGGAAATACGGTAGATGATGTTGCTCAAGCTTTTTGGAAAATACTAGATAAATACGGTATCGAAAAAAGATCAAGAACTGGTTATTCAATAGGAATAGGTTACCCTCCTGATTGGGGAGAACATACTCTTAATATATATAAAGGAGACAAGACAGTTCTTGAGCCTAATGTTTGTTTTCATATGATTGCTGTGATGCAATTTGGTGATTGGGGTGTTGAGGCTTCCGAGGCTATTAGGGTTACAGAAAATGGTTCAGAGTTATTTTGTAATTTTTCAAAAGAGCTTCATATCAAGAGTTAATTTACTATTGAAATCTACTTTCACAAATGCTTAATAATCAAATTTATGTCTAAAAATCCTGAATTCGTAAAATTTGATAAAGTAGATAAAAGTTATGACGGCAAAGTACTTGTCGTTAAAGATCTTCAATTAGATATTGCTGAAGGTGAATTTATAACGATGCTTGGACCATCTGGCTCAGGTAAAACAACTTGTTTAATGATGTTAGCTGGATTTGAAACTCCAACTAATGGAGAAATTTTATTAGATGGAAATATTATTTCAAACATTCCACCTCACAAAAGAGGAATTGGAATGGTGTTCCAAAATTATGCACTGTTTCCTCACATGACAGTTTACGAAAATTTAGCGTTTCCTTTAAGAGTAAGAAAAGTTGAAAAAGATGAAATTGATAAAAAGGTAGATAAAGCTTTATCGATGGTTTCTTTAAATGGATTTGAATCTAGAATGCCAGCACAACTTTCTGGAGGACAACAACAAAGGGTTGCTGTTGCAAGAGCACTAGTATTTGATCCAGCTGTTGTTTTAATGGATGAGCCACTTGGTGCATTAGATAAAAATTTAAGAGAGAGCATGCAGTATGAAATTAAACATATTCATGAAAGCATTGGTGTCACTGTTGTCTATGTAACTCATGATCAAAGTGAAGCTCTTACTATGTCAAATAGAATAGCTGTATTTAATGATGGTAAAGTTCAACAGTTATCTGATCCAGCAGAACTATATGAAAAACCTGTTAACTCTTTCGTTGCAGAGTTTATAGGTGAAAATAATACATTTAATGGTGAGGTATCTGATATTGATAAGGATACATGTAAAGTTAAATTAGGTAATGCAGAAATCTTAGCTAATCCTATTTCAGTAAAATCTAAAGGTGAAAAAACTACAGTATCTCTAAGACCAGAGAGAGCATTAATAAATCCTGCTGATAAAATGGATAATATGTTTACTGGAAAAATTGAGGAAGTAATTTATCATGGAGATCATACCAGAGTTAGATTAAATCTTCTTGGAAGTTCAGAATTTATTTTAAAAGTTCCAAATAGTACTTCGAATCTAGAGCTTAAAGTTAGTGAGGATATTAACATTGGCTGGAACAGTGTTGATGCTAGAGCTTTAGATCCTAAATAGTTTCAACAAAAAATACAAATCTTTACAAGATAAAATGAGCTGTTGACTTCACTAACTCATTTTGGTGTACTTTAATTATATAAATTAATTTATATTAACGTTTAAACGGAGGAATAATGAAAAAATTAAGTAAATTATTACTTGCTCTTTCTTTTGCTCTTTCAATAACTTCATCAGCATTTGCAGTAACAGTTGCATCTTGGGGTGGAGCTTATACAGAGTCTCAAAAGTTAGGGTATGGTGATCCAACTGCTAAGGCACTTGGAATAGATATCAACTGGGTTGACTATTCTGGTGGTTTATCAGAAATTAAAGCACAAAAAGAAGCAGGTGCTATCACTTGGGATATCATAGACTTATTTGCATTTGATACAATTAACGGATGTGATGAAGGTTTATTTGTTAAATTTGATTTTGACAAAGACTTCCCAGCTGCACCAGATGGAACTCCTGCAAGTGAAGACTTCTTCACAGGAATGCCAAGTGAATGTGCTGTAGGAAACATCTTATATTCTTGGAATTATGCGTTCGATACTAGAGCATTTGATGGTAAAGAGCCTAAAACTATCAAAGACTTTTTTGATACTAAAAAGTTTCCTGGAAAAAGAGCTATCTACAAAAGTGCTTTAACTAACCTTGAAATCGCTTTAGCTGCTGATGGAGTTAAAATGGGTAAAGGTGGTGACAGACTTTATAGATTTATGGAAGAAAAAGATGGATACATCGACAGAGCTATGAACAAAGTTAAAGAACTTTGTGAAGATCCAAATGGAGGATGTGTATTCTGGTCTGCTGGTGCACAACCACCTGAATTATTAGTTGCAGGTGAAGTTGTAATGGCAACAGGTTGGAATGGAAGATTCTTCAACGCTGAAGTTGGTGAAGGTGCTCCAATTAAACAAGTATGGGATGGTCAAGGTTTAGACTATGAATATTTCGCACTTGTTGATGGTGGTCCAGACCAAGAGAATGCTATGAAAGCTTTAGCGATGATGACTAACACTGAGATGTTAGCAGGTAGCGCGAAGTACATTGCATACGCTCCATGGAGAAAATCTTCTCTTGAAATAATCAAAGCTGGTGAGCCATGGTACAAAGATGGTAAAACAGAAATGATGCCTCAAATGCCTACTTCTCCACAAAATACTAAAAATTACTTTTTAGTAGACCCGTTCTTCTGGGCTGATTATGGAACAGAGATTGGTGAAAAATGGGAAGCAATGAAAGCAGGTTTAAATTAAAACTAGTTTTTAATTTAAAAATTATATAATATTTAAGGGCGGTTTTATAACCGCCCTTTTTTTATGAGCTCAGAAAATAAAATATTAACTACTGACGGTATACCACTTGAAGTAAGCTTAAAAAAAGCTGAGAGAAAGAACAAAATCAAAGCCTTTGTTCTTGTAGCTCCATTATTATTATTTTTAGTTATCACTTATATTTTTCCAATCGGAGAAATGTTTACGAGAAGTATTGATGACAAAATGATAACCAACATGCTTCCTAAAACGTTTAAGGAAATGGAGAAATGGGATGGAAAAGAATTACCATCAGAAGAAGTTTTTGCTGGTTTTTATTATGACTACAAGGCACTTGTTGAAAAACAAGAACACGGAAAACTTGGTCAAAGATTAAATAAAGAAAAAAATGGTTTTAATTCAACAACTAAAAGATTGTTCAGAAATATTAAAAGAAAAAAAATAGATGAAAGTGCTAGCATCAAAGAACAGATGATGAAGGTACACAAAAATTGGGGCAAAGTTGAATATTGGCAAGCTATAAAGAGAACTGCACCGCCTTATACATTAGCTAAATATCTTAAAGGTATGGATATGTATTATGCACCAGATGGAAGCATTGCCCAAGTTGATGAAGATAGAAGAATTCATAGAATTTTGTGGCTGAGAACACTCGAAATTGCATTCTTTGTAACTTTATTTTGTTTTTTAATGGGATATCCTATAGCTCATTTATTAGCTACATTACCTATGAAGTACTCAAATTTATTGATGATTTGTGTTCTTCTTCCATTTTGGACATCACTTTTAGTTAGGACAGCTAGTTGGATGATTTTGTTACAACAACAGGGAGTCGTTAATGATTTCTTTGTCATGATAGGATTAGTTGCAGACGATAACAGGCCAGAAATGATGTACAATAAAGTTGGAACTTATGTGGCGATGACACAGATACTGTTACCATTTATGGTTCTTCCACTTTACAGTGTGATGAAAACGATCTCACCAAGCTTAATGAGAGCAGGAAAATCTTTAGGAGGAACTCCTTTTGTTGCATTTTGGAAAGTATATTTCCCTTTAACTATTCCAGGTATAGGAGCCGGATGTTTGTTAGTATTTATATTAGCAATTGGATATTACATTACTCCAGCATTGGTAGGAGGTGCTTCTGGAACATTGATAAGTAACCAGATTGCATTTCATATGAAGCAAACTTTGGATTGGAGTTTTGCATCTGCAATGGGTTTAATGTTGTTAACTGGAGTTTTAGTAATTTACTGGATTTATAACAAATTAGTTGGAGTAGATAATATTAAGTTAGGATAATTATGGCATTACCAAGTTATACAGAAACACGTTATAGAATTTGGCATTATTTTTATTTAGCCATTTGTGCTTTTGTATTTTTCTTTTTAATCGCACCTTTGTTTGTAATATTTCCATTGTCATTTAATGCAGAAGAATTTTTAGTTTTCTCTGAGGGAATGAAAAATCTTGATCCAGATGCGTTTTCTTTGAGATGGTATAAAGATATGATTTATGGAACTAAAAACCCATGGGGGTTAGCTGCAAAAAATAGTTTTATAATTGCTATATTTGCAACTATTGGTTCAATAATTCTTGGAACCTTGGCAGCACTAGGTTTGAGTAGTAGGCACATGCCTTATAAAGGAATTATAATGGCTACTCTTATTTCTCCAATGATTGTTCCATTAATTATATCAGGCGTTGCAATATTTTTTTTCATGGCAAAAGTTGGCTTAGCAGCAACGCATACAGGAATAGTTTTTGCTCATATAATACTAGGAACTCCATTTGTTGTAATCACGGTAACTGCAACCCTATCAGGATTTGATCATAGTGTAACAAGAGCTGCTGCTAGTTTAGGTAGTAATCCTGTAAATACTTTTATGAAAATTACTCTTCCATTGATATTACCAGGTGTAATTTCAGGAGGTTTATTTGCATTTGTAACTTCATTTGATGAAGTGGTTGTAGTTTTATTTCTTGCTGGTTTAGAAAATACTACAATTCCAGTTCAAATGTGGACAGGTCTTAGAGAACAGTTAAGTCCAACAATTCTTGCTGTTGCAACATGTTTAATTATTCTTTCGACTTTAATCTTGATTAGTGCAGAATTATTAAGAAGAAGATCTGAGAGATTAAGAGGAATTAATAGATAATTAAACTGCTTCTATTATTGTTGCAATTCCCATTCCTAAGCCAATACATTGAGTAGCAAGAGCGTACTTTTTATTTTCTCTTTTCAAAAGTTGTGCAGCTTTTCCTGTTATCCTCGCACCCGTTGCACCTAATGGATGCCCTAAAGCAATTGCACCACCATCTAAATTTACTTTATTAATATCTATTTCTAAATCTTTAATACAAGCTAGTGATTGAGATGCGAAAGCTTCATTTAGCTCCACAATATCAATGTCTTTTATTGAAAGTTTAGCTCTTTCCAGAGCTTTTTTGGTCGCCGAAATTGGTCCTAACCCCATATAGTTTGGATCACATCCTTCAACAGCAGTTGATTTTATTCTCCCAAGAATTTCTAAACCATTTTCCTTAGCAAAGTTTTCTTCACATATTAGAGTTGCAGCAGCTCCATCAGTTAGGGGAGATGAAGTTGCAGCCGTGACAGTTCCATTTTGATCAAATACCAACTTTAAACTATCTAGTTTTTCCATTGTACTGTTGGGTCTAATATTTTCGTCAGTTTCACAATCACCTATCTTAGTAATTTCACTTTTAAATTTATCTTTTTGTTGTGCTTTATTTGCTTTTCTATGACTTTCTAATGAGAACTCTTGTTGCTCTGTTCTTGAAATATTGTATTTTTTTGCAACATTCTCAGCAGTAATTCCCATTGATAAATATAAATGTGGATTTTGTTTTGCTTCATCAGAATATGGGTAGGGTAAAGGATCAAAGCCAGTTCTAACTCTTGTCATGCTTTCAACACCTCCACAAATAAATATCTTACCTGATCCCATTGCTATTTTTCCTGCTGCTATATGAATTGCCTCCATTGAAGATCCACACCATCTATCTACAGACATGCCAGGAACTCTCATATCTAGATCTGATAAAAAAGTTACTAATCTTCCAATATTAAAACATTGTTCACCAACCTGAAAAGCGCAGCCAACAACAACATCATCAATTTCTTTTGGATTAATTTTTGATTGTGAAACAAGTTTTTTAATTACTTCAGCTAGTAAATTAACCGGTTTTACATCTATTAATTTTCCTTTATTTGCCATTGCAAAAGGTGATCTGGAGTAACCAGCTATTACTGAATTGTACATTTTTCTCTTTAATATTGTGTTAATTTATATAGCTTATCAATTTAATTAATCAGGAAATTTGTCTTATTTCAAGTTTTTGATTAATTCAATAAAAGTTTGCTGATTATGGATATAAAAAAAGTAGTTGTTATAGGATCTGGTACGATGGGTAGTGGAATTGCAGCACACCTTTGTAACGCAAATGTACCAGTTACTCTTTTAGATTTAACAACAGAAATATCTGAAAAAGCTAGAGACAGAATTCACAAATCAAGACCTCCATTACTTTTAGATAAAACCAAAATTGAAAATATTAAAGTTGGAAATATTAATGATAATTTTGATGTCGTAAAAGAAGCTGATTGGGTTGTCGAGGCTGTTGTTGAAAGAATTGATATTAAACACAATATCTATGAAAAAATATTTAAGAATAGAAAACAAGGAGCAATTGTTTCATCAAACACATCATCTATCCCAATTAAAGTTTTATCAGAAAAATTAACTGAAGAAGAAAAAAAAGATTTTTGCATTACTCATTTCTTTAATCCAGTTAGATACATGGGGTTACTTGAAATTGTAAAAAACGAAAATAATGATTTAAATAAAATTAATTCTCTTAAAAAATTTTGTGAAATTGAATTAGGTAAAGGAGCTATTGTTTGTAATGACACTCCTGGTTTTTTAGGAAATAGAATAGGTGTTTATGCAATGCAGGTAGCAATGACAGAAGCATTTAGAATGAAATTATCAATTGAAGAAGCTGATGCAGTCTTTGGAAGACCAATGGGCATACCTAAAACAGGAGTTTTTGGATTATACGACCTAATTGGAATTGATTTGATGGCTGATGTTTTAAAAAGCTTTATTAAAGAACTTTCTGATAATGACGAATTTCAAATTGTTGCAAAAGAAATTCCGTTAGTAAAAAAATTGATTGATACTGGCTACACTGGACGAAAAGGAAAAGGTGGTTTTTACAGAATGAATAAAAGTGGAAACCAAAAAGTATTAGAAGCTATCGATTTAGAAACAGGTGAATACACAACCTCAAAAAAAATAGATTTAGGAGTTGAGACTGTAGATATTAATAATTTAATTAATCGTAAAGATAAATATGGAGAATATGCTTGGGAAGTAATTTCTAAAATAATAAAATACGCATCGTCTTTAGTTCCAGGAATTACAGATAAGTTCAACGATATAGATGAGGCAATGAGACTTGGTTTCAATTGGGCAATGGGTCCTTTTGAAATGTTAAAATCAATTGGAGTAGAAAATTTTTTTTCAAGAATAGATAATTTTGAAAATAATAAATTTTTAGAAAATTTATCAAAATCAAAAGATGAAAACTTTTATGGAGAAAGACAGCTTTACACTGATATTGAAACATTAGGAAAAATAAGACCAACAGCAATAAAAGTAGATAAAAATAATTCTGCTGAAATTTACCGTTTTAAAGATTTTAATATTGTTGAATTTACCACAAAAGCTTGTGCATTAGATTATGATTCGATGGATGCATTAAAAAATGCAACTGACAAACCACTTATTGTTATGAATGAAAGCATGCAATTTTCTGCAGGTGTGAATTTGAGTTATACGATGAATTTTGCAGACAAGGGTGATTTCAAATCTATAGAAAAATTTATCAAATACTTCCAGGATACATGCAAAACATTAAAATATTCTAAGTACCCGGTAGTGTCTGCACCTTCCGGTCTTACTTTAGGTGGTGGTTTTGAAGTTTTGGTTCAAAGTAACTTTGTTGCATCACACACAAATATTGTGGTTGGTCTTGTAGAGACAATTGTTGGATTGGTGCCAGCTGGAGGCGGATGTAAAGAAATGCTATGGAGGTGGTCACAAACGGAAGAAGCAAAATCTGATCCTGATTATGCTCCTTTAAAAGTATTTGATATTATTGGATACGCAAAAACTGCAACTTCTCCTGTAGAAGCTGAGCCTTTAAAATACTTAAAACCTGAGGATAAAAAAATCATGAATAGAAATAGTCTTTTTGAAGAGGCGAGAAAACTTATTCATCAAAATAACGATTTTGTTCCTCCAGGAGAGTGTAAATTTAATTTATCTGGAAAACCTTTGAAAGAAAAAATGATTAAAGTTTTAGAGAAATTATATAATGATAAAATAATATTAGATCATGGAATGCATGTTGGAATTGAACTTGCAAATATTTTAAGTGGCGGTGATACAAATTTAGATAAAACTTTATCAGAAGATGATCTTTATAAGTTAGAGTTAGATTCTTTTATGAGATTGATAGAAACCAAACAAACTCAAGATAGAATTAAATATACTCTTTCAACCGGAAAACCTTTAGTTAATTAGTCTCTAACATTCTAAAAGTGTTTATATAATCAGGTCTAAGTACATAGATTGCTTTATTCCCTGTTTTTATTTTCTTAAGTATTTCCAGTCCATACTTCACTTTTCCAAGTGGAGTGTATTCCCCTTGATAAATTGGAATTTCTTTTAACGTCATAAAAAACTCACTATCCTCAGTATCAAATTCTCTTGATCTTGCAAATCCAACACTACCTTCAGTAAATTCAAAATCATCACTAAGTTCTGATTTTAATGATCCCAATCCAGATTTGCCACTTCCAATTTTTGAGTAATCTAAATAATCAATGTTTCCAAATTCAATATCGCCAGCTTGAACTAAAGTATTTTCAACAACTTTATAGAATGCCGAACCATCATACATTTTTTTTTCAATTAGCGTTTTAAATCTTTCGACAGCTTTTGGAGAAATGTCAGGATATAACTCAATAATTACATTTCCACATTCTAAATTCATTACAGCAATATTATCTGGGTTTTTAAAGTTTAATTTTTTTAAATCGTTATTGTCTATAAATAGACATTTATTTTTTAATAAAAAAAAAGATGAAAAAGCAGAAACAGTTAAAATAATTAAAAAAATAAATAAAATTTTTTCTGATTTTGATGCCTTAATTGTTTTAATCATAAAATATTTTCATCGATTTTAGATATGTTTAATTTAATAAAATTAACCTTTTTGTTTAATATAGGGTCGTTTTTGATTTTCTCTTCAATTAAATTTTTATTAACCATTAAAAAAGAAAAGATTTCAGCCATATCTTCTGATGGAATAGATTTAGAGTATTCTGTTAAAAAACCATTTGTATTTTCATATAAATCTAAATTTAATCTATTTGAGCAAGTTGAGCATTCAGCGTATTCAAAATCAGAATTATTAAATAAAGAAAATTTTTGATCATTAAAATCTTCCTCATAACTATTTTGAATCATATGAAAAATTTCATGATGAATCATTCTTTCAAAATATTTTTCGTTAAAGTTTATATCTAATATTAAAGTTCTATTTTTATTATCTGGTATTCCGCCAGTATTGATGTTCGAAATAAATAAACCTTCACAAAATACAACATATTTTAAATTTATTTTTTTAAGAAATTTAGAATTGTATCTTTTAATATTTCTCTCAATTGTTGGAAATTTTGTATTAAGATTTTCTTGATTTGTCTTATTGCAAGCAATGTTGTCATCTACTCCTATTTTAAAATCTCCTTTTGCATTTAAATAACGGATATTGTTCTCATTTTTTAGTTTATAGATTTCCAAGTTCGGAATTTTGATTAGATTGTATATTTCATCAGCATTTACCTGTGAAAACTGAAATATTAAGATGAATAAAATAATAATTTTCATTAATTTATTATAGACGAATTAGATTAGATAATATTATCTTAGATTATTAAAAAATGACAAAAGAAAGAAACAAAAATCCTATTCAACCATTAAGTGGAACAAAAGTACCTCGATATGCTGGTCCAAGTACTTTTGCAAGATTACCAGAATTAAGAGATGTCGAGAGCTGTGATGTAGCGATTGTTGGTGTCCCGTTTGATGCTGGAACCAGTTATAGACCAGGAGCGAGATTTGGTCCTCAGAGTATAAGACAAGCATCTAGACATTTAAGAACAAATTATCATCCAAGTTATGATGTGGAGCCTTTTAAAATTCAACAAGTTGCAGATGCCGGAGATATTTCGTGTAATCCATTTAGTATTGATGAAGCTATTAAACAAATAGAAGAAGGAGCAACTGATCTATTAAATAAAGTAGGTGGAATAATTAGTTTAGGTGGTGATCATACAATTGCTGTGCCGTTATTAAGAGCAATTAATAAAAAAAACAAAGGACCAGTTTCTTTAGTTCATTTTGATGCTCATTTAGATACTTGGGATACTTATTTCGGTGCACCATATACACATGGAACTCCTTTTAGAAGAGCAAGAGAAGAAGGTTTATTTTTAGATGATGCTTCAATGCATGTTGGAATAAGAGGACCTCTTTATAGTAGAGATGATATTAAAAATGATGAAAGTTTTGGTTTTAAAATAATTCACTGTGATGAATTTCAAACTCAAGGAACAGATAAAATTGCAGAAAGGATTAGAAAAAGAGTAGGAGATAATCCACTTTATCTATCTATAGATATTGATGTTTTGGATCCAGCTTTTGCACCTGGTACAGGTACACCAGAAATTGCGGGAATGACTTCACGAGAAATGGTAAATGTATTGAGGGGGTTGTCTGGATTAAATTTAGTTTCAGCTGATGTAGTAGAAGTATCACCAGCATATGATCATGCTGAAGTTACGTCTCTTGCAGCTGCAACAATAGTTTACGAATTAACAAATTTATTTGCAAAATCATAAGGAAAGGATAATTTTAAATCATGTTAGACAAAAAAAATTTTTATATTAATGGAGCATGGGTTAAACCAAATAGTGCTGAAGAAATTAAAGTAATCGATCCAGCAACAGAAGAAAACTGTGCTGTAATTACTTTAGGAAATAAAGTAGATGTTGATTTAGCAGTTAGTGCAGCAAAAGATGCATACGAGTCTTGGGCTTTTTCTTCTAAAGATGAAAGAATTGCACTATTAGAAAAACTCTATGAAAATTATAAAAAAAGATGGGCAGATATTGCAGAAGCTATAACTCTTGAAATGGGTGCGCCAAAAGATTTTGCTACAAAATTACAAGCAGGAACAGGAGCAAGTCATATTAAATCATTCATCAGATATTTAAAAAATTTCGAATTTGAAAAACCATTAGGTGAACACGCTCCAAATCAAAGATTAATTTATGAACCGAAAGGTGTTTGTGCATTAATAACACCCTGGAACTGGCCAATGAACCAAGTTTGTTTAAAAGTAATGCCAGCAATTGCTGCAGGTTGTACAATGGTTTTAAAACCTTCAGAATTAGCACCACTTTCATCAATGATACTTGCTGAAATTATTGATGAAGTAAAATTCCCAAAAGGTGTGTTTAATTTAGTTAATGGTGATGGAGCAACAACAGGCGATGCTCTTACAAGTCATCCAGATATTAATATGATTTCTTTTACAGGCTCAACAAGAGCTGGAGCTTTGATTTCTCAAAATGCTGCTAAAGATTTTAAAAGAGTAAGCTTAGAATTAGGTGGTAAAGGCGCAAATATTATTTTTAAAGATGCTGATCCAGAAGCAATTGAAAGAGGGGCATTAAGATGTTTTAGAAATTCTGGACAATCTTGTAATGCTCCAACAAGAATGTTGGTTGAAAAATCAATGTACGACGATGCTATAGAGAGATTAAAAAAATATACTGATAACTTTGAGGTGGGTGATCCTAAAAAAGAAGGAGAACACATAGGTCCTGTTATTTCAGAGACTCAATACAATAAAATTCAAACTTTGATCCAAAAAGGTATTGATGAGGGTGCAAAATTAGTTGCTGGAGGAACAGGTAAACCTGACGGATTAGATAAAGGTTACTTTGTTAAACCAACTGTTTTTGCAGATGTAAATAACAATATGGATGTTGCAAGAACTGAAATTTTTGGACCTGTTCTATCTGTTATCCCATTTGAAACAGAGGAAGAGGCAATTAAAATTGCAAATGATACTTCATATGGATTAACAAACTATATCCAAACTCAAGACTCTGAAAAAGTTCAAAGAGTTGCTAGAAAATTAAGATCTGGAATGGTGGATGTTAATGGAGCTGGTATTGCAGTTGATGCACCCTTTGGAGGTTTTAAACACTCTGGTATTGGTAGAGAAGCAGGTGAACACGGACTAGAAGAATTTTTAGAGGTAAAAGCTGTGGGTGGTTGGAGTTAATTTACTGATTTATCTTTTACACCTTCTAAAAATTTAAGGCATTTTTTCATTTCATTTAATTCTATGAACTCATCAATTTTGTGAGCTTGTTCTATAGATCCAGGTCCACAAACAACTGTACTAATTCCTAGTTCTTGAAATAAACCAGCCTCTGTTCCAAAAGAAACTACTTCTCTTGAATTATCTCCAGTTATATTAGATACAAATTCACATGCCTCAGATTCGTCCAATCTATTAAATCCAACAACTTCACCAATTGTTTCTTTTTTAATATAAGAATCTGGAAACACTTTTTTCATTTCTGGCAAGAGTACTTCATTTGCATATTTATCAATTTCATTTGTTACAAATTCTCCATCTTCTCTTGCAACAGGTCTTGTTTCCCATTCAACAATACATTTGTCTGCAATGACATTATGAGCAATACCGCCTTTAATGCCTCCAATTGATAAAGTTGAATGTGGAGGATCAAAAATACTATTGTCTTTAACTCTTTTTTTTAGTTGTTCTCTTATTTCTAAAAGTTTTCCAACATACCTAGTTGCATATTCTGCAGCATTTACTCCTAAATGCGGTTTTGAACTATGTCCTGCTAGTCCTCCAAAGTGAACTGTGTATTCATTCATACCTTTGTGAGCATCTATAATTTTCATTGTAGTTGGTTCACCAATTATACAAATTCCATTTTTGATATCTCTTTTTTTCAACTCCTCTATTAATAAAGGAGCGCCAATACATGCAGTCTCTTCATCAAATGTGTAACAGAAATGCAAATCTCTATCTAAATTACTTTCTTTAAAGATTGGTGCATAAGCAAGTGTACATGCAATAAAACCTTTCATATCACATGAACCTCTTCCATAAAGTTTATCATTTTTAATTGTTGCAACAAATGGATCAGTGCTCCAACCTTTAGAAACTGGAACCACATCAGTGTGTCCTGATAGGATGATTGGTTTTTTTGTGCTTTGATTTTTTGCTTTTAAAGTTCCAAAAAGATTAACTCTTTTTTTATCATCATCGTAAACTTTGAAAGTATCTATTCCAATGTTATTTAAAATGTTTTCACAATAATCAATCAAATTACTATTATCTTGGCCTGAGATAGTTTTAAATGCAATTAAGTCAGTTAAAATCTTGATTGATTTTTCATATAAATTGTTATCTATACTCATAAACTTAAAACACTATATTATATTATGATTAAAGAGCAAATTACCTATGACATTTTTGACAAAGTAGATATTAGAATTGGTACTGTAATTTCAGTTAAAAAAAATGAAAAGGCTAGAAAACCATCTTTAGTAGTTGAAGTAGATTTTGGAAGTGAAATTGGCATCAAACAATCATCAGCTCAAATTACTCACTACTATAATGAGGAGAATTTAAAAGGAAAGCAGGTCATTGCAGTTTGTAATTTTCCTGAGAAAAATATTGCTGGTGTAGTTTCACAAGTATTAGTTTTAGGAGCAATTGATGCTGAAGGAAAAGTTACACTTGTGCACCCATCACAAAAAGCTGAGAATGGTTTACCAATTGCTTAGCAATGCATCCTGAAATTCTTTCGATAACTTTATTTGGAATTGTTGCTGCATTTACACCTGGTCCTAATAACTTTGTAGCTTTTTATTCTGGTTTTAACTTTGGTATATTTAGAACACTTCCACATATAATCGGGGTTACCCTAGGTTTTCCATTTTTATTATTATGCCTAGCTTTAGGTTTGATAAATATATTTAAACTTTATCCTTTAATTCAAGAAATATTAAAATATTTAGGAACTCTATTTTTGATTTATTTAGCTTATAAAATTTCTTTTTCAGGTCCATCAAATCAAGAAAATAAAAATAAAAATCCAATTAAATTTCATGAAACTTTTATCTTTCAGTTTCTAAATCCAAAAGGTGTAATTGCATCTATAATTCTTGTATCTACTTATATAAACCCAGGAGAAACATTTGTGAGTTATACGACTCAAATTCTTGTTATGGCTTTACTAGTTTCAGTAACGAGCATAACTCTTTGGACATTTTTAGGTAAATTCTTTAGGAAATTTGCGACAAATCAGAAATTTATTAATTATTTTAATTATGCTATGTCACTGCTTCTTTTAACAAGCATAATAACTTTTTATTTATAAAATATGACACCAGGAAATAAAAATTCTTACAACTCACTAAAAAAAATCAGCATTGATAACAAAGAGTACAATTATTATTCATTAAGCGAAGCAGAAAAAAATGGGCTAGATGGAATTAATAAACTTCCAAAATCTCTAAAAGTTTTATTAGAAAATTTATTAAGATACGAAGATGATTTGAGTGTTACAAAATCTCAAATAGAAGCAATTAAAAATTGGTTAGAGTCAAAAAAATCAAAAACTGAAATTGCATATAGACCTGCTAGAGTTTTGCTTCAAGATTATACAGGAATTCCTGCTGTTGCAGATCTAGCTGCAATGAGAGAAGCTGTTAAAGAAAAAAATAAAGATCCAAATACAATCAATCCATTATCAGCAGTTGATCTTGTAATTGATCATTCTGTTCAAGTTGATCAATCTGCAAAAGCAGATTCATTTGAAAAAAATGTAGATATAGAATTCAATAGAAATGGTGAGAGATATTCATTTTTAAAATGGGGACAACAAGCTTTTGATAATTTTAGAATTGTCCCTCCAGGAACAGGAATTTGTCATCAGGTAAATTTAGAATACTTATCTAAAGTAGTTTGGTCTGAAGAATTTAAAGGTGAGAAATATATATTTCCAGATACACTTGTTGGCACAGACAGCCATACAACGATGGTTAATGGACTTTCTGTTTTAGGCTGGGGAGTAGGAGGTATTGAAGCAGAAGCAGGAATGTTAGGCCAACCTATATCTATGTTGATACCTGAAGTGATTGGTTTTGAAGTTAAAAATAAAATGCCCGAAGGTACGACGGCAACAGATCTTGTTTTAACAGTGGTTAAAATGTTAAGAGATAAAGGTGTTGTTGGAAAATTTGTAGAATTTTATGGAGATGGATTAAAAAATCTAACTCTTGCAGATAGAGCAACTATTGCAAATATGGCTCCAGAATACGGTGCTACTTGTGGTTTTTTTCCAATAGATGATGAAACTTTAAAATATCTAAAATTTTCAGGAAGAGATCAGCACACTGTCGAAGTAGTTGAAAAATATGCGAAAGAACAAGGGTTATGGGCAAGTAATGATTTAGAATTTACTGATGTAATTTCATTAGACATGTCTACGGTTGTACCAACTATTTCTGGGCCAAAAAGACCTCAAGATAAAGTTTTGTTAACTGATGCACCGACTTCATTTAAAAGAGTTTTATCTGAAGCAACTAATAAAGACAAAAAATCAATATCAAAAGTTTCAAATACTGATTATGAAATTCAAGATGGTTCAATTTTAATTGCTGCTATAACTTCATGTACCAATACTTCAAATCCAAATGTTTTAATTGGAGCAGGTTTGCTTGCAAAAAAAGCTGTTGAGTATGGATTAGAAGTTAAACCATGGGTTAAAACATCATTAGCACCTGGATCTCAAGTAGTGACTGACTATTTAGAAAAAGCTGGTTTAAATACTTATTTAGATCAATTAGGTTTTAATTTAGTTGGATACGGATGCACTACTTGTATTGGAAACTCAGGACCATTGCCTGAAAATATAGTAGAAGCGATTCAAAAAGAAAATATTCACGCCGTTTCTGTACTATCAGGAAATAGAAATTTTGAAGGAAGAATTTCTCCACATATTAAAGCAAACTATTTAGCTTCTCCACCATTGGTGGTTGCTTACGCAATAGCAGGACATATGGAGTTTGATTTATACAAAGATCCACTTGGAAAAAGTAAAGATGGGAAAGATATATTTTTAAAAGATATTTGGCCATCAAATCAAGAAATAGAAGATACTTTAAAACAATCTTTGAATGCTGATATGTTTATTCAAAGATACTCAAACGTTTCTGATGGTCCTACTCAATGGCAACAAATTAAAACTGAAAAAAGCAGTATTTACAAATGGGATGAAGGGTCAACTTATGTAAAAAAACCTCCATTCTTTGAAGGTTTGTCTGATGAGCCAGAAGGATTTAAAGAAATTAAAGATGCAAGACCGTTATTAATATTGGGTGATATGATAACAACAGATCACATTTCACCAGCTGGAAGCATACAAAAAGATAGTCCAACTGGAGAATATTTTATGGAACATCAAATTTTACCTAAAGATTATAATTCTTATGGCTCAAGAAGAGGAAATCATGAAGTTATGATGAGAGGAACTTTTGCTAATATTAGAATTAGAAATGAAATGGCACCAGGAACTGAGGGTGGATTTACAAAATTATATCCTGAAGAAAAAGTAATGCCCGTTTATGATGCAGTTGTTGAGTATAAAAAAAGAGGAACTGATTTAGTAGTAATAGGTGGTAAAGAATATGGAACTGGCTCTTCGAGAGATTGGGCCGCTAAAGGAACTAAACTTTTAGGAGTAAAAGCAGTTATTGCTGAAAGTTTTGAAAGAATTCATAGATCAAATTTAATTGGAATGGGAATTTTACCACTGCAATTTAAAGATGGAGAAAACAGAAAAAGTTTAAATTTAGTTGGTTCAGAACTAATAAGTGTAGTTGATATTGAAAAAGGCATAAATCCTTCTGATGAAGTTGTTATAGAGATCAAATATGTCTCTGGAGAAATTAAAAAAGTGAAGACTTTATCTAGAATAGATACTAAAAATGAGCTGGAGTATTATAAAAATGGAGGAATTCTCCAATATGTGCTAAGGAACATGATTTGATATGGATGAAGATTTATCAATAATAAATGCAAATACTAGAAACGAAAAAATTAAGAATTTTTTTGTTAATAATAAAAAGGTTCTAATTTCTTCAGTTATTGTTTTAGTTTTGGTTGTAATAGGTGTTTACAGTTACGATAAATATACAACTGATAAAAAAAGACAGATATCTGATAATTTTAATGCAATTACTATTGATCACTCTGAAAGTGCTAAAGAGACAACTTTAAATAAATTATTGGAGATAATTAATCAAAAAGATCCAACTTATTCTCCGCTCTCTCTTTATTTTATAATTGATAACAATCTACTTTCTGATCAAAACGAGGTTAATAAATTATTTGATGTCATAATCGATGAAACATCACTAGATAAAGAAATTAAAAATTTAGTTATCTATAAAAAGGGACTATTTAATGCAGATCAGGCAAATGAAGCTGATTTACTAAATATGCTAAATCCATTAATTAATTCAGAAAGTGTATGGAAATCGCACGCATTATACTTAATGGCCGAATATTTTTATGCTCAAGATCAAAAACAAAAAGCAAAAGAATTTTTTCAACAAATAACGACTTTAGAAAATCCAAATCCAGATATAAGAATAGAATCAGAGAAAAGATTAAACAGAGATTTGAGTGATTAGACTATTAGCATTATTTATTACATTTTTTCTTTTAAATAATTGTTCTTTCAATGAAAATTCAAGAATTTGGAAAGACAAGGAAAAAGATTTATCAGAAAAAGAAAATGTAAAAAAAATATTTGCAGAGGAAGAAGTAAAAGCATCTGAATTTAATCAAGAAGTTAAACTTGATTTATCTGGATTAAGAACAACCAACAAAATAATAGATAATACTAACAACTACGGTGCTCAAAGCTATGAGGGTCAATTAGAAAAAATTGGTAGTTTTAAATTTTTAAAGTTAGATGAAATAAATAATCTTAATTACAAGCCAATTTTCCTATCAGATGGATTAATTTTCTTTGATAAAAAGGGTACAATTATTAGATACGATAATAATAAAAAAGTTTTATGGAAAAAAAATCATTACACCAAGTCAGAAAAAAAATTAAGACCCAAGTTAAATTTTGCAATTAAAGAAAATAATATATTCGTTACAGACAGTATTGCTAAATATTATTCGATTAATCTTGAAACAGGTGAATTGAATTGGACAAAAAATAACACCTATCCATTTAATTCAGATATCAAAAGTTATAAAAACAATATTTTTGTAGTTGATTATAAAAATACTTTGAGATGTTATAAAATTGAAGATGGATCTGAATGTTGGAATTTACAAACAGAAGATTCTTTTACAATATCAAATGCAAAATATTCATTAATTGTAATTGATGAAATGGTGGTGTTTAGCAACTCAATTGGAGATATCACAGCAGTTGATATTGCAACTGGATTAATCACTTGGCAATTACCAACTCAAAGCAGTAGCATCATCAATGAAACTTATAACTTTAAAATATCAAAATTAGTATCAGATGGAAAATCTATCTTTTTTTCAAATAATAAAAATGAATTTTATTCAGTAGATGTTAAAACAGGAGTAGTTAATTGGATAAATGATTTAAATTCTAACATTACTCCTATAATTACTGGTAATTTGATTTTTACAGTTTCTAATGATGGATATTTGCATGTAGTTGAAAAAAACAAAGGCAACATTCTTAGAATTACAGATCTTTTTAAAAATTATAAAATTAAAAAAAGAAAAGAAATTGAACCAGTTGGTTTTGTGATAGGTAATACTAATTTGTATTTAACAAACACTGATGGAAAAATAATAATTGCTGATTTAAGTGAAGGAAAAGTTTTAAACGTAGAAAAAGTTTCTGGAGATATTGTTTCAGAACCATTTATATTTAATAATAATTTGTATGTAGTTAGAAACGGTTCTATCGTACAATACAATTAAATATGATCTTGAAATTTTTAGAAAAGATCGGAAGAAAAAAAGTAGTTCTAGACAGAGGACCATCACACCCAAAATTTGAAGAAGCAAAACCATGGATGAATAGATATTATGTGATATTCAGAAATAGACCTAAATGGTTTCCATTTAATATATTAATCCATGAAATGTTAGATAATGATCATGGTGATGGGGTGCATAACCATTTATGCCCATATATCACAATAATTTTAAGAGGAGGGTACTGGGAAACAACAAAAAATGGAAGATTTTGGAGAAAACCAGGATACATTGGTTTTAGATCGGCAAATGCTTTTCATAGAGTTGATTTAGAACCAGGCACAAAACCAATGACAATATTCATTCCAGGACCGTTTGGTTTACGAAAAGGTCCACGATCAGAGTATGGTATCGATTTTAAAACTAAAAGAAGTTAATGGCCCTATCTTTTGAAAAAGAATTTATATCTCACTGTAAAAAACAAAATTTAGAAATTAATCCTAGTCAGATAGATTTAGTAAAAAAATTACAAGAATACTATGAGGGTAATTTTCAATCATTAATATCAAAAATTTTTCAAAGCCAATCTTTTAAAAAAGTATTTTATTTATATGGTGATGTTGGTGTAGGCAAAACAATGATTTTAGATTTCTTTTTTGATCAATTAAATCATAAAAAATTAAGATTACATTTTAATGAGTTTATGTTGAGTTTCCATGATTTTGTTCATGAAAGAAAAGGTAGTAGTCAAGAAAATATTATTAATGAATTTGTTAAAGATTTAAAATCAAAAGCATTCATAATTTACTTTGACGAATTTCAAGTAACCAACATAGTTGATGCTATGATTTTAGGAAAATTATTTGATCAAATCTTCAAAGAAGATATAAAAATAATCGTAACCTCAAATACAAAAATCTCTGAGCTTTACAAAGATGGTCTTCAAAGAGATCAGTTCAAACCATTTATAAAAATAATGGAGGATCAATCTTTTCAATACGAACTTATAATTGAGGATGACTATAGAAAATCTAATAATTCTCAAGATAGATACTTTTTTCCACTTGATGAAGAAACTAATTTTAAAATAAATAAATTTTTTAGAACTATTACAAAAGATAAAAATAAAACTGAGAAAATAATTAATGTAAAAGGAAGAAATTTTAAAATAGAAAATTTTTATGAAGGAGTGGCTAGATTTGATTTTAAAACATTATGTGATCAGAATTTAGGCGCAGAAGATTATTTAGAAATTATTAAAAATTGTGTTTTTATAGTAATCGATCAAATACCACAGTTTGATAATTTTAATTCTAACCAACAACAAAGATTTATAACTTTATTGGATATAATTTATGATAATAGTGTTCCAATTGCAGTAACAGCTAATCAAAGTTTGGATAAATTTACATCATCAAAACTATTAGAAAAACCATTTGAAAGAACAATCAGTAGATTATACGAATTAACATCTAAAGTGATGAATTCATGAAACAAGAATTTTTTAATCTTCAAATAAACACAAATGGTCAAAAGTTATATGAATTTACAGATCAAACTCTTAATTGGATAAATGAAAATAATTTTAAGAATGGAATTTTAAATTTGAGCATCCAGCATACCAGTGCGTCTTTAATTGTACAGGAGAATGCCGATCCAGATGTGCAAACTGATTTGATTAAATATTTTGATAAGCTGGCACCAATGGATAATTCGCTTTATGTTCATACAACTGAGGGTAAAGATGATATGCCAGCTCATATAAAATCTGCATTAACGAATAATCAAATTTCTCTTAGTATTAAAAATAAAGAATTATTACTTGGAACTTGGCAAGGTCTCTATCTATTTGAACATAGATTACAGTCTCAAAAAAGATCAATAATTCATCATTTTTTGGGAGAATAAGTTATTTTTTCTTCAGAGATTGAAATGCATCCAATGCAGCAGCTCTTGCTTTTTCATGAATAACTATTGGTTGTGGATAGTCTTTACCTATAATTGTTTTAATAGCTTCTTGATATTTGACTTCCATTTCCCAAGGTTTGTGAATAAATTTTGCAGGAACTTTATTTAATTCAGGAACCCATTTTTTTACATAAATTCCTTCCTTATCAAATTTTTCACCCTGAAGAATAGGATTAAAAATTCTAAAGTATGGTGCAGCATCAGCTCCACAACCAGCAACCCATTGCCATTGTGCAACGTTATTAGCTTTATTAAAGTCAAGTAAGCAGTTTCTAAAATGCTTCTCTCCCTCTATCCAATTAATTCTCAAATGTTTTACCAAAAAGGATCCTACAACCATTCTAATTCTATTATGCATCCATCCAGTTTCGTATAATTCTCTCATACCGGCATCAACTATTGGATACCCTGTCATACCTTTTTTCCATGCGTTCAAAAATTTTTCATTTTTAGCCCATGGGAATTTGTCAAATTCTTTTCTAAAATTCCCTTTTAAGAATTCAGGAAAGTAATTAATTAGACTGTGAGAAAATTCTCGCCAACCAAGTTCGTTTATATATTTTCTATATCCTATTCCTTTTGATTTTAGCTCACTACACTTTTTCCAAATTGTATTCACATGAATTTGACCAAATTTTAAATATGGGGATAACCTAGAAGTACCATTTATGGAAGGGATATCTCTATTAGTCCCATAATCTTTAATTTTATTTTCTAATAAATCTTTTAAAATTTTTTGAGAATCATTTTCTGAAACTTTCCAATATTTATCAAATTTTTCATACCATTTTTTATTGGGTAAAATATTTTTGAGGTCTATAGAATTTTTAAAAAAATTGATGGCTTTAGTTTTCTTTTTTACAGTGTAATTTTTACTTGGAGGTTGATTTAGATAAATTTGTTCAGCAGTTCTCCAGAAAGGTGTAAATACTTTAAATGGTGTACCATCATTTTTAGTTACTTCTTGAAATTCATTTAAAATATTTCCTTTAAAATACTTATATTCTATCTCGTTTTTTATGAATAGATTTCTTATTTTTTTTCCTTTAGATATAACATCTGGTTCATAAATTTTATTCCAATAGATACATACATTATCTTTTTTTTTAAGCTTTGAAAAAATATCTAACTCATCACCTTTTAAAATTTCTAGATTGATTTTAAATTTTGAAAGTTCTGTTTTTATTGACTCTAATGATTTAAATAACCACCATTTCTGAGCTTCTCTTTTGTTGTCAAATTCATTATTGTTATAAATATATAACGCAATCACATTCTCATGATTATTAGTTGCAAAGGAAAGAGCTGGATTATTATCAATTCTAAAATCTTCTCTAATCCAAAATATTCCAGTGCTTTTCATTATAATTATTTTTGATTTACTAATTTTTGATACATTTCTTGATCGGTATCACCCTCGCAACCAAAAATTAATACATTAGAATTTTCATTAAGATAAATTTTTGTCTTAATTGTTTCATCTTCATAGCTTGCAATTAAACTAATTACACCTGGCGCAGCATTTTCACCTGCAATTATACTCTCTTCACTAAAGCTTGCATTTCCAAGTAATTTCATAGTTTTTGCAATATCATCGTCAGGTAAACTTATACAGTGTTTAACTGAGTTTTTTAAGATTTCCCATGGTACAAGTGAGACTTCTCCACACGACATCCCGCCCATTAAACTTTCTCGTTTAATATCAATTTTTTCAATTTTTCCAGTTTTAATGCTTTCCATAACACAAGCTGCACTATCTGGTTCTACGACAATTATCGTTGGAATATTATCTAGGTATCTCGCTATCCCAGCTACCATTGCACCAGCCATACCACCGACTCCAGCTTGTAGAATAATATGAGAAATTTTTTCATTTTTAATTTGTTCAGCTATTTCTTTCATCATGACTGAATAACCAGCCATTGTATATTTGGGTACCAGCATATAATCTTTCCAAGCAACATCCTGAACAATTTGCCAATTATTTTCTTTAGATTGTTTTATGCATTCAATCAAAGAATTTTCATAGTTACCTTTAACTTTTATAACTTCTGCACCAAGTGCTTCCATAGCTTTGCCTCTTGCATCACTTACAAATTCACTTATGAAAATTTTACACTTTAAACCTAATCTTTTTGCACCCCAAGCAACAGACCTTCCATGGTTTCCAGCTGTTGCTGTCGCTACTACTATTTCTTTATTTCCTTTGGTAACTTTTTCGACAGCATAAGCTCCTCCTAGAGCTTTGAAAGATTTTAAATTAAATCTTTTATTTTCGTCTTTATAAAAAATATTTTTTAAATTTAATTTTTTAGCTAATTTATTTAAGCTAACTAGAGGAGTAGGTGCGTATCCTTCCCACTTTGAAATAGAATTATAAGCATCATCAATGTCTGTGATTGATAAAGATTTTAAAATTTCATCTTTATCAAATTTATAGTTTTCGTTATCGATGAAATAAGAAAATTTAAAAGAATAATTGTTAGTTAATTTAGTCATATACTAACAATTATTAACTTTTAAAATTTTAAATAAGCTTTTTTCAAATCTACAAGAGGATGTTTTGGAGACATTTGAAACTTAACTAAAAGTTCTCTTGCGATCATGTCTCTGTCTTGTTGATTGTTAGGAAGTTTAATTGATTTTGGAATTGTTACCCATCCATTTGCATTTCTACAAAACACAGCAGGTCTGCCTTCCTCGTAACCCATGTGCACATCTTCCAACCAATTTAAATCATCCCATCCCATTGCCTCAATATATTTTTTTAAGAATGGAGTTATTTTCTTATAATCAGGCAACAGGTTAACGTCATATCTATAACCAATCGACTGGCCTATCATTTTTTCTCTAGCAGTTTGTTTTTTTACTCCAAACTTAACTTTTGAAACTTTAGCTTTCGATTTAGTTTTTTTTGTTTTCTTTTTAGCCATCGTCACCTCTTATATTTTATGATAGTTATCAACACCAACAGTGTAGTTTGTACCTGCTAGTGGAACTTTTGCTAATGCAGAAGCTTCAGAAGTTAAAGCCGCTAAATCCTCTGGTTCTAACGAATGGATATTCGTTTTACCACAAGCTCTAGCTAATAATTGAGCTTCCAAAGTCATTGAGTGTAGATAGTTATATACTCTTAACGCTGCATCATCAGGATTTAATCTTGCTCTTAATTTTGGATCCTGAGTAGCAACACCAACTGGACATCTTCCAGTATGGCAGTGATAACACTCTCCAGCTTTTACACCCATTTCTTTTTCGAAATCAGCCTCTGGAATATCTTTATTACAATTAAGTGCAATCATTGAACCAGTACCGATTGCGATTGCATCAGCGCCAAGCGCTAAAGCTTTAGCCATATCAGCACCATCTCTTATTCCACCTGCATAAATTAAAGTTACTTTTCCAGTTTTACCCACATCATCAATTGCTCTTCTTGCTTCTCTAATAGCAGCAATTCCTGGAATTCCAGTGTTAGCAGCAGCAATGTGAGGTCCTGCTCCAGTTGATCCTTCCATACCATCTAAATAAATAGAGTCTGGATCACATTTTGCAGCCATACGCACATCATCATAAACTTTAGATGCACCAAGTTTTAACTGAATTGGCACTTTATTTTTTGTTAACTGTCTTAACTCCTCAACTTTTAGAGCCAAATCATCTGGTCCCAACCAGTCAGGGTGTCTAGCTGGTGATCTTTGGTCAATACCAGATGGTAATGATCTCATCTCAGCAACTTGGTCAGTTACTTTTTGACCCATTAAGTGTCCACCCATACCAACTTTTTGCCCCTGTCCAATAAATACCTCAATTCCATCTGCTAATTGAGCATGATGTGGATTAAAACCATATCTTGATTGAATACATTGGTAATACCATTTCTCTGAATACCTTCTTTCATCTGGTATCATTCCACCTTCACCTGAACAAGTAGCACTTCCTGCCATAGTAGCTCCTCTTGCTAAAGCTGTTTTTGCTTCATATGAAAGTGCACCAAAACTCATTCCTGTAATGTAAACAGGTATATCTAATTCAATTGGGTTTTCACATCTTGGACCAATTACAGTTTTAGTTTCACACTTTTCTCTATAACCTTCGATTACAAATCTTGTAAGCGTTCCAGGTAAAAATACCAAATCATCGAATGTTGGAATTTTTTTCATTAATGCCATTCCACGCATTCTGTATCTTCCTAATTGAGATTTAATGTGAATGTCGTCTATTACTTCAGGAGTAAAAATAGCATTATGTCCTAGTAGACTTTTATTTCTTTTTCCTTCTTCATGTGCATGGACATCAGCTTTTCCACCAACACCTTTACCATTTTTTTTGCTTTTCTTCTTAGGCATTAAATTGCTCCCTTCTTCTCTGTAGGTTCTAAATTATCGTAATTCCAAAGTTTTTTTCCAGCTACAATTTTTTTCATTTTACTTACATCAAAATTTTCGCCAATTTCTGCAACTTTTAATTTTCTTTTTAACCAATCTTGGTCACTATCTGTTAGTTCAGCATCTACGGCATCACTCCCATAAGATCCAATTTCACCACCAACAAAAATAGTTCCATCATACATAGAGTCGCCTAGGTTAATTCCAACATCCCCAAGGATTATTATTCTTCCTCTTTGCATCATAAAACCAGTAAATGCACCAGCATCTCCACCAATAATGATAGTTCCACCTTTCATATCAATACCAGTTCTAGCGCCAACGCTACCTTTACAAATTAAGTCTCCTCCTCGAATAGCAGCTCCAAAACAAGATCCAGCATTTTTTTCAATAACTACTTTTCCTGCCATTAGGTTTTCAGCACATGACCATCCAACTCTTCCGTTAATTCTTACTATTGGACCATCGCACGAACCCATTCCAAAGTATCCTAAGCTTCCTTCAAAAATTAAATTAAGTTTATTTAAAATACCAACACCTAAGCTATGTTTTCCTTGAGGGTTTTTGATTACAATTGTTCCGTAACCTTGGCTCATTAAATTATCAATTTCTTTATTAGCCTCTGCAGCGGTCATATCTTTAACATCAAGCTCAGTTCTTTTGTTAAAGTCTACGTCATAAGTACCGAAGTAATAAAAATTCTCTGCCTCATCTGGGTTAAAGAATTTTTGTTGAGTTCTTCCTGTTAAAACCTCAGTATGCATACCCATAGATTGGGCTTTAGATTTTTTAGATACAGTTTTTAGATTTGCCATACTTTTACCTCCCCATCAAATGGATCATATGTGTCTATTTCTTGTGGTAACACAGATCTAATTGCTATTTCTTCTGATCCCATTGCAACTAAATCATCTGACTCATATAAAACTAAAGGTTTTGCAGCCATAGTATCTTTTGCCATACCTAAAGAGTCTTTTGTCGCTACGAAGTAAGTAAATACACCATCTAAGCCAGTTAAGCTCTCTTTCATACCTTCCTCTAAAGTTGCACCATCTCTCATTTTTTCAGCAAGATAAACTGCGATTAATTCTGAGTCACACTCAGACATAAATCTCATTCCTTTATTTTCTAAAACTCTTCTATTGTTCCAATAGTTGGTTAACTGACCATTGTGAACTACAGAAACGTCACTGAAAGGATAGCCCCAGAAAGGGTGGGCAGATTTGATATCAACACCAGACTCAGTTGCCATTCTAGCATGACCTATTGCATGAGTTCCAACAACTTTATCTAGACTATATCTATCACAAACCATTTTTGCATTACCTAAATCTTTAATAACTTCTAATGATTTACCCATAGATAAAATCTCTACACCTGGAATACTTTCTATTCTTTGAGAAAAATCTAACAAATCTTTTGTGTTGTAATCAATTTCATATCTTAAAGAGTAGGGAAGTGTCCTTTCTTCTTTAACAACTTTTGCTCCCATCTCAGCTAGAGTTTGATCTACAACTTTTTTTCTTTCATCATACACAGAAACATCTTCCATAACTGATGAGCTTCCTTCTCCAACGTTCTCACCAACTTTAAAACGCATAATGAAATTTTTGCCATCTGTATCTCCATACAAAGCATATCCAGTTGAGTCTTCACCTCTATGTTTTAACGCTTGAAGCATTCCTTGTAATTCGCTTCCAACATTCGAGGATTTTCCTCTATGAATTAATCCTGCTATCCCACACATATTTTGTACCCTTTCTATTATTTTATGACCTACGGTAAGCAATCAAGATAAGTATCCAGATCCCATTGAGTTGTAGCACCCAAGAATCTTTCCCACTCATCATTTTTGTACCAATGGAAAACTTTGTACATTTCATCTGGCATTGCAGATTTAATTACCTCATCTTCTGCAAGTCTATCTAAAGCTTCACCAAGACTTAATGGAAGTTTTTTAACATCTTTACCAGCCTTTTGAGCTTCGTAAATATTTCTAGACTCAGGAGCAGCTGGTTTTAATTTTTTACTAATTCCATGATCACATGCTTTTAGTAACGCTGCACCTAATAAATATGGATTATGCATAGAGTCTACTGATCGGTATTCAAATCTACCTGGTGCAGAAACTCTTAATCCACAAGTTCTATTTTGGTATCCCCAGTCAGCATACACTGGTGCCCAGAAACCTTGGTCCCATAACCTTCTATAAGAATTAACAGTAGAAGATCCTAATGCTGTTAGTGCTGGCAAGTGTTCCATGATACCTGCAATTGATTGCAAACCAATTTTACCTGGTAACTGCATATCTTTAGTATCAGGCATAAAAGTATTTGTTCCACCTTCAACATAACTAAATACTTCTTCAACACCTGGAAGTTTTTTGTTTCCAAGTTTATTTACTTTAACTTTTCCACCTTTCCACAACGACATATTTGTATGACATCCACTTGCAGAAACTCCCATGAAAGGTTTAGTCATAAAGCAAGCTATCAAATTATGCTCTCTTGCAACTTGAGCACAAATTTGTCTGTATGTTGATAATCTATCTGCGTTTCTTAAGACGTTATCATAAGTCCAGTTTAATTCTAATTGACCTGGTGCATCTTCGTGGTCTCCTTGAATCATATCAAGCCCCATCGCTTTTGCGTATTCAATTACCTTCATAAATACTGGCCTTAACGACTCAAATTGATCAATGTGATAACAGAATGGCTTAGAAAAACCTTTACCAGTAGGGGTTCCATCTTCATTTTTTGTTAACCACATCATTTCAGGCTCAGTACCAACTCTTAATTCTAGACCATGTTTTTTCTTAAATTCATCCATGAAAATTCTTAGATTTCCTCTGCAGTCTGAAGTTAAGTGACCACCTGGATTTTCTCTTTCTTCTCTATTTCTAAAACATGTTACAAAAACTCTTCCCACTCTTTTGTCCCAAGGTAGTTGCACAAAAGTTTCTGGATCAGGTATTCCAACAAGCTCCATAGCTTCTGGCCCATAACCAATGTAATTATTGTGACGATCTAAAAATAAGTTTGCTGTTGCTCCATAAACTAATTGAAATCCTTTTTCTGCTGTTCTTTCCCAGTGATCTGCAGGTATACCTTTACCTACAACTCTTCCTGTTACAGAAATAAATTGATAATAAATATATGTTATTCCAAGTTCGTTAATTTTTTCTCGAACTTTTTTTACTAGTTTGGCTCTACCCGGCTGGTTAACATGTTTTTCTAGATCTGTCATTTTCACCCCTCAATGAATTATTAATTATTCAAGCGTAGCTGAAAACTTTATTTGTGTCTAGGCTTAGAGTTTAACTCCAAGGGAACGGACTGTTAGAAGTAGGATGAAGTTCACCCTTCTCGTAACGG
This sequence comes from Candidatus Pelagibacter communis, assembly GCF_001180225.1. Classification (GTDB taxonomy): domain Bacteria; phylum Pseudomonadota; class Alphaproteobacteria; order Pelagibacterales; family Pelagibacteraceae; genus Pelagibacter; species Pelagibacter ubique_D. The sequence continues at coordinate 84,305 of NZ_CVST01000034.1, read as the reverse complement.
TTGAATCTAAACGGCTTCAATAAATCACTTTCAGTACCAAGAATTTCTTTTGCAACAAGTTCACCAACACCAATCATTTTATATCCGTGATTAGCATCAGCAATCATGTAAACGTTTTCAAAAAATCTATCAAAGATAGGAAAAGAGTCAGGTGTCATACATCCTAAACCACCCGATGGTCCTTTTCTGTATAAATCTGATTTTCCTTCAAATCTTTTTTGGCAGTGCGCAAGTGCTGAACACCACATTTCACTAAAAGCATCTGTTGTTTGATACTCTGGAGATTCAATTCCATAAGGATCAACATTTACTTGATCAAAATGTTTTTTAACAATGTAAGGAGAAGTTCCACCTTGTACACCTAAGCCTTCAATATCAGGTTTATAATAAATTCCCCAAATTTTATCTGTTAATAATTTTTTTGTTTTGTCAGAGTACAAAGGTGCTGTTGAGTCAACGTGAACTACAGGCGGTTGTTTACCGTCATTTGTTTTTAAGAAATCTGGTTCAACACCGATAACTCCTTCTTGAAGCATCCAGTAAGTCCACATATCAGTTTCATGCATCTTACCATCTTTACCTTTTATATGTGCTGTCTTTGGTAACTCTAGCATATTCCAAAAATCTCTTGCCCATGGTCCTGCACCAACAACTACTTGTTCACACTCAATAGTTCCTTTATCAGTTTCAACACCAGTTACTGCTTGACTGTTACTTCCTTTTTTAAAACCAGTTACTCTTACACCTTTCATAACTTGTACACCATTAGATGTTGATTTGTTCTCTAGGGCTTTAATTGAATCTTTATTAAAAGCGTATCCACCTTTTTTCTCATGAAGTACAGAAGTGATACCTTGAGCTTGCCAATCATCAAAAATTCCCTTCATGTAATTTGTGCAATCTTTTTCTCCTTCAATAAAAACTGACTCGTATCCAATTGCTTTTTGTTGTTCATAAATGCTTGCAACATCTTCATGCATTACTTCTGGAGATATTTGTAAGTATCCAACTGGATTATATTTAAATGCTTTAGGATCACTTTCCCAAACCGAAACTGAATGAGCCATCAATTCTCTCATTGCTGGCTGAAAATAATTATTTCTTACAACTCCACATGCAATTCCACTTGCACCAGCAGCTGTATCTTTTTTTTCTAATACAACTATGTCGCCAGGATTTTTGTAAGTTTCTGAAAGTTTCCATGCAGTACTTAAACCGTGTATTCCACCACCGATTATCACTACTTTTGCTTTTGAAGGTAATGTCGTCATACCAAAACACTATTTTTTGATAATGTTAATTAATATACTTATTTATAGAAGTAAAAATTATATATAAAAATTAGATACTTTTTAAATTAGTCAAAAAATTAATTAATAACTGATGTTTTTTAGTGTTTCTAAATAGTTATTAAATTCTTTTATAAATGACTCACTTGGGACTATATTTTTAACTCGCTGGTCAGTTGAAGTTTTTTCTAGTTTAAAGAATCCTTTTTCACAAGCTTCAGTAATTATCAGTGCTGATTTTGGCCTAGATGTTTTAAATAATTTTGTTTTTAATTCTTCAACAGATAGTTTTGTTCCTTCTTTAAAAGCTGACATAACTAATAACATCATGTGATAGTGAGAAGGTGACTTCCTGAAAAAATAATTACTAGAGGTATGGGATTGTTTCATTTGTTCTTCCCAGAAATCTAATAGGGTTTTTTTTTCTTTCGGCATTTTTTTAAGATCTTACTCTAGACTTAGTTGGATCATAGAATGGGAAGCCAACAACTTTTGCACTAATTCTTTTTTGGTGACCATCAATTTTTCCAACTTCAACTTCAGTTCCAATTTCTGAATATTGAGCATCTATTCTACAAAGAGCTACATTTTTATTTAGAGTTGATGATAGACATCCACTTGTAACAATACCTACTTGTGCTCTACCAATATGAACACAATCACCATGACCTGCAACTTCTTTTCCAATTAATTCTAAGCCAACTAATTTTTTTTGAGGATTATTTTTTCTTTTAATCAATTCTTCTTTACCAATGAAGTCTTCTTCTTTAGTTTTCAAAGGAACCGCAAAACCTATCCCTGCTTCAAAGGGATCTTGTTGACCATCAAATTCATTTCCAAATAAAATTAATCCAGCTTCAATTCTAAGTTTATCAAGAGCAGCAAAACCAGCAGGAATTAAACCGTCATCTTTTCCTGCTTCCATTAATTTATCCCAAACTTCAGGAGCATGGTTTGGATGACACCATACTTCATAACCAAGCTCACCTGTATAACCTGTTCTGGAAACAATTAGTGGAATGCCTTGTAATTCTTCTATTCTACAAATTGTAAATCTAAACCAACCAAGCTCATCAATAGATGGTTGAGTAGGTGGTGTAAAAATTATCTTTTTTAAAATTTCTCTACTTTTTGGACCTTGTATAGAAACATTACTAATTTGGTCTGTTGAATTTTTAACATTTGCATTAAAATTTTTTTTCTTTGCTATTTCTTTTAACCATTCTCCAGCATATTCATCACCACATATCCATCTAAATCCTGTTTCACTTAATCTTAATAATGTTCCATCATCAAACATCATTCCATTTTCATAACACATTGCAGAATAGACAACCTGACCAACTGATAATTTTTTGATGTTTCTAGTAAGTGTGTAGTTTAACAATTCCTCAGCATCTGGACCTATTATTTCAAATTTTCTAAGAGAAGATAGGTCAATTAAAACAGCATCGTTTCTGCAGGCATTATATTCATTTACTAATCCGTGTTTCGTATAATCATTTGGAAGCCAAAAACCTCTTGCATCAACATAATTTCTAGTCAGTTGTGAAGTACGTTCGTGGAAACCTGAATTTCTAGTTAGTTTTTTTTCTGAATCTGTTTTCATTCGAAAAGCAAATGACTTTCTAAATTCTTTATTTTTGTCATAAGTTCTAACAAAAATTTCAGTAGGATTCCATGAATTACAAGCATCAATATCACTAGGACAAGCCGTAGTACCAATTGTTAAATCTTTTAACGCTCTAAACATTACATAATCACCAGGTCTAGAATAAGATTCATCAGATATTACTGAATTTAATCCAGCAGCTGAAGTATTAAAAAATAAATTAATTGCATGCCATCCTTTTTGTTTTTGTACTCCATATTTAGACATGCTCTCAGTTAAATTATCTGAGCAATTAGGATGACCAAAGTAACCAGCATCTTCATAATATTTTGAAGTACATGCAAGATTAAAAGTATCATGTTTACCAACTGTATCTCTTATTACCTCTACTAAGGGTTCATGATCAGTATCATAAAATTTTGAATGTAATCCAGGACCAGGAAAAGTGTTTCCCATAAAAGTTCTAGTTGTTTGCCAATCTAATCCTTTTTCAATCCCTTTTTCTAATTTTTTTGTATCAAACGCTACAAAGTCCGAACATTGTCTTCCAGTTGGACTTATAACTTGAATGTAATCTCCTTCTTTAACTTGGTAAGATGTTGAAGTTTCTTTATCTATGTTTTTTTCATAAAGTGGTTCAAAAACTGGATCAGGTATAACACTTAACTCTTTATCATTTACAATTTTGGCTCTTTTAATAAATATAGTTAATTCTGTTGGTGGATTTTGTTTGGTAACATCCATATCTTCGCCAGGTGCAGCAAAGATTGCATAACATTTATCTTTTGATTTAAGTTTAATCTTTTCCTCAGCTTTTGTATCAAGATCAAAAATTATGGATGATTTAGATTCTTTTATATTTAAGTTTCTTTTTTTTAATTGATAATTTGTTGCTAGGATCGTTTCATCTTTTCTATTTAAGATATCTCTTATGAAATTTTTTTGACTATTTTCTTTTAAATTTAAAATACCTAATTCTGATTTTCCATCTTTATTAAAACAAATTATTTCACAGATCTGATTTCCTTCATCATTAATAATTTCTATCTCGTCATCAGGAAAAATTTGAAAAGCAGTAAGACCTCCTCCGTTAACAATATGACGTTCAACCCCGGGTGGAAGTATATTTAAACCTGGGTTTTTAATATCTTTACTAGTTCCTAGCATATAAGTTTTTGGTGAGACTTTATTACATTCAAAATCAGTTGACTACAGTAATAAATATATACATAGTCTTGATTATAATTTTAACAACAGGGGGAAAAAATGAAAAAAATTATTTCATTACTATCTGCTCTAGTTATTTCTGTTGTAAGTTTTGCAGGAATTTCAAACGCTGATAGCAAGAAGCCCATCGTAATCCCAACTCATAACTGGTCATCTCAAATTGTAATGGCTTACGTTATAGGTGGAATTTTTGAAAGTATGGGTAACAATGTAAAATATGTAAACGCTGACTCACAAGCAGTTTATGAATCAATCAGAATTGGTGACGTAACTATTTCTCACGAAGTATGGGAGTCTGCGTTCGGTAAGTCATTTACTACTGCTCTAGATAAAGGTGGTTTACTTGACTGGGGTGATCATGAGGCAAGAACTCTTGAAGATATGGGTTACCCAAACTGGGTTGTTGAAAAAGGTTTGTGCCCAGGTCTACCAGATTGGACAGCTTTAAAAAATCCAGACTGTGCTAAAAACTTTACAACACCTGACTCTCCGGATGGAAAAGGAAGAATGTTGGAAGGACCTCAAAGTTGGCATGGTGATTTAATTCCGCAAAGAATTGAAGCTTTAGGTTTAGGTGATCTTTGGTGGGTTAAATTTGCTGGAGGTGCAGATGCACTTTGGGCTGAATTAGCAGCTGCTGAAAAAGAAGGAAGAGGAACTATAATCTTCAACTGGACACCAAACTTTACAGATGGTGCTGGTTTTACATTTATTGACTTCCCTCCATATACAGCGGGTTGCAGACCAGAAGATGGTGGTGATGGTAAATGTGGTTCTCCTGATGGATACTTGAAAAAAGCTGTTCATGAGGATTTCCCAAAAACTCACCCAGATGCAGCAGCAGCATTTAAAAAGATGTCATTCTCAACAAGTCACATTGGTGCGATGGCAGCTTTAGTTGATGTTGATAAAATGACTCACGAAGATGCAGCTAAAAAATGGTTAGCTGATAACGAGTCAGTTTGGAAACCTTTTACTAAATAAGGGTAAAAGTTAAAAAATTAAAATCTCCCCCAACTTGTTTGGGGGGGATTTTTTTTTATTCTAATTTGTGTAAAGTGACAAAATGAAAAAATTTCTAATTTTCATATTTTTAATTTCTTTAATTAACTCAGCTGCATTTGCTCGAAGTACAGGATGCAAAGAAGGAAACTGTGAAAATGGTTTTGGTAAATGGATTTATACAGATAAGACAACTTATGAAGGTGAATGGGTTGCAACAAAAAAAGAAGGTCAAGGGGTTGAGACATGGCCTAATGGATATATTTACAAAGGTGAATTTAAAAATAGTGAGTGGAGTGGAAAAGGAATTTTGATTTTTCCAGATGGATCTACTTATGACGGTGAATGGTCTAAAGGTTTTATGAATGGACAAGGAACATTTACTTGGGCAGACGGAAAACAAAAATCAGGCACTTGGGTAAACGGAAAGTTACAAGAGTAATGTCAAAAGAAAATAGTTTAAATAAAACTGAAGACAATTCAAACTCAACAAAGCAATTTATTGGTTTAGTTATTGTTACAGCGATAGTGATAGCTTTTTTTGCTGTTTTAAATGGAATATTTGGAGAGGGAGACGAGCTTGTAGAAAAAATGAAATTGGAAGAGCAAAGAATTGCTGAAGAGAGAAAATTAAGTGAGTTGATATCTAAATTACCTTCAGGAATATTAGTCTCCTTCGATGGAACTGATCATTATAGATTAACTGATGAAGTATATGAGCAAGTATGTAAAGCTACAAAATTAATTCCACAACGTGCAATTATGGGAGCTAATTTTTTAAATTTTAGAGCACATGAGATTTACACAAAAAATGGAAATAAAATTGATGAAACATTTGTTAAGTGGGATCAAGAAAAAGGTAAGTGTTATGCAGGTTTTACCGTAAGTGGAAACAATGTAGGAATTGATGAAAGTATCACTGTCAGTGGAGAAGCCTTAAGTTTTTTAAGCACAGGTATTGATACAAGAGTTTACTATATTAAGAATTTTTAATGATGAAAGGTTACAATAATTAACATTTAAATTTTATTAAATTTCATATAACTTTGAAAAGATTTATGTCTGAGACCGTTATTAAGTGTGAGTCAGTTTATAAAATATTTGGTGAGAATGCCAAAAAAATGCTTGAAGAGTCTAACGGTAATGTAGATGCAAAAACATTTCAAGAAAACGGTTGCATAGTTGGAGTTAACAACGCTTCGTTTGAAGTTGCAAAAGGAGAAATGCTTGTAGTAATGGGTTTATCTGGTTCAGGTAAATCAACATTACTAAGATGTATTTCAAGATTAACAGATGCAACTGGAGGAAAAATTTTTATAGAAGGCCAAGACTTACTTCACTTAAACAATAAAGAATTAATTGAGCTTAGAAGAAATAAAATGGGAATGGTTTTTCAAAGCTTTGCCTTGTTACCTCATAAAACAGTTGTAGAAAATATTGCTTTCCCACTTCAGATAAAGGGTATTAAGACTGAAGACAGTATTAGTAGAGCAATGGAAATGGTGAAACTAGTTGGACTTGATGGAAGAGAAAATTATTTTCCAAGAGAACTTTCAGGAGGTCAACAACAAAGAGTTGGGATTGCTCGATCTTTAGCAGTGGAACCCGATATTTGGTTCTTAGATGAACCATTTTCAGCATTAGATCCATTAATAAGAAAAGAAATGCAAGATGAGTTTTTAAGACTGCAAGAAAAACTACAAAAAACAATTATGTTTATTACCCATGATTTTGATGAAGCGTTAAAATTAGCAGATCGAATTGCGATCATGAAAGATGGTATTATAGAACAGTTAGATACACCTGCTAATATTGTTTTAAATCCAGCTACAGAATATGTAAGAAAATTTACTGAAGAAGTTCCGAGAGAAAAAGTTTTAGTCATTGAAGATGTAATGGATAGTTCAAATAAAGATAATCTAGGAGATGTAAAAGTTTCAAAAGATGACATTATTGAAAATGTTGCAGAAAAAATTCTTACCCAAGAAAAAATTGTAGGAGTGGTAGACTCCAATAACAATATTATTGGTTCAATAAAACCTTCAACAATCATTGATACAGTTTTTGGAGGAAGAAAAAATAGTAGCTAGACCATGGAATATTTAAAAAAATACCCAAAGTTGTTTCAATGGATATTTTTGCTGGTTGTATTTTTTGCTTTATGTTTTGCAATCGATGTTCCTGAAACTTACAAATTTATAAGAGGCCAAGCGGAATTTGTAAAAGATCCTAACCAAAGTGTTTATTTTTTTCTAGGTAAAGAAGTCCGATATTATGCTTTCGATGTATTTTGGAGATTGCCTCCTTTACTTGGTTGGTTGCCTATCTGGATAAACGACTCTTTATTTTTCTTAATGAACGAGTGGATGCCAATGGAGTTTTGGAATGAAGATACTCAAGAGTTTAAAACGAGACCACTGTTATTAGAGATTAGTAGAAATTTAACATCTTTTATGACGTTTTTGATTGAGTTAATTAGAGAAATTTTGCTTGGAGGGTTAGAAACTATAGTTGCATTCACTAGCTGGGATTTTATTGATGCTTATCCTTGGTTAGAATTACCAGGCTTACCTTGGACTATCGTTGCAGCTGGTGCAACAATACTTGCATATAAATTAAGTGGTATAGGACTTGCTTTATTTGCAGGTTTAACAATGGTTTATATTTCAATCTTTGGTCAGTGGAAACCTTCAATGCAAACACTTTCTTTTATATTAGTGGCTGTACCTCTGTCATTTGTATTCGGTATTAGTTTAGGTATTGCTGCTTACAAAAGTAAAAGAGTTGAAAATGCTTTGTATCCAATTCTTTTAGTGATGCAAACTATGCCTCAATATGCAGTATTAGTTCCTGCGCTTGTGTTATTTGGTGTTGGAGATCATGCAGCTGTAATAATTACAATGGTAGTTGCAGTTCCACCGATGATTTTATTAACTGTTCTTGGACTACGAGCAGTTCCTCCAGAGGTCATCGAAGCAGGAAGAATGAGTGGATGCACAAACTGGCAGTTAATGACTAAAGTACTTATTCCAACCGCAAGAAGAGATATCTTAATAGGAGTTAACCAAGTAATTATGGTTTGTTTTTCTATGGCAGTGATCTCTGCGTTTATTGGTGCTAAAGGATTAGGATTTAATCTATTGCTTGCTTTAAACCAACTTAACATCGGGTTAGCTCTTGAAGCAGGTTTATGTATTAGTTTGATTGCAATTCTATTAGATAAAATGTCATTAGCGTGGGCAAATCAACAACAAGATTATTTCGGCAATCTTACTTTTTTCCAAAGAAATAAAAATATTATATTTTTTGGTGGATCAATAATTGTTGGAGCTATTCTTGCTTATATTGGAACATTTATTTTTAAAGATACTTTTAATTATTTATTTGAAGTTCCACACAACAAAGGATTTTCAACAGCTGATTTTTGGAACAAGGGTGTTGATTGGATTTTTGATACATTTTTTGTTTATATAAAAGCATTTAATACATGGTTAATTACAGAAGTGCTTCAACCAATGAGAGCTCTGTATCTAAGAATGCCAGCTGTTGCCACTTTAGTATTAGCTGTAGGAGCTGGTTATCTAATTGGAGGAATTAGATCAGCATTAGTTGTTGCTGCTTTAACTTTATTTATAGCATTAAGTCCATGGTGGGATAGAGCATTGGTTACATTGTACATGGCAACTTTTGGCGTAGTTGTTTCTTGTTTAATAGGTTTTACAGTTGGAACTTTATGTTTCCAAAATAAAAAGTCTGCAGCATTTATGTTAGGAGTTTGTGATATTTTTCAAACATTCCCATCGTTTGTATACTTAATTCCAGTAATGATGTTATTTGGAATTACAGATACTTCAGTTTTGATTGCAGTAATTGTTTATGCAACAATTCCAGCAACTAGATATACTATTGAAGGTTTAAGAAGTGTACCTGCTGGTTTACATGAAGCTGCAACAATGTCTGGTGTAAATAAATTTCAAAGATTAACTAAGATTGAATTTCCTTTGGCTTTCCCCCATATGATGCTTGGGATAAATCAAACAATAGTATTTGCTTTATTTATGGTCATTATTGGAGCCTTTATTGGAACAGAAGATCTAGGCCAGTACATTTTAAAGGCATTGTCAGATAAAAATGGAGCTGGAATAGGATTAACTCTAGGTATCTGTGTTGCTTTCATAGGATTGATTTTTGATAATTTAATCAGAACTTGGGTTGAGAAAAGAAAAAAACACTTAGGCATAGCTTAGTCCATTGAAAAAATTTATTATTTCTATTGATCAAGGAACAACATCTTCAAGAGTAATTTTATTTGACACAAAAGGTAATATTGTTTTTGTTTCACAATATGAGTTTAAACAATATTTTCCAAAAAATGGTTGGGTAGAACATAATCCAAATGAGATCTGGTCCACAACACTTAAAGCTTTAAAACAAGTAATAAATAAAGCCAAAAAATTAAAAGGTCACATACTTACAATTGGAATTACAAATCAAAGGGAAACAACAATTCTATGGAATAAAAAAACAGGAAAGCCAATTTATAATGCAATTGTATGGCAAGATAGAAGAACCCAAGATTACTGTAAATTACTTAAGAAAAAAAATTATGAAAATCTATTTAGAAATAAAACCGGATTATTTATAGATCCATATTTTTCAGCTACAAAAATTAAATGGATTTTAGACAATGTTAAAATTTCCAAAAAACTTCTTAGTTCAAATGATTTATTGTTTGGGACTGTAGATACATTTTTAATTTGGAAATTAACAAAAGGTAAGCAGCATTTAACTGAAGCATCTAATGCAAGCCGAACAATGCTGTATAATATTAATAACAATAAATGGGACAAAGAAATTTTAAAAAAACTAAATATTCCAAAAAAAATTTTACCAGAGGTAAAGAACTCAGCAGATAATTTTGGAAAAACAGATAAAAAAATTACAGGAGTTGAAATTTCAATTTCTGCAGTTCTTGGTGATCAGCAGGCTGCAGCATTTGGACAAACTTGTTTTGAAAAAGGGTCTATAAAAAGCACATATGGTACTGGTGCGTTTGTTATTATGAATACTGGTCCAAAAAAAATTAATTCAAAAAATAAATTACTGACTACTATTTGCTATCGATTAAATAATAAAAATACTTACGCCTTGGAAGGTTCAATTTTTATAGCGGGGGCAGGATTACAATGGCTGAGAGATAAAGTAAAATTGATTAAAAAAGCACCCGAAACTGAAAAGATTTCAAAATCCTCTAAAATTAATGATGGTGTTTTTGTTGTACCAGCTTTTAGCGGAATGGGGGCGCCTTATTGGAGACCAGATGTAAGAGGAGTTATCACAGGACTAACAAGAGACAGTGATTGGAAAAGTATAGTGAGAGCGACGGTAGAATCTGTTGGATATCAAAGTTTTGATTTGTTTGATTCAATGAATAAGGATGGTTTGAAACCAAGTATAGTTAAGGTAGATGGTGGAATGGTTGCCAACAATTGGTTCACACAATTTTTAGCTGATATTATTAATTTAAAAGTAATCAGACCAAAAATATTAGAGACAACTGCTTTGGGTGTAGCTTTATTAGCTGGGCTTCAAATAGGAGAATATAAATCTTTAAATCAAATCAAAAATATGTGGAAAAAAGATCGTGTTTTCTCACCAAATATTAAAAAAACATTGAGAAACGAACTTTTAGCAGGATGGAAACTAGCAATTAAAAAAACTTTAGCGTAACTAGTCGTATGAAAAAAGTTTTAATAATAGGAGCGGGTGCAATGGGTGCTGCATTCACTTTTCCCCTTGCTGATAATAATCATAAAGTAACTTTAACCGAGCCTTACAACAAAGATCTATTAAATAAATTAATAACAAAAAACAAATTTCATCCAGCATTAAAACTTAAGTTATCTAAAAGAGTTTCTGTCAAAAAATTTTCATCAGACTTACTTAATGAAAAATGGGACTTAGTTGTTGTTGGAGTAAGTTCTATTGGAATTGAAATGGTTAGACAGCATTTAAAAAATATAAAGAGAAAAGTTTCTATTCTCGTTTTGACCAAAGGTCTTAAATATGATCGAAATAATAAAAAAATTATTACTATGTCAGAACAACTAAGCAAAGGTACTCAAAATTTAAATATTTCAGTTCTAAAAGGACCTTGTCTTGCAAAAGAGTTGGCAAAAAAAATAAAAACTTACACTGTGATAGCAAATAAGAATATTAATATTGCAAAAAATATAGGAAAATTAATCTCAACTAAATATTACAAAACAGAATATTCAAGTGATGTAAAAGGTGTTGAATTTTCATCTGCAATTAAAAATATATATTCAATGATTATTGGATCAGGTGAAGGTGAAAATACTGCTTCAGCTTTATTTAGAAAATCGTTAGATGAAATGGAGTATTTAATAAAATATTTTAGAGGCAAACAAGAAACAGTTCATGGGTTAGCTGGAGTGGGCGATTTATATGTTAGCGCAGTTGGAGGAAGAAACAGTAAAATGGGTGAATACTTAGGAAAAGGCTATACTTTTAAAATTGCAAAAAATAAATTTATGAAAAATGATACAGTTGAGGGCGCAGATCTGGCTAGAGAGATTGCACACTACATCTTAAAAAAAATTAATAAAAATAAAATACCACTTATGCATGCACTTTTAAGTGCAATCACAAAAAATAAAAAATTAAAAGTTAACTATTAATTATTTATTTAAAAAAGTCTTCATCGAGTCGTCCATTGCAGCTTCCCATGGGGTATGGTGTATAGGTGCAACAGAACCTGTGACAGGTGATGAAAATGATTTGTTTCTGTAAGTTAAGATATCCTCTACTTTATGATGTTCCCATTCTTTGAAATGTTTTCTGATTAGTTCAAAATCTATTTTTGGATAATCAGACATATAATGAAGTTCTTTTGTGTACTCAGTTTGAAAATCAATCATTTGATCTGGGTTTTCTAATTTTTCCTCCATAGCAACCCATTTATTGATATCTTTATTGATTTCATCAGCACTTGGCATTTTAATTTTTCCCATAATTACATCTCTTGCAAACCAAGCTTGGCAATCAAACATATTAAAAGTATGGAATTGGTCTTGCATACCAAGATATAAAAGTTTGTGATTATCCTGCCAAACAACTCCTTTATATAATTTTGGCGGATATAATCTGTTATGTGTTTTTAACTTTATGCTTTCATCTAAAAATGGAAAGTGATGCAAGTATCCTGTGCACAAGATTATTGCATCTGCATCTTGCTCAGTACCGTCTTTAAAAATTGCTTTTTTTCCTTCCAGTCTATCTAGATAATGAACTTCTTTCATACCTTTAGGCCATTTAAATCCCATAGGTGCATTTCGATATCCAATAGTTACACTTTTAGCCCCGTATTTATTACACTGTAGAGCAACATCTTCAGCTGAATAACTACTTCCTAAAACAATCACATCTTTTCCTCTAAATTCTTCAGCATCTCTAAAATCATGTGAGTGCATTATTCTTCCTGGAAAAGAATTCATTCCTTTATATTCAGGAATAAAAGGAACTGAGAAATGACCAGTAGAAACAACTAAATAATCAAATGTATCTTTTGAAATTTCATCTTTAACTTTGTCTTGATAGGTAATTTCAAATTTTTCATTGCTGAAAGTTACATTTGTAACTCTTGTATTTAGTTTTATTTTATTTTTAATTTTGCCTTTGCTTACTCTTCCAAGAATATAATCTTGCAAAACTTCTCTTGGCGGAAAAGAAGGAATTGGTTGTCCAAAATGTTCATCAAAAGAATAATCCGCAAACTCTAAACATTCTTTAGGGCCATTTGACCATAAATATCTATACATACTATTATGAACTGGGTCTCCATACTGGTCGCTACCTGTTCTCCAATTATAGTTCCACAAACCTCCCCAATCTTCTTGCTTTTCAAAACAAACTATTTCGGGAATTTCTTCACCTTTATTTTCTAAGTGTTCGAAAGCTCTTAACATTGATAGACCACAAGGTCCTGCTCCAATAATTGCAATTTTGCTCATTGTGTTTTCTCCAGTTTATAAATATGCTAAACAAATATAATCAAATATAAACTGAAAATACAATATAAATATTAATTTAAGATGGCTGAGATAAATATTTCGAACATAAATAAATCTTTTGGATCTACACATGTGATTAAAGATGTGTCTCTAGATATTAAAAGTGAATCTTTCACTGTATTGGTTGGGCCAAGTGGATGTGGTAAATCAACAATGTTAAGAATGATTGCAGGCTTAGAGGAAATTAATTCAGGAACAATTTCAATCGATGGACAAGTTGTAAATGACCTTCCTCCTAAAGAAAGAAATATTGCAATGGTCTTTCAGTCATATGCTTTGTATCCACACATGACTGTGTTTGACAACATGGCTTTTGGTTTAAAGATTGAAAAAAAATCTAAAGAAGAAATCACAGAAAGAGTTATGGAGGCTGCTAAAATTCTTCAAATTGAAGAATACTTAGAGAGAAAACCAAAACAATTATCAGGAGGACAAAGACAAAGAGTTGCAATTGGTAGAGCCATTACAAGAAAACCAAAAGTATTTTTGTTTGACGAACCTTTGTCCAACTTAGATGCAGCTTTAAGAGTTCAGATGAGAGTAGAATTAGCTAAATTGCATGATCAATTAAATGCAACAATGATTTATGTTACACACGATCAAACAGAGGCAATGACACTTGCAGATGATATAGTTGTATTAGATCAAGGTATTGTTTCTCAGAAAGGATCACCTTTAAAACTTTACAACGAACCTGAAAATTTATTTGTAGGTGGGTTTATTGGTTCACCAAAGATGAACTTTATTAATTCTAAAGTTATAAGTTCTAATAATTCAGGAACTGAAGTTGAAATTTCAGGACAAGGAAAAATTATTGTTCCAAAAACTTCAGATAAAGTTTCGCCAGGCGATAGTGTAAAGATTGGTATCAGACCTGAGCATATCTTGATAAATAGTGGTGAAAAATGCTGGGAGAGCAAGGTTTTCGTGATTGAAAAATTAGGTTCATCTACTTTTTTATATCTTGAAAAAGAGGGAGAGCCCTTAGTGGTTCAAACTGATGGAGCTAGTAAAGTCAATGTTGGAGATAGTCTTAGTTTGGGGTTTGATCTGAGCAAATGCCATTTATTCGATAGCAATAATTTAGCCTTTAAATAAAGGTTTTTTTATAGTTTTTAAAATTACCCCATAACAGGGATGACACTATTGCATAAGAAATTTTTTCTAAAAAATATTAAGGTTTAAAAAAAATAATTAACAAGAGGTAATTATGTTTAAAAAAAACTTTAATATTATTATCTGCTGTAACATTTTTTATAAACAATGTTGCTTTTGCAGATATCAAGTTTTGGACAACTGAAACTCAACCAGCAAGAATGGCGAAGCAAGAAGATATGGCTAAAGCCTTTGAAGCAAAAACTGGTATTGCAGTTGAAGTTATTCCAATCGATGAAAAAGAATTAGGTAAAAGAGCAACAGCTGCAGCTGCAGCAGGTGATTTACCTGATGTAATTTATCATACACTACAATATGTATTGCCATGGGCTGAAGCAGGAATTTTAGATGTTGATGCTAATAATGATGTTGTTAAAGAATTAGGTAAGAAAACTTTTGCACCTGGTGCTTTAAATATGGCTAAGCAAGGATCAAAAATTGCTGCTGTTCCAGTTGATGGTTGGACTCAAATGATCGTTTATAGAAAAGATCTTTTTGAGAAAGCTGGTTTAGAGCCACCAACTAGTTATGCAAATATCACTAAAGCAATAGAAACGCTGTCATCAAATGATATGTTTGGATTTGTTGCTGCTACAAAAACAGACGAAAACTTCATGAGTCAGGTTTTAGAACATGTATTATTGGCTAATGGAGTTAACGTAGTTAAAAAAGGTGGTATTAAAAAACAAGGAAACAAACTTAAAAAAGCTTTAGAGTTTTACAAAACAATTGCAAAAGCTAGTCCTGAAGGTGAATTATACTGGAAGCAATCTAGAGAACTTTATTTTGCAGGTAAAACTCCAATGATTATCTGGTCTCCATTTATTATGGATGAGTTAGCGGGATTAAGAGACTCAGCTCCTCCAACAATAAATGATGATCCAACATCAAGCGAGTTAGCATCAAAAACTGGTTTCATTACAAACTTTAGTGGACCGAACAATAAAAAAGGTGCTGCTTGGGCAGATGTAAGATACTTTGGTATAACAGCTGATGCAGATACGGATGAAGCTAAACAGTTTATTCTTTATTCTATGGATGAAGGATATACTTCAACTTTAGCAATTGCTCCTGAAGGAAAATTTCCTGTAAGAAGAGGTAATGCAAGTGATCCAGCTGCGTATACTAAAGCTTGGTCAAAACTTCCAGTTGGAGTAGATAGAAAAGCTCCATTAACTGATCTTTATTCAGCAGATGTTATCGATAACATTGTAGCTGGTTTAGATACTGCTAATAGATGGGGAGTTAAAGAAGGTGAACTTTCTAGAGCTTCTAAAGTTATCAATTCTCAATTCATTAATAGAATAACAAGATTATATATTGATGATCAAATTGATGTTGATGAAGCAGTTGATATGATCAATACTGCATTAGCACAGTTCAATTAATTTTAATTTTTTAAAAAAGCGGATAATATTAATTATCCGCTTTTTTTATGAGTAATTCACTTTCAAAAATAGAAAAAAGAACTGCTTATGCTTTAACTTTGCCAGCAGTTCTAATTGTATTTGCAATAGTATTATTTCCAATATTTTCAAATGTTTGGATTAGTTTTAAAGAAGTTCAATTAAAAGATATAAGAATTCCAGAGCCAAGAGCTAAAAAAATAGTTAAATCTATTAAAAACGAAGATACAAAAATTAAGATTATCTATAAATTAAGAAATAGTTCCTTAATTCAAGATATTAGAGATGTTAAATTCCACGATAAATTCCCAAGTAATGTTAAACCAATTGATTTAGATCAGAGATGTAAGTTTCTATCAAATAAAGTTCAGTGTGATTTTGGTAATTGGTCAAAAAAATACAGAGAGCAATTTGTAATTTTTTTTGAGACAAAAAATGGTGAAAAAATTGATAAAAAACAATTTAAATTAAATAAACCCAATTTAAAAGGAAAAGCAGATAACATTCTTTTGACAAGTGATTTTACTTTGTCAAATTTTAAAAAAGTAATCACAAATTATGAATTTAAAGATTTATTATTAACAACATTTTATTATACTTTTTTTGGAACAGTGGGTGCAATTGTTTTTGGAATTTTGTCAGCCCAAATGGTAAATCAAAAGTTTAGAGGTCGAAGCTTTGTTAGAAGTACGTTATTGTTTCCTTATGTAGCTCCTGTTGTGGCTTTGGCGTTTACATGGGAACTATTATTAGATCCTAATAGTGGCACTTTAAATAATCTATTACTGAATTATAGTATAATAGATAAGCCAATAAATTTATTGGGTCAAAAGTATGTATCTATTTTTGTTTTCGGTTTTGAATTTAAATTAAGATTAGCATTAACAACTGTTATTATCTTTGAAATCTGGAGATATTTTCCTTTGGCTTTCCTTTTTATTTTAGCAAGACTTCAAGCAGTTCCTAAAGAACTTTATGAAGCGGCAGATATTGATGGAGCAGGTCCTTACACAAAATTTATGAATATAACATTGCCACAGATTACAGCAGTGATTTCAATTTTATTTATGATTAGATTTATTTGGAATTTTAACAAGTTTGAAGATATTTTTCTATTAACAGGTGGTGCATCAGGTACTAGAACACTGCCAATAAATGTTTATGAACAGGGATTTTCAATAGGAAATATTGGTATGGGATCTGCTGTGTCAATGGTGATTGTACTATTACTTTTATTTTTCATGTTAATTTATTTTAAGCTGATAGGGAAAAGAGCCAATGAGAGTTAAATCAATTATCACTTTCAGTTTAATTTCTTCATTTTTTTTATTTTCTTTAATATCTATTTGGAAAATTCTTTCTACTTTACAAGGAATTGAACTTAAAACTTTAAATTTCAATTTTTATTTTTTAAGTGGAATTATAATTTCTATTATTTCAATTTTCTTAAGTAAAAAATTAAACAAGTTATTTAAAGTAATTTTACTAGCATCTATATTTGTATTGATTGATTATTTCATTAATGGTTCTTTACCTATTTGGCATTATATAGGCACATTTCTAATCTTATTATTTTTTGTTAATAAGCTATTTAATTATAACAAGAAACATTTTAGTTATGATTTTTCAGCACAAATTATATTTTTTGATTTTTTAACTTTGTTTGGAATAATCTTTTTTTCTTTTGTAATTTTATTCCCATTTTATTTGATGTTAGTAACAAGTTTCAAAACTCAAGCTCTTTTATTAATTAATCCTTTAGATTTCAGCGTTGATTTAACACAAGATATAAAAACCTTATTCAAATCCTATATTGTAGTTTTTACAGAATATAATTTTGGCAAGTATATGCTTAATAGTTCAATTGTCTCAGTAGGTACGGTTATAATTACATTATTGCTTGGGATCCCAGCAGCTTATGCAGTTGCAAGATTAAACTTTTTTGGAAAAAATTTTTTATCTACTTCTATTTTAATTATATATATGTTTCCAGCTATTGTGCTCGTAATTCCTCTCTACACTGTTTTTAGTCAATTAGGTCTAAGAAATTCTGTATTTGGATTGTTAATTATTTATACAGCTACAACACTGCCAGTTGCAATTTATATGCTCCAAGGATATTTCAAAAGTATACCAAAAGAACTTGAAGAAGCAGGTATAATGGATGGACAAAATTGGTTTGGAATAATTGTTAAAATCATTTTACCTTTAAGTTTACCAGCAATTGCATCTGTCGCGTTATATGTATTTATGATTGCTTGGAATGAATTTTTATTTTCACTAATGTTTTTGGACAGTCCTAGCTCATTTACATTATCAAGAGCAATACAGTTTTTAAATGTTGGAGCTGAAACGCCTAGACAATATTTGATGGCTGGTTCAGTTGTTGTAACTTTGCCAATTTTATTTATTTTTGTTTATTTTGAAAAATATTTAGTTAGTGGATTAACATCAGGGAGCGTTAAGGGTTAATGAGTTTGTTAAAAAGAGAAGCTGAGAATATTTTATTAAATAATAGGTGTGAGGGATACACTCTGCCTACAAACAATAAGTTGTACCCAGCTCAATGGAATTGGGACTCAGCATATATAGCGCTCGGTTATTCTTATTTTAATAAAGAATACGCAATAGTTGAGTTAGAAAAGTTGTTCGAGGGACAATGGTCTGATGGTATGGTTCCTCATATTTTGTTTCATCAAAAGGATGAAAATTATTTTCCAAATCATAATACTTGGCAGTGTGGTGAAAAAATTCCATCATCTGGAATAACTCAACCTCCTATAGTTTCAAGTATTTTAAAATTAATGTTGGATAAGCATGAATTTAGTTCTAGTGAAATGGAAAGAATTTTGAATTTAGTAAAAAAAACAAAAAATTATTTAGAATGGTTTTACAAATATAGAGACCCAAATGATACTGGTTTAGTTTCTATATTACATCCATGGGAAAGTGGCAATGATAATTCACCTTTATGGGATTTTCCTTTAAGTAAAATTTTAATTGATGAAAATCTTGAATACAAAAGAAGAGATTTAGATGTTTCAAGTAGCGATGTACGACCACTTAAAAGGGACTATGATTGTTACATCACTCTTTTAAATCAGTTCAGAAATGAAAAATATAATCCTGAAAAGCTATATGATATTTCAATGTTTAATGTCGCTGATATAGGTTTTAATTCTTTATTTTTGAAAGCTTGCAAAGATCTAGTCTATGTTGCAACAAAAAATAATATTGAATGCAAATCAATACAAAAAAAAATAACACAAACTGAGAATAAATTAATTAGTTTATATAACAAAGGTGATAATTCATTTTACTCATATGATGTTTTAAATAAGCAAACATTAGAAATCTCTTCTATTACAAATTATTTTATTTTGTTTGCAGATATTCAAAATAAAGAAATAAATAACTCGGTAATTCAAAGTTTAAAAGAATATAATTCGAATGAAAAATATTTCTTTTCGTCAATAAAGCCTGATAGCAAATATTTTGAGGAGATAAGGTATTGGAGAGGACCTGTTTGGATTAATTGTAACTGGATTTTATATAAAGGATTATTAGAAAAAGATCTTGAATTTGCCAATAAAATAAAATCACACACATTGGATTTAATACATGAGAAGGATTTTCATGAATACTACAGTTGTAAATCAGGAACTCCTTATGGAGCTAATAATTTTTCTTGGTCTGCCGCATTATATTTAGATTTAATCAATAATTAATTTTTAAGTGATTAATTAATCAAATATATATATTCTTTTTATAAAAATAATATGAATTGGAATTATCCTACTACTATTTGGTTTGGAGCAGGTAAAATAGAAGATCTTGCAAACGCCTGTTTGAGCTTAAAAATTAAAAGTCCACTTTTTGTAACTGACAAAGATCTTTTAAATCTACCAATGACTTCAAAAGTAATTGAAAAATTAAAAAAAGACTTTGATCATTTACAAGTATTTTCACAATTTTCAGGAAACCCAACTGGAAAAAACGTAATGGAAGGGGTCACTTTATATATAGAAAAAAACTGTGATGGAGTAATTGCTTTTGGAGGAGGTAGTGCATTAGATGTTGGGAAAGGAATAGCTTTTATGTGTGGTCAAAAAAGACCTATATGGGATTTTGAGGATATAGGAGATTATTGGACAAGAGCTGATGGAAATAAAATTTCTCAAATTATAGCGGTTCCAACTACCGCAGGAACAGGCTCAGAAACAGGAAGAGCTTCAGCCATCATTAATGAAGAAACAGGAATAAAAAAAATAATTTTTCATCCAAAAATTTTACCTTCTATCGTAATTTTAGATCCAAATTTAACCAAAGATCTTCCACCAAGAATAACAGCTGCAACAGGAATGGATGCACTTGCTCACAATCTTGAGGCTTTTTGTGCACCTGGCTTTCATCCAATGGCAGATGGTATCGCACTTGAGGGTATGAGGTTAATTAAAAATTCTTTAATAGAGGTTTATAAAAATGGTACGAACATAGAAGCTAGATCTGAAATGTTAGCAGCATCTAGCATGGGCTCTACTGCTTTTCAAAAAGGTCTTGGTGCAATACATTCTCTAAGTCATCCGATAAATGCACAGTTTGATGTACATCATGGTTTAAGTAACGCGATATTTATGCCTTATGTTTTAACTTTCAATAAATCAGTTATTGAAAACAGAATTATATCTATTTGTAATTATCTTAATCTAAATAGTACATTTGAAAGCTTTTTAGAATGGATATTAAATTTGCGTAAAGAATTAAACATCCCTCATAAACTTTCAGATGTTATGGACTGTAATGAAATTGATTTAGAAAAACTCTCTTTAATGGCATTTGAAGATCCATCTACAGGAGGCAATCCAAAAAAAATAACAAAAGATGATTTAAAAGAAATGTATAAAAAAAGTATTTCAGGAGAGTTATTTTAATGAAGAAAATTTTGGTGGTAGAAGGTAATTTACAAGAGGAAAATCAAAGTTTTACAGAAGCAGGTATTCAAACTCATACAGAAAGCTTAAAACATAGTCTTTTTCATTTTACTGATCAACTAAATATAGATGTAGTTAATCCATCTTCAGATGAAAAGATAAGCGAGAATATTGATCCATTAGAAAGTTATGATGGTCTTATTTGGGGTGGAAGTAGTTTAAATATTTATAACAAGACACCTGAAATTTTAAGACAAATAGAATTTATGAAAGAGTGTCAGAAAAAAATTAAAAAAGTTCTAGCGATTTGTTGGGGGATGCAAGTTGCAGTAACCGCCGCTGGTGGCGAAGTAAAAAAAGCTGAGAAAGGGTCACACAGAGGGATTGCAAGAGATATTGAAATTAATAAAAATGGTTTAAATCATCCATTATATAAAAACAAAAATAAAAAATTTAATACTCCAGCATTTAATTTTGATGAAGTTGTAACTCTTCCAGAAAATTCGAAACTGCTAGCTTCGAACCCAATTAATAACGTTCAAGGTTTAAATTTTAAAATTGGAATTTGTGATGTGTGGGGCCTTCAGTATCATCCAGAAATTACTTACAACAAGATGATTAACTTAATTATTTTTAGAAAAGATAGACTTATAGAACGTGGTGCTTTTAAAGACCAAAATCATATTGATGATCACATTAAAAATATAGAAATAGAAAACAAAAAATTAGATAAAATTTCCAGAATGAGAGAATTAGAGAATTGGTTAGATTATCTTAATTTAGAATAATCCTTCAATCTCACCTTTTTCATTGAGTTTAATAGAGTCAGCTGCAGGAACCCTAGGTAATCCAGGCATAGTCATGATTGCACCGCAAATAACCACAATGAACTCTGCTCCTGATGATAGTCTTACTTCTCTCACTGGCAATGCATGACCTGTCGGTGCTCCTTTAAGATTTGGATCTGTTGAAAAACTGTATTGAGTTTTTGCAACACAAATTGGTAAATCACCATATCCAGCTTCTTCAAAATTCTTAAGTTGATCTCTAATTTTTGTATCAGCGATTACTTCATCTGCTCTATAAATTTCTTTTGCAATAGTCTCTATTTTTTTAAACAATGGTGTTTTGCTTTCGTATAAAAATTGAAATTTAGCTTCATCTTTTTCACATAATTCTGAAACATGAGCTGCTAATTCTTTTGTACCTTCACCACCATTTGCCCAATGAGTACATAGACTAGCTTTAACACCTAAATTATCACAGAAATCTATAAGTGCTTTCACTTCATTATCAGTATCTTTTATAAAATGATTAACTGCTACAGCTACAGGTAAACCAAATTTTTTAACATTTTGAATATGTCTTTCTAAATTTACTAACCCTTTTTTTAAAGCTTCAACATTTTCATTTTTTAAATCATCTTTAGCAACACCACCGTGCATTTTTAAAGCTCTTATAGTTGCAACAATTACAACACAGCTTGGTTTTAAATTTGATTTTCTACATTTAATATCTAAGAATTTTTCTGCACCAAGGTCAGCACCAAATCCCGCTTCAGTTACAACATAGTCTGCTAATTTTAAACCAGTCTTTGTTGCAATAACTGAGTTACAACCATGAGCAATATTCGCAAATGGACCACCATGAATAATTGCAGGATTGTTTTCTAAAGTTTGTGTAACATTAGGTCTGATAGCTTCTTTTAAAAGAACTGTCATAGGACCTTGAGCATTTAAGTCTTTCGCATAAACTGGTTTTTTATCTCTAGTGTAACCAATAGTTATATTTCCAATTCTTTTTTCTAAATCTTCCAAATCATTTGATAGGCAAAAGATTGCCATTATCTCTGATGCAACTGTGATATCAAAACCATCTTCTCTTGGAAAACCATTTGCCACACCACCTAAATTTATATTTATAGATCTTAATGATCTATCATTCATATCCATAACTCTTTTCCAAACAATTCTTCTAACATCGATATCCAGTTTATTTCCCCAATAAATATGATTATCGATTAACGCCGATAATAAATTATGAGCTGATGTAATTGCATGAAAGTCACCTGTAAAATGTAAATTGATTTGTTCCATTGGAACGACTTGAGCATAACCTCCACCAGCCGCTCCACCTTTCATGCCAAAAGAAGGACCTAAGCTTGGTTCTCTAAGACATACGATAGATTTTTTTCCAATTTTATTTAAACCATCATTTAATCCAACCGAAGTTGTGGTTTTCCCTTCACCTGCTGGAGTTGGAGTAATAGCAGTTACTAAAATTAATTTTCCATCTTGCTTGTCTTTTAGTTTCTCTAAATATTCTAAATTTATTTTTGCAATATGTCTGCCCATAGGACTAAACGCAGAGCTTTCATCAGGTACATTTATCTTTGCTAAAATATCATTTATTGGTTGCATTTTAGCTTCTCTAGCTATCTGTATATCTGATTTTACTTCGCTCATTCGTTATCCTTTATTGTAAATTTTTTTGCATAATAATTATCTTATTTGAGATTTTTCGAAACTTCTAAAATATATATATAAAAAAAATAAGAACTATTTAAATTCATTAATATAAAATTCCATTATGCAAAAGTATTCTATTTTTAGCTTAGTTAAAAATGCATTAACTGGCCATCAAAATTGGGATTTAGCTTGGAAAGATCCAAATCCTAAAGAAGAGTATGACGTTGTTATCATCGGGGGCGGTGGTCATGGTCTAGCTACCGCATATTATCTAGCTAAAGAACATCAAATTACAAAAGTAGCCATCATTGAAAAAGGATGGATTGGCGGTGGAAACGTTGGACGTAACACTACAATTATCAGATCAAATTACATGCATGATGAAAATGGTCTTTTCAGTGAGTTTGGAATGGATCTATGGAGAAAAATGAGTCAGGACTTAAATTACAACGTGATGTTTTCTCCAAGAGGAATAATTAATCTTGCGCACTCAGATGCACAAATGAATGCATACGCAAGAAGAGGAAATTCGATGAGATTAAATGGAATTGATGCAGTTCTTTTAAACAGAGAAGAAGTAAAAGAATTAATTCCAATGGCTGATTTTTCAGATAACGTAAGGTTTCCAATCTTTGGTGGATTGATGCAACCAAGCGCTGGAACTGCTCGTCATGATGCAGTTGCTTGGGGGTATGCACGTCAAGCAGACTCAATGGGAGTAGATATAATTCAAAATTGTGAAGTTACAGGTTTTGATGTTTCTGCAGGAAAAATAAAAGGGATCAGAACATCTAGAGGAAATATTAAGGCAAAAAAAGTTGGTCTTTGCGTTGCAGGTAGCACAAATATTTTAGCTGAAAAATTAAATATGACTTTGCCAATTGAAACGCATCTTTTACAAGCTTGTGTTTCTGAACCAGTTAAACCAGTTTTAGATAAAGTTGTAACATTTGGTGCAGGTCACTTTTATATTAGTCAATCAGATAAAGGTGAAATGGTAATGGGTGGAGACCTTGATGGTTACAACAGTTATGCTCAAAGAGGTAATCTTCCAACACTACAACATGTTTTAACTGAAGGAATTGCGATGATGCCATTTTTAAGTAAATTAAAAATGCTTAGAACTTGGGGCGGGATCATGGACATGTCAATGGATGGTTCACCAATAATAGACAAAACTCACATTGAAGGTTTGTATTTAAATTGTGGATGGTGTTACGGAGGCTTTAAAGCAACTCCAGCATCAGGATGGACATTTGCACATACTATTGCTCAAGATAGAGTACATGAATTAAATGCAGGATATAGTTTGAATAGATTTAGTACCGGTCATCTTATTGATGAAAAAGGTCTTGGTACAAAAACTTGGATTTCATAAATGTTACATATTAAATGCCCACATTGTGGAATGAGATCTCAAAATGAATTTTCTTATGGTGGAGATGCTACTGTTAAAAGACCAGAACTAAATAAAGAAGTCACAGATCAAGAATGGGATAATTTCGTATATAATAGAGTTAGTCCCAGAGGAAAACATTTAGAACTTTGGCAGCATTTATCTGGTTGTAGACAGTGGATTAAAGTTGAAAGGGATACTGCAACACATGAAATTTTTAAAACTTATAAAGCTAACGAAGAAATTGCTTAATGACTCAGAGTTATCGAATAGAAACAGGTGGTTTAATAAATAGAAATAAAAAAATTTCTTTTAAGTTCAACGGTACATCTTATTTTGGTTATGAGGGTGATACATTAGCTTCAGCTTTACTTGCAAATGGTGTTCATTTAGTTGGTAGAAGTTTTAAATATCACAGACCCAGAGGGTTTTTTGGTGCAGGAGTTGATGAACCCTATGCAGTTGTTCAACTTTATAGAAATGGTGAAACGGAGCCAAACATTAAAGCAACTGAACAAGAATTATTTGAAGGATTAGAGGCAAGCAGTGTTAATTGTTGGCCAAGTGTTAACTTTGATATTGGAGCAATAAATAATTTTTTAAAAATATTTTTACCTGCAGGATTTTATTACAAAACTTTTATGTGGCCAAAAAGCTTTTGGTATAAAATTTATGAGCCATTTATAAGAAAAGCAGCTGGATTAGGAGTAGCTTCAACAAAACATGATAAAGAAAGATACGAACATAAATATGAGTATTGCGATCTTTTAATTGCTGGATCTGGACCATCAGGTTTAGCGAGCGCTTATTCTGCTGCCAAAAATGGAGCCAAAGTTATTTTAGCTGAAGATAAACCAAGGTATGGTGGCTCACTATTAACGAGTGATGTGAATATCGGTAACCAATCCGGAAAAGATTGGGCAGACGGTATCATTTCAGAATTGAAAGAGATGCCAAATGTAACCGTTAAAAATAGATCTCAAGTTTTTGGATACTATGATCACAACATGTTAGTAATGTCTGAAAAAGTTAGTGATCATTTACCTAAAACTAAAAAATATCATCCAAATAAAAGACTTTGGTACATTAGAGCAAAAGAAGTTCTAATTTCATCTGGTTCAATTGAAAGACCAATTGTTTTTGGAAATAATGATACTCCTGGAGTGATGCTTTCATCTGCAGCTAAAGAATATTTAAAAGTTTATGGTGTCTTGGTTGGAAAAAAACCTTTAGTATTTACAAACAATGATAGCGGCTATGAAACTGCAATTGAATTTAAAAAACATGGTATTGAGCCTATAGTTTTAGATTCAAGATCAAATCCACAATCAGAAATTATAGATGAAGCAAAAAATTTAGGAATTAATATTAAAAATTCATATGTAGTAGTTGCAGCACAAGGTTATAAAAAAGTAAAATCAGCTGATGTGGCAACTATTTCTGAAGATAAGAAAACACTTGGCAACATAGAAAACATAGTTTGTGATTGTATATGTGTTTCTGGATTTTGGACACCTACAATTCATTTGGCATCACAATCAGGAAATAAAACTAAATTTAATGAAGAGATAGACGCGTTTGTTCCAGGAGTTTCAAAACAAAATGAAACAACTTTGGGAGCCGCTAACGGTGTGTTTACTCTAGAAGAAACTTTAAAAACATCATTTGAAAAAGGAAAAGAATTATCAAAAAAAATTACCGAGAAAGATAACGAAATATCTATTCCAAATGTAGTTGAAAAAAAATATTCTAAACATGATAAGTTTTGGTGTGTTCCATTACCAAAAGGTAAAAGTTATAAAAGATTTTTAGATTTTCAAAATGATGTTGCTGTTTCTGATGTAGAGATTGCATTAAGAGAAGGTTATAGATCAATCGAACATGTAAAAAGATATACCACTTTAGGTATGGCAACAGACCAAGGAAAAACAAGTAATTTAAATGGATTACAATTAGTATCTGAGATTGAAAATAAAGTTGTTCCTTCCGTTGGCCACACTACTTTTAGACCTCCTTATACACCTATTTCTATCGGTGCTATCGTTGGTAGAGAAGTAGGAAAGCATTCAAAACCAACTAGAAAATCTCCAATTCACAATTGGCATGAAGAGCATAACGCTGTTTTTGTTGATGCAGGAGTTTGGTTAAGACCAAGATATTATAAAAGAGGAAACGAAACTTTGTTCGAAGCTTCAAAAAGAGAAGCGAAAAATGTAAGAACAAACGTTGGTGTTTGTGACGTAACAACACTTGGTAAGATTGACGTTAAGGGTCCTGATGCTGCAGAATTTTTAAACAGAGTATACACAAATGCATGGTTGAAGTTACCTGTTGGAAAAGCAAGATATGGAGTGATGTTAAGAGAAGATGGGATAGTGATGGATGATGGTACAACTACTAGAATTTCAGAAAACCACTATCACATGACAACAACTACTGCTCAAGCAGCTAATGTGCTTTCGCATTTAGAGTATTATTTGCAACTTGTTTGGCCTGAACTTAATGTAAATGTAGTTTCAACAACTGAGCAATGGGCAGGAGCTGCCATAGCTGGTCCTAAATCAAGAGATTTATTACAGAAATTGTTCCCTAAAACAGATGTGTCTAATGAAGGTCTCCCGTTTATGGGATATGTTGAGGGTGATTTATTTGGTGTTAAAGCTAGAATCTTCAGAATTTCATTCTCAGGTGAATTAGCTTACGAAGTTAATGTTGAGTCTGATAACGGAAGATTTATGTGGGAAAAAATAATTGAAATTGGAGAAGAGTTTCAAATTCAACCATATGGAACTGAAGCATTGTCTACACTTAGAATTGAAATGGGGCATGTTGCAGGTTCTGAATTAGATGGAAGAACAATTCCTTACGACAATGCTTTAGAAGGATTATTGAGTAAAAAGAAAGATTTTATTGGAAAAAGATCATTGCAGAGAGCAGCTTTTGTTGCTGAAGATAGACAGCGAATTGTAGGCGTTGTTCCATTGGATAAAAAAACTAGTATTCCAGAAGGTTCACATTTAGTTAAAGACGCCAATGCTCCTTTGCCGAATAAAAAATTAGGTCATATCTCAGCCTCTTGTTGGAGTGTTGAGTATGATAATCCATTTTCACTAGCAATATTAAAAGATGGAAAAAATATGATTGGAGAAAAATTATTTGTAATGTCTCCATTAAAAAACAAAGTTATTCCAGTAGAAATAGTTTCATCACATTATGTTGATCCAAAAGGAGAGAGAGTTAGATCATGAGTTTAATTTCAGCTTTAAATAATGTGCATGCAAAAGGTCAATTTGGAGATTTTGAAGGTAAAGATGATAACAATTTACTCTCAATATCTGAAAGTACTAATTTATTAATTGTACAGATAGTTCAGTTTAAAAGTTCAAACTCATCATTAGACAATATGCAGGTAGATGGTCTAAATTTAAGAGACAATCCATCTTTAGTTAGCTCCAATGATAACACAAGAATACTTTGGAACGGTCCAAGAAATTGGATTTTAGTTTCTAAGAAAAAAGATATTTTAAATGAAATAGAGCAAAAATTTAATGATAATGAATTTGCAATAACAGACATATCTCATTCAAAAGCAATAATTGAAATTGAAGGTAAGGAAGCCAAGGAAGTTTTAAAAAAAGGATGCCCATTTAATTTTGGTGAACTTGAAAAAAATCAATGTTTAAATTCTACTTATAACGGAATGTCAGTAACTATTGATATGCTTGATGATGATCCAGATAAATTTAGAATATTTGGATTAAGAAGTTTTGGTGAATCTCTTTATCACTCAATAACAGATGCATCTTTAGAATTTGGATATATTGCAAAGTAATTATTTTTCTCTAGTAGCAATATAAACACCAATAGTAGCTATAAAAAATCCTAAAAGATCTAAATTAGATAATTTTTCATTTAAAAATAACCAAGCCATGAAAGCAGATGTAGGAGGAATTAAAAAAAATATTGAAACAGTTTTACTTGCAGAATTTTTTTTAATTAAGAACATGAGTATTGTGAATGCTCCAAAGGACACTAAAAAAATTTGATGACTCATCGCAATTATAAATGTTTTTGAAAATTCAATGTAAGGATCAGCAAAGAAAATTATAATTAATAAATGAAATGAAAAACCCCCAAGTGCTTGGTTCATGTTACTTACTGATAAGGGTAGGTTGTTGCTTATTGTTTTTTGCCAAAGAGTTGAACTTGTTATTGCTATCAAAGCTATAATAGTTGCGATTAATCCAGCAGTTGGAATTTTTGTTCCAATTTCAAAACCTAGAACCAAAGATGCTCCAATAAATCCTAGTAAAACACCTATCCATTGTTTAATAGAAACCTTCTCTTTAAGTATTGGTCCACTTAATGCGTTAGTTAGTATTGGTTGAAGTGTTACAATTAAAGCAGCAAGGCCAGTGGGCATTCCAATAGAAATTGAATAAAAAACACCTCCTAAATAAAACCCATGAAAAAGAACTCCACTAAAAAAAGATTGTAAAAAATTTTTCTTACTTACAACTATTTTTTGCTTTGAGTAAATAGAAAAAATTAAAAAACCAAATGCTACTAGTGCAAATCTAAAGGCTAATGCAGCAAAAGGATCGCTGTAATCAATGATTGGTTTCGTGGTTATGAATGCTGATGACCAAAGTAAAATAAATATAAATGGAAATACCTTAATCACTGTAATTATTAATTTAAAATTTAATCAATTAAATTTAATTTAATCAAATTTTTTTGCTTAGTTTCTTTGCACCACATTTCGTAACTTTCACAAACTCTCCAAAGATGATTAAAGGCTCTTTGAGATAATTCCAAAGGGAAGTGGGTTTTTGTGTAGTATAATTTAGGTATTTTAAGCAAAAATTTAACCATAGAATCTTTTTGAATATCTAAAAGTCTTAATGTTTCTTCATTAATTTTCTTACCAGTAATTTTATCAATAAAATCATTATCTTTTAATTCCGATATCCAATTTTCATGAAATTCTCCTGAGCTAATAAAATCATAATCTTTTGTTGTCATGAAAATCTCAAATGCTTGGATGTTATTAACTTCAGGATTTTGGTTTTTTATCTCAATTATTTTAGAATATATTAGTTCAGCAACTCTTAAAACATAGGGCTTATCAATTTTAGATGTCACTGTTTATCTTTTGTGTTTCTGCATTGCAGAGTGGGCAAGAATTAAATTTGGATCTAAAAATATCTTTGAAGATTTAATATTCTTGAATGATTTAAAAGCAAATATTGCAATTGGCAACTCAGTACAACCTAAAATTATTTTTTTACATTTCATTTTTAGCAAATATTTTATAGCTGGTTTGATAGCTTTTTCGGCAGCTCTAACATTGCCCATTTTTACAAACTTGATTGCTTTATTTACTGAATTTTTTTGAAGATTTTCAGATGGATTAACCAATTGATAGCTCTGATCAAAAAATTTATTATACACCCCAGTTTTTAAAGTACCTTCAGTGGCCAATAAACCAACTTTTGAATTTTTTTTACAGTTCTTTTTTGTAAATTTAAAAACTTCTTTTGGCATATTTATAATTGGAATATTGATTTTTTTTTGTAGATCATCAAACCAATAATGTGCAGTGTTACATGGGATAACAATAAATTTGCATTTATTCTTTTCTAATAACTTACATCCTTCAAGAAGACTTTTTAATACTTTATTATATTTAGTTTTATTAGATTTGTTTGTATTTAGATTTGATAAGTTTTTTGTTTGAGTTCCTATAGATTCTGGTCTTCCAGGAATATTTGATTTGTTATACAAAACAAATAAAGGATACTCTTGATCAATTTTACCTCTATTTAGTACCGCTAGCTTATTGCAAAAATCAAGACCAGCTTGAGTACCCATTCCACCTAAAATTCCGATCATAAATTTTTTATTATTTTAAATACAACTTATATAATTAAATTTTTTGACTAAAAGTTGTTTTTTATAAGGTTTGGTACTGGCTGAATAAAATTATTTACTAAAAAATAAAATTTTTTCAGCCAATAGGAAGTGTGAAATTATGCAGTTTTTAAGTTAACTGCTGAAGGACCTTTAGGACCATCTTCAACATCGAAAGTCAAAGCTTGACCCTCATCTAAACCGTTCATACCAGCATCTCTTACTGCTGAAACATGTACAAACACATCTTTTTCTTTGTCTTCTCTTTCAATAAAACCAAAACCTTTGGTTGGATTGAACCATTTTACTTTACCTGTTAGACTCATATTATTTCTTCTTACTTTTTGTTATATTAATTATTACTTAAAATTTATAATTAAGTAATTTTGGCTTTCTTTAGATTTTAATGGGTTTTGTCAACAAAATAGAGAAATTATTCGATCTTATTGTCAATCTGTAGCAATCAATTTAGTCAAATAAACGGAATTAACATCTTCTTTATAATGAGCAAAAGGTCCACAAGGCTCAAAACCACAAGATTTAAAGAGTTTTCTAGCAGGAATAAAAAAATTTCCAGCACCTGTTTCAATACTTAATCTTTTAATATCTAATTTTTTTGCCTCACTTATTAGATGATTAATAACAATAACACCGTGTCCTTTTTTTCTAAAATTGTCATGAATTCTAATTGATTTAAATTCTCCATGACCCTCATCTAAAAATTTTAATGCACCACATCCCATTAATTGATCATTGTTATATAAACTCCAGAATTTAATCGATGGAACTTTAAGACCAGGGATGTCTAAAACATGAGCACTTCCCTCTGGTGAGGCAGCTCTAAGCTCAACAAAATGCTTAGTTAAAAGTTTGTGAACTTCTGGATCATCAAAATTTCCTTCAATTGATTTTAACATATTATTCCAGAATAGTGATATGACCCATTTTTCTTTTATCTTTAATTTCTTTTTTTAAATAATCAAAAAAGAATTCATTATCTTTAAGTTTTGGAGAATTTCTATAGTGAGATATTTGATCTCCTAGTAAATTTATCATTTTTGCATTTGATAATTTTTTTAAAGGTATCTGTTCAAGTCCACAAACAGCTCTGATGTGATTTTCAAATTGACTTACATTAAAAGCATTAATTGTTAAATGTCCAGAATTGTGAACCCTTGGAGCAATTTCATTTACATAAAGATTATCATTTCTATCTATAAAAAATTCTACACATAGAGTGCCAACATATTTAAGTTCTTCAGCAATAAGTATTGCCCAATCTTTAGATTGATTAAATATTTTTTCATTTATATCTGCAGGGATCTTAGAGTGTTTTAAGATCTGATCTTCATGGGTATTTTCTATAGGTTCATAGATTTCATATTTATTATTACTAAACCTAGTTATAATAATTGATATCTCTTTTTTAAGTTTGACTAATTTTTCTAAAATATATCCTCTTGATAAATCTAATTTAAGATTTTTTAATTCTTCTGATGATGAGACAGGGTGTTGCCCTTTACCGTCATAACCTAATGTTGTAGTTTTAATTATACCAGGTAAAAAATCTTCAAGGACATCAATATCAGATTGATTTTCAACTGAGACGTATCTAGTTGTTCTTATATTTAATTTATTTACAAAATCTTTTTCTGCTAACCTATGTTGAATTAATCTATTTACCGAAGGTTTTGGTAAAACTGGTTTTAATTTGTTGATATCATTTAATGTTTCATATGGAATGTTTTCGAATTCATAAGTTACGATATCAACTTTGTTTACAAATTCATTTATTTTTTCTTTATCATCATATTTTGCACCAATAAATTCGTCACAAAAATTTTGAGCTGGTGCTTCCAAATCATCACAAAAAATTATTATCTTTATCTTTAATTTTTTTGCAGCAATTGCAAGCATACTTCCTAATTGGCCGCCACCAATAATCCCAAGAGTAATATTAGACATTTTATTTTGGAGCTCGTTTAACAGATTTAGTTTGGTTTGATCTCCAACTTTTTAACTTTTTCTTGATCAAAGAATTATTAATAGCTATTATTTCAGCTGCAAGTAATGCAGCATTAATAGCGCCATCTTCTCCAATTGCTAAAGTACCGACAGGAATCCCTTTTGGCATTTGAGCAATCGAAAGCAAACTATCTAAACCTTTTAATTTTTTACTTTCAATCGGTACACCCAAAACTGGAATTTGAGTTAATGCAGAAATCATTCCCGGCAAATGTGCTGATCCACCAGCTCCAGCAATAATTACACCAATATTATTTTTTTCTGTCTTTAATGCAAAATCGTACATTCTCTTTGGGGTACGATGAGCAGAAACAATTTTAGTTTCAAACGAGACACCTAATTGTTTAAGAGTTTTTTCTGCTAATTGCATAGTTTTGTAGTCTGATTGACTACCCATAACTATTGAAACTTTTTTGTTAGTATTTTTTTTCATGAAAATGGCTCTCTTGTTTATTTCAAAATTAATCAAAAATTTCAATAAAATTAATAGTATTTCAATTTAGATTGATTAATCTTATTTCATTATGAATTTTAAAATCGATAATTTGCAATATTGCAATTGGTCTAGAAAAATTTTTGAAATAAACAGAGCTGCAGGTTTAGATGCAGTTCATGTAACAATAGTTTATCATGAAGATTATGATGAACTACTAATAGAATTAAATAAGTGGGAAAAAATTTTTGAAGCAAATTCTGATCTTATATTTCTGGGAAAAGATTTTAAAGATATTGAAAAAGCAAAACTTGAAAACAAAACTGCAATATTTTTTGGTTTTCAAAATTGTTCACCAATTGAGGATGACATAGGTTTGGTTGAAAAAGTTCATGAACTTGGATGCAGATTTATGCAACTAACTTACAACAATCAATCTCTTCTTGCTACCGGTTGCTATGAAAAAATTGATAGCGGAGTAACTAATTTTGGAAGAGAAGCAATAAAAGAAATGAATAGAGTAGGAATCGTTGTTGATATGTCTCATTCTGCAGAAAAAAGTACAATGGATGCAATTGAAATAAGTGAAAAACCAATTGCGATTACACATGCAAACCCTTCTTTTTGGCATGCTGCAAAAAGAAACAAGTCTTCAGATTTGCTTAAGATGCTCAGTGATAGTGGAGGAATGTTAGGTTTATCTTTATATCCACATCACTTGAAAGAAAATACTAATTGTACTCTTGATAGTTTTTGTGAAATGGTGGCAAAGACTGCAGAAATTATGGGAGCAAGTAAAATTGGTATAGGGTCAGATCTTTGTCTTGATCAACCTGACAGCGTAGTTGAGTGGATGAGAAATGGTACTTGGACCAAAACTAAAAATTATGGAGAAGGATCAAAAAATAAACCAGGCTTTCCAAAACAACCAGATTGGTTTGAGGACACAAGAGGATTTTCAAATATAGAAAAAGGTCTCAAAAAGATTGGATTTTCAGATAATGAGACACATGGAATACTAGGAAATAATTGGTACAATTTTTATAAATCAATTTAAGTTATGCAAGTAGAACTAAGAGATCCAAATATTATTATGAAATTATCTCGTTTGGGATCTTTTCATCAATCTAAACTATCTTTTTTAAGAAGTTTTTTGAATGAATTTAAAGACTGGGAATATAAACAAGATTTGTTTAATTTAGATGAAAATGGTTATGGTGAGGCAGTTTATTCATTTAAAAAGGACAAAAGAGTTTATTCATTAGTTTGTTTTGCAAATCATATAGAAGATGAAGAAAGATCAGACAGGGTTATAGCTACTAAGTGGGATGCAGCTTTTACACTTCACGATGGTGTACCAGGCAAAAAAGATATTGAAAGATTAAAAAATGAAGTTCCCAAACAAGAAGTTGGAAGACTTTCTTATAAAGAACTTACATTATCAAGAGCAAATAAATCTGTAAGACTATTTAATCATGTAACAGAGAGTTTAAGTCAAGGATTTCAACCAGATTTGAATTTATTATCAAAAGTTGGTTATTTATACAGAACTACTGCTGTTTATGGATCTGGTAAATTTGGTTTAGCAGATAGGTTTAGAATAAAAAATCGTGAGGAAATTAACGGACCATTTAGATTAGAAATGATGCTAGTTTATCTTGTAAGACAGTTCACTTTTGACCAAGTAAATCATGTTGCTTATCATAAAAACCCAAAAAAAGCAGTCAAACTAGACAAGCAAATCTCTAAAAATCTAGGTATTGGAAATTCTACCGGATTAGGAATGGCACCTTTTATTGTTAATCATCCAACACTTTTAAATAACTGGATCTTAAGTAGAGAAATAGCTTTAAAAAAAATTAGAGAAATTAAAGATGTAAATAAAAATGATAGTGAACTTTTTATTGATTGTGTAAAAAAATCACTAACAAATATTACAAGCTGGAGCACTGATAGTGAATATCAAAAAAATAAAATTAATAATCTACTGAAAGATGTTCAAAAATTTTTGAAATTTATTGAGAATGATTTTGATTTTACAAGGGAATATCCTTTCAATAGCATTTATGAGTGGCTTGAGCAAGAAACATGTGAAGAATGTATTGAGTATGTTGTATCCATTATGATGGAACCATATAGTGAAATAACTGAGCCTTTAGTAAAAGAAATGAGCTCTGATGAAGAAAAATATTTTAACATACCAGCTCATCGAACTGTTGAAGATTTAAGAAATATAATTGAGAAAAAATATCCAAATATTTTAGAAATTAATTTTGAAAAAAAAGAAAATAATCAAAATTTTTGGTTTATCTCCAAAAATAAAGAAGAGCCAAGATTAGCTGATAGATTTGAAGAACATGGTTCAGAATTAGAACAACCTTTAGCCATAGCTAGAGATATAAAAAAACTTTACGAAATATTATTGGTTTCTAAAAATAGTCAAACCGTATCTGACTTTTTAATAAAAAACTCTGATTTAAGACATGTTATTAGAAGGGTTTTTATAGTTGAAAAATTTCCTTATTCAGAAATTCAAGATAATACAATTGGTAAAAACATAATGCCTATTGATATGTTGAGATTGAAGCTATCTTTCTTTGGGGCGTTAAAATTTGACCCAAGATCTGACAAGTGGTTAAGAATTTGTATGTTTCAAGGAGCACCATTACCTCATGAATTAAAAAATTATGATGAGCAGTGGGTTTATAAAACTAGCATTTAACATGAAATCATTAAGTGAAATCGAAACTACTGTTAAAAGAGCAACTAAAGCTAGCGGATATTCATGGGGAGTTGCTGAAGAAACAGCAAAGTGCGTAAGACTGTTAGAGTCCTTTGGTCTTCCTGGTATTAAGCATATAAATAAATATTTTTCTCAAAGGAAAGAAAATAGTTTTCAAAATTTAAATTTAATATTAGAAAAAAATCAACCTCCAGCAAAACCTTATTGTCCAATTATTCTTGGAGTTAGTTTTTTAGACCAATCAAAATCTTTGGAATTATTAAAAAAAATTGAGCTAAATAATGTTGCTTATCCTTCAATATTTTTAGCTTTTGTAAGTAGAGCATCAGAAATTATTGGCAAAAAAATTCAAATAAATTTTGATAAAAAAGAAATTATTTTAAATTTGAATTTAAATATTTATTCTAATATTGCTAATAACGAATTTCCCTCTGTTGCAAATCATTTAGAGATTAGTTTTCTAGAAAATATTGATAGCTTTTCGGAGGAAGAGTGGAAGAATTTGTACAAATTATCTGAAGATACTTTTGTTGAAGAGTCTGAGAGTTTAAAACAAGGTGGTGCAGGTGCAGGCTTAACAGATAATGACTGATAATTTTGATGAAATTAAGGATCAAGATAACATTGAAGATTTAAATAATATTTGTGATGAGTGTAAAGAAGAGGATGAGAGTGTATCTCAAAATTTAATTTTAACTGGCTTTAAAATTTGTAAATCGTGTAGAGTTTCAAAGACTATTTTTCCAATCTAGCTAATCTGATTAGTTGGAAGCATGTTCATTCTACTCATTACGAATGTAATTGATAGAAAAGCTATTATCAAAAAAGATAATAAGACTATACCAAAAGATTTAAAATTAGATTTTAAATTTAAAATTTCTTTTGTTGAAATGATTAAACCTGCGAAAATCCAAAATTGAGTAAGAAAAATTATAGGTATCATTAAATCTGGAGTTACTGCAAAAAATCTTAGTAAGCCAGGAGCATGAGCAAAACCAACTGCAGTTAAAACTTTTTTAAATGATACTTTGGTTTGTTTATCTGGAAAAAGTTTAACACCTATCACAAAAATAAAGATCGCCCATATTAGCCAAGTAACTATTGCTGTTAGACCAGACATTCCTATTGCTGTTTTAATGACAGTGTTAGCTGCTACTGCGCCAGCAACTCCATCTAAAATCATTATCAATCCCGCAAAATATATGGAAGCTTCACCAAAATTTCTGTTATCAGAATAAAGTGTTTTATCTAATTTTATTGATTTGAAAATTATATTTAAAAATTCACCAAACATTAATTTTTATCTCTTTTATTTTTTTGAGCTTTATATGAAACAATTAATGGAAATACTATTAAAGCAATCGCAATAATAATGCAAACTGCTATTAAAAACCCTTTTGTCATTGAAATTTGGGGGAGTTTAAATCACTCCCCCTAAATTAGATTTAGCCTGCTACAACTTCTCTAGTATTTGCGTTGAAAGACTCTTTAAATGGAATATCCACTACTACAGCATCAACAGGTGTTCCTGGTGTGTCTGAATATTCTGCAGGTAGATGAACTTTGTATTTAGTTCCTACTTTTCCTTTTGGAAAACCATTTGCATTTAATGTTCCATCAAAAGGAACATATCCCATTGCAATGTTTGTTTTCTTCTCAGGATGCCACCATGGTGATGTTAAAAATCCTACTGGATCTCCACCACTTTCAGGAGAAACTAACCAAAAGTCAGGCGCATAATTATCAATAGGTTTGCCACCCAATTCCATACCAACTAGTTGAAGTTTGTATGGTTTTTTACCTGCTTTTAACTCCTCTTTCATCTTTTCTAGTGCAGCCTTACCAACATAATCAGCGGTTTTGTTCCATTCTCCTTTTCCAGACAAAGAAACTTGATAACCTAAATTACATTGAAACGGATTGTGTTGTTGATCCATGTCTTGTCCCCATGAAAGAATTCCTGCTTGAATTCTTCTATGGTGAGCAGGAGCAATAACCATTAAGCTGTGTTTTTTTCCAGCATCAAGCACAGCATTCCACATGTCCTCAGCATATAAAGTAGAGTTTCTTAGATAAATTTCATAACCAGCCTCTCCTGAGAAACCAGATTGTGAAATTACAACATCTCTTCCACCAATTTTAGCTTCAGCTAATCCGTAGAAAGGCATGTTGTCAAAATCCACTTGATCTCCACATAAATCTTTCATCAATGCTTTTGATTTAGGACCTTGAATTTGGACTGGACTCACATCAATTTCTTCAATTGTACAATTAAATCTTCCATCTGCATTTACACCTTGAAGATACATTCCAATATCAGAGTCTGATAATGAAAACCAAAATTCATCTTCAGATATTCTTAAAAGAATTGGATCATTTAAAACTCCACCATAAGCATTACATAAAATTACATATCTTGCTCTCATTGGTGAAATTTTAGTTGCATCTCTTGTGATCACATAGTCAGTAAATTTTTCTGCATCTGGACCCTTAACTCTTATTTGTCTTTCAACAGCAACGTTCCACATTGTTACATGGTTTACGATCGCATCGTATTCAACCATAGCTCCACCATCTTCAGGTTTCACGTAACCTCTTGGGTGATAAATACGATTGTATACAGTTGCTCTCCAACAACCTGCCTGCATTGATAAATGCCAATAAGGTGATTTTCTTACCCTTGTTGAAATTAACATTTCAACTTTTGTTGGCCCACTTTGTCTTAAGTTGTATGGTACTTCTCTGTCTGACTGATCAACAGAAGTAACATGTTTTAATTTAGTATAGTCAAATTCATTAGACATAACTATTCTCCCTCAACCACTTGTTAGTTTCCTTCAAGCCGCCGAATGTATAAATGTGGAAGTTATCAGTGTGCGATTTAACTTTCCCAATTAAATCATTAGGGTCTTTAGGTTTCAATAAATCTAACGCCTTACTAAAATTAGATTTAAGAAAGTTTAAGGAATTTTTTGCCCCAACGATATTAGCAAATTTAATTAAGCTAGATATTTTTAAGGGCCCAGTGATTCCGACATGCACTGGTACGCTTTGTTTAGAAATAAAATCAATGATAGGCTGAGGATCTAATAACCACTGTGTTACTATATAATCAGCGTAAGGCTTTTTATCTATCATTGCTTTTTCTAAATCTGTATCGGATATATCTGGACTCCCTTCAGGATGTCCAGCTATTCCTATTTTCATTTTTTCAAAATAACCTGTTTCTAAAAGTTGAAATGAACTATCAAATTTTCCTAGAGGTTCTCTTCCTCCTCCAATAATTAGAGCCTGCTTAACCCCTCCATCTTTACATCTTGTAACGTAATCTTTTAGTTGACTATCATCATGCATAGATCTTGCTGGAAAATGTGGAACTGGATTGAAACCTTTTTTTACGAGTTCCACTGCTTTGTCTGCTGTTTCTTTATAATCTCCTCCTGGAAGCATAGTGATATAGACATCACCTAATGGAGGCAAAGTTTCAAGATCTGTTTTTGGACCAATCTCTAAAGAAAAATTCATATTTCGGATCTTTATTGATTTTGAAATATGAGTCTAGAAAATTCGTTTGCGCTAAAGTTACTTCTTAAGCTGACCTCTGTGCTTTTGAATTCTTTGTCCGTACTGCTGAGTGACCCTGTCGAATATAATTGCTAAAGCTACAATTGCTAAACCATTCATCATTCCTAATGCTAAATATTGGTTAGAAATAGCTTGTAAAATAGGCACTCCAAGGCCTTTTACACCTATCATAGATGCAATCACAACCATTGCTAAAGCCATCATTATCGTTTGGTTAATCCCAGCAAAAATTGTTGGAAGTGACAATGGAATTTGAACTGATTTAAGTTTTTGCATTGGAGTTGCTCCAAAAGCCTCACTTGCTTCAAGGGTTTCTTTATCTACTTCTCTAATCCCCAGATTGGTTAGCCTTACAATTGGAGGTAAGGCATAAATACAAACTGCTAAAAGCCCTGGAACTTTTCCTATACCGAGTAGCATAATAATTGGAATTAAATAAACAAAACTTGGAATAGTTTGCATCATGTCCAAGACCGGTAAAATTGCTTTTTCAGCCCTTTGCGATTTTGACATAATTACACCTATTGGAATACCAACTGCAATACATACTAAAGTAGCTACAGAAATTATTGCTACAGTAGCCATACAATTTTTCCACATCCCAAAATAACCAATAACT
This sequence comes from Candidatus Pelagibacter communis, assembly GCF_001180225.1. Lineage (GTDB taxonomy): Bacteria > Pseudomonadota > Alphaproteobacteria > Pelagibacterales > Pelagibacteraceae > Pelagibacter > Pelagibacter ubique_D. The sequence continues at coordinate 44,408 of NZ_CVST01000034.1, read as the reverse complement.
AAAAAACAAACCAAAGTACCAATTGTTAATTTGATACTTCTTGAACCTATCCAAGCCAGTATTGCAAAAACACCTATAACTATAGGCCACGGACTATTGATTAATAATTTTTCTAACCAAATTAAAAAATATAAAAGAGGATCAAAAAAACTTTCTATACCTTCTCCATATGCCCTTGAAAAGTCTTTGAAACCAAAATCAATTCCTTTTTTAAGCTCTCTTAGAGCTGTTCTATCCATTACAGGAATTTTAGTAAAGAAATCCATAAAGTATTTTTAAACTAATCGAACCCGTTTTACAACGGGTTCGATAATAACATTAATTTAAAGTGCTTTTTTTATTTTTGCAGCAGCATCACTTGAAACCCATTTAGTCCAAACATCTTCTTGTGTTTTTAGGAATTCAATTGCAGCATCTGCACCCTCAGCTTGGTTTTCTCCCATCCATACTAACATCGAGTTCATAACTGGACCTGGGTATGTTCTTTTTTCTAAATAGCTCATACCATCTGCACCAGCAGTTTTCTTGTAGTTGTCAGTAGCGATTGTAAATACTTCAGATTTTACCCATGAAGATTTTTTAGGAGTACCACATTCTTGTTCAGGTTTTACAAGACAATTGTCCCAATTATCTTTTCCACCCCATTCTCCCATATCAACTGACTGAAGATTATATTTTCCTACTAAAGAAGTTGGTGACCAGTAATAACCAAACCAGTTTTCTCCTCTTTCAGCAGCTTTAGCAATTGATCCATCAAGTCCTGCAGCAGAACCAGTTTCAACAATTGCCCAACCTTTTTCTTCCATACCCCAAGCTTTAAAGTGTTGCTTGTTTATTAATTCACAAGCCCAACCTGGAGGACAAATGTGGAAGCCACCTTTTGAAGGATCCTCAGGGTGAGGAAACAGATCAGGTCTTTCTAAAATTGCAGCAGCAGTTGTTAGCTCAGGATGCTTTTCTAGAGTAGCAGGTAGTACCCACCAACCTTCACCTAAACCAGTGATTGGAGCTTTGTTGATTGAATGCATTTTGCCTTCATCAACAGCTTTATTTAAAGCAACGATTGCAGCATTAGCCCAAAACTCTGGAGCTACATCTGGCTCACCTTTTTCTTGCATAGATGTAAAAGTCGGCATAGTTGCACCTGGCACTAATTCAACAGTACATCCGTAACCTTCCTCTAATATAATTTTATCAACCTCAGCCATAAAGTTTGCTGAAGCCCAGTTCATATTAGCGACAGTTATGTTTCCACAAGCAGCATTAGCCACACTTCCAAAAGAAGTAAGACCAAAAATAACAGCTAGGGAAAGAATTATTCTTTTGATTTTCATTATATCTCCCAATAATTGATTCATTTAAAATTTAAATTGAACATATTGAGAGAAATATTGCAAATTAAATTCAATTATAAGTTGAAGTCAAATTGTCTTTAAATATGAAATAAATTTAGTTATGGTTTTATTATGAAATTTGCAGCAAATTTTTTTTTCAAAGAGTTTGTTTATATTTTAAATTGTAAAACAGTTTTTCAGCAAATCATTATTAGAGAGTCGTAATTTTTAAACCCTAAATTAATTTTTTAATTAATTAATTAAAGGAGGTTTATGAATTTAAATAAAAAATTATCAGACATTTTAGATCCTAAAAAAATAGAAGTTGTTAAAAATCCTATAGAGAAAGCTCATGGATTACCTAATGAGTGTTATTTAAATGATGATTACTTAGAATTTGAAAAAGAAAAAGTATTTAAAAATAATTGGACAATGATTGGAGTTGCAAGCTCTGTTCCAAATCCTGGTGATGCAAAGCCTTTTAATCTTTTAGGGATACCAATATTAATAGTTAGAAATAAAGAGAACGAAGTAAAAGTTTTTCATAATGTTTGTAGTCACAGAGGTTTCAAATTAGTTGATCAAGAATGTAAATTAAAAAATGTAATTAGATGTCCTTATCATTCTTGGTCTTATGATTTTAATGGTAAATTATCTGTTACTCCTCATATAGGAGGACTAGGGAAACATGATGTAGAAGGGTTTGATAAAAATAATAGTAACTTAAAAGAGATTAAATCAAAAGTTTGGATGGATTTAATATTTATAAATATTAATTCAAATGCAAAACCCTTTGAAGAATTTATTAAACCTTTAGAAGATAGATGGTCCAAGTTTATTTCTAAAAAAGATCAACAATTAATAAGACATTCGGCTGATAACGGATATTTTAATATGATAGTAAATAGTAATTGGAAATTTGCTATTGAGAACTATTGTGAAAGTTATCATTTGCCATGGATACATCCGGAATTAAATAGAGTTTCAAATATTGCAGATCATTATCATATTGAAGATGAAAATTTTAATTTCTCTGGACAAGGAAGTAATAAATATTCACAACAGTTTGATGGAAATATAAAATTTAAATGTTTTCCAAACTGGCCTACAGAACTTTCTGAAAAATCAGAATATGTATCATTATACCCAAATGTAATGTTGGGAATTCATATAGATCATTTTTATGCATTTTGGTTAGAACCAATTTCAAACAATCAGACAAAAGAACATTTTGAATTATATTATATTGGAGACGAAAGCGCATCGAGCGATGAGTTTAAAATGATAAGAGAAAAAAATTTTGCATTTTGGCAAGAAGTTATGAACGAAGATGTGACTGCAGTAGAAGGAATGCAAAAAGGGCGAAGTTCCCCAGCTTATAATGGTGGAAATTTTTCGCCTGTTATGGACACCCCTACTTTGATGTTTCACAAATGGGTTGCAACAAATTTAACAAAATGAAAGGATAAATTATGAAAAAAGATTTAATTACAAGGTTAAATGAGGGTCCTATCATGTGTGCAGAAGGATATCTTTTTGCGATGGAAAGAAGAGGTTATCTTTCAGCAGGTCCATTTGTTCCTGAAGTTGTGTTAGAGCATCCTGAAGTAGTAACTCAATTACATAGAGAATTTATCAGAGCTGGTTCAGATGTTGTCCAAGCGTTCACTTATTATGGACATAGAGAAAAGCTGAGAATAATTGGTAAAGAACATTTGCTAGAGCCAATGCAAAAAAATGCTCTTAAAATTGCAAAAGATGCTGCAACTGAATTTAAAGATTTAGATTTGATGGTTTGTGGAGATGTTGCAAACACAAACGTGTTTGATCCAGGTGATGCAAATACTCATAAGCAGTGTCAACAGATGTACGAGGAGCAAGTTGATTGGGCAAAAGAGGCTGGAGTTGATTTTGTTATTGCTGAAACAATTAGTTGGACTGATGAAATGAAAATTGCTTTGAAAGCAATTAAGGACGCTGGACTAATTGCAGTTTGTAATTTTGCAATTCCTAGAGGTGACAAAACTAGAGAAGGACATAGTGCTGAAGATGCATGTAAGATGATGGAAGATCTAGGTGCCGATGTAGTTGGTCTAAACTGTTATAGAGGACCAGAGATGACGATGAAACTTTTAAAAAAAGTTCGAGACAAAGTTTCTTGTCATGTGTCAGGGCTTCCAGTTCCATACAGAACTACTGAGGAAGAACCTGGTTTTTTAAATATTACTGATCATGGTTGTGATTGTATTCCTGGTGGGAATGCATTTCCAGTAGCTTTAGATAATTTATTTTGCAACAGATTTGAAATGGCAGAATTTGCAAAAGAGTGTGTTGAAAATAAAATAAATTTTATTGGTATATGCTGTGGTGCCGAAGCTCATCATGTTAGAGAAATGTCAGTTGCAATTGGTAAAAAACCAATTTCAATGAAATACATGCCAGATATGAGTAAACATTTTCATCATGGTACTGATAAATCTTTAAAAAAAGTAAATAAGGAAATTAAATATTAATGGAAAAGCATGCCAAAGTTGTAATCATAGGTGGTGGTGTAGTTGGATGTTCTATACTTTATCATTTATCTAAATTTGGATTAAAGGATTGTATTTTACTTGAAAGAAATGAACTAACGTCAGGTTCTTCATGGCATGCTGCTGGAAATGTTCATGTAATTTCTTCTGACCCAAATATTTCTCGAATGATGGCTTACACAATAGGTTTATATAAGGAGATTGAAAAAGAATCTGGTCATTCAACAGGATTTAAACCTAGTGGAGGTTTTTATTTAGCCTCAAATGAAGTATGGGCTGATTATTTAAAGAGAGAAAGATCAAAAGCAAGATATATGGGGCTTGATCAAGAGTTTATTTCTTTAGAAGAAGTAAAAAAGAAACATCCTTTAATTGATCCGTCTAGATATTTGTTAGCATTATGGGATCCTATTGATGGTGAAGTTGATCCATCAGGAGTTACTTATGCTTTTGCAAAAGCCGCAAAAGTTCATGGCGGAAAATATTACACTCACACTGTCGTAAAAGACACAAAACAAAAAGAGGATGGAACTTGGGATGTCTTTACCGAAAAAGGAAACATTAATGCTGAAATAGTAATTAATGCAGGTGGTTTATGGGCAAGAGAAGTTGGTCAATTAGCAGGATTAAATCTTCCAGTTCAGCCAATGGAACACCACTATTTAATCACTGAACCTATTCCAGAAATTGAGGCAATGGGCGACCAAAGACTGCCTATTGGAACAGATTTTGAAGGAAATATTTATTTTAGACAAGAAGGAAAAGGAATGTTGCTTGGAACTTATGAACCAAAATCAACTCCTTGGAAAGTAGAGGGAACTCCAATGAATTTTGGACATGAATTATTGGAGCCAAAATTAGATAATATTGAGGATCGATTAGCAATTGGGTTTGAGAGAATGCCAGCATTAGAGCGGGCAGGAATAAAAAATATAGTTAATGGACCTTTTACATTTGGTCCAGATGGCAGTCCTTTAATTGGTCCTGTTCCAGGAATGAAAAATTATTGGGTTGCAGTTGGTGTGATGGCTGGGTTTTGCCAAGGGGGTGGTGTTGGAAAATGTATTGCTGAATGGATTATTGATGGTGAACCTTCTATAGATGTTTGGGCAATGGATGTTGCAAGATTTGGAGATTATGCATCTCCTCAATATGGAACAATAAAATCTTCAGAAAATTATGAAAGAAGATTTATTATGACATTTCCTAATGAAACTTTACCAAAAGGAAGAAAACAAAAAACAACAGCACTTTATGATCGTTTTGTTAATCAAGGAGCTGTAATGGGGGATAGTTTTGGATTAGAAAATGTTTTGTGGTTTGCAAATAATAAAGAAGATGCTCATGAAGAACCAACAATAAAAAGATCTAGATCGCATGATTATGTTTCAAAGGAAGTTATCAATGTAAGAGAGAATGTTGGCTTAATAGAAGTTGCAAATTTTTCGAAACATGTATTCAAAGGCCCAGATGCTAGGAAATTTTTAGATCATATAATGGCTGGAAGACTTCCTAAACCTGGAAGAATATCTTTATCACCAATGTTATCTTATAGAGGGAAATTGTGTGGAGATTTAACAGTTGCCTGTTTGGATGAAAATGAATTCATGGTATTTGGTTCTGGTGCTGCTCAAGAAATGCATAGACGTTGGTTTGAGAGTCATTTAGATAAATTTAATTTAAGTTATTCTAATAGATCTGATGAGTTTCATGGATTATCAATTGCAGGACCTAACTCAAGGAAAGTTTTAGAAAAAATTGTAAGAGATGATGTTTCAAATGAAAAATTTAAATTTAGAGACTCGAGAAGAATGTTTGTTGGTGGAGTTCCTGCATTAGTAAATAGAATTTCATTTACAGGTGAACTTGGTTACGAAATTTATGTAGCACCTCATTATCAATTAAAATTATATGAAGAATTAATGGAAGCTGGCAAAGAATTTAATATTAAACCCTTTGGTGGAAGAGCATTAATGTCGATGAGATTAGAGAAAAACTGGGGAGCTTGGACATTAGATTATAGACCAGATTTTACAGCAAAAGAGACAGGCTTAGATGCTTTTATTAATTGGGATAAAGAATTTATTGGTAAAGAGAGCGCCCAAAAAGAAAACTCCTCACATAAACTTACACCTTTAATTGTTGAAACCAACGATATTGATGTAACAAATAACGAGGCTGTTATGAATGGAGATCAAAGTATCGGTTATGTTACTTCAGGTGGTTTTGCTCATTTTGTTAATAAAAGTGTTGCTTTTACTTTTATTGATAAAAATAAGATTGAAACTGATAATAAAATTCAAGTAGAGATAAATGGAGATTTATTTAATTGCTCAATAATTAAAGAACCACTTTATGATCCAAGTGGTCAAAAAATGAGAAGCTAATGTCTGATCAGGATAAAGACGTATCTAAAAATTTAAACATTTACAAATTAGACAAAACAGAAGATGTGATGAATTATTACGCAGATTGGGCTGAAAATAACAAATATAATAAAGACATGATTGATTGGAACTATACAGGTCCAAAAGAAACAGCTGCAGCTTTTAATAAACATCAGCAAAATAAAGATGCATTAATACTCGATGCGGGTTGTGGTACAGGGTTAGTTGCTCAAGAATTAGAGAAATTTGGATTCAATAATTTTCATGGAATAGACTTATCTCAAGATCTTTTAAATTCAGTTCCAAAAAACCTTTACAAAAAATTAAGTAAATTAGACTTAAACAAAGAAATTCCTGAAGCAGATAATACTTATGATAGCGTGTTATGCGTTGGAACTTTCACATTTGGTCATGTCAAAAATAATGCTTTAGATGAATTTTTAAGAATTACCAAATCAGGCGGCTATATTGGTTTCACTATAAATGAGGGTATTTTTAAGAAATATAGTTTTGATACTAAAATAGATCAATTTAAACAGAACAAATTGTGGGAAGAAAAAGATTTCTTTAAATCAGATTACATTGCTAGTAAAAATGTAAATGCATGGTTAGGTATTTATAAAGTTACAAAATGAGATTTAAGAGAAAAATAGTTCCAGAATTTAAACCTAAACAGAATTTTATTATCAAAAAAAGATTAAGAGAAGACGAGATAGATTTTGATAAGCTAAGATCTTATCGTTTAGATAGAGTTAAAAAAGAATTAGAAAAAAATAATTTAGAAGCGTGTATTTTATTCGATCCAGTAAATGTTCGATATGCATTAGATAGTGTAAACATGAGTGTTTATAATATGCATAACTTAACAAGGTATTGCTTTATTCCAGTTAATGGTCCTACAATACTTTATGAGTATTTCAATTGTGAGAAATTATCAGAGCATTTAAATCTTATTGATGAATTAAGACCTGTGATTACTTGGGATTATTTTAGTAACGGTGATCAATCAGAGCAACAATTAAAAAAATGGGTTAATGAAGTTAAAGATTTATCAAATTCATATTTTAAATCTAAAAAAATTGCCATTGATGTTTTAAATGGTCCCGCGGTTTCAGCATTAAATAAAGAGAATATCGAAGTAGTTGATGCTAAATTAATTTTAGAACAAGCAAGAGTAATAAAATCAAATGATGAAATTAAATGTATGAGATCGGCGATTGATGTTGCTGAAATGGGTATTGTTAAGATGAAGGAAAAATTAAAACCAGGAATGACTGAGAATGAATTATGGTCGATACTTCATCAAACGAATATAGAAAATTATGGTGAGTGGATTGAATGTAGATTGTTAGCTTCAGGAGAAAGAACCAATCCATGGATGCAAGAATGCAGTAATAAAATTATCCAAGATAAAGAAATTGTTTCTTTTGATACTGATATGGTTGGTCCTTACGGTTATTGTGCAGATATATCTCGCGCATTTGTTGTTGGAAACAAATTTAATGATGATCAAAAAAAACTATATTCAATGGCGGTTGAGCAGATTGATTATAATTCAAATTTGATTAAACCAGGTTTATCATTCAGGGAATTTTCTGAAAAATCTTGGAATTTACCTTATGAATATTATGGAAATAGATATTCTTGTATGGTTCATGGAATTGGACTCTGTGATGAATGGCCTTTTATAAGATACCCAACAGACGGTGGTCAAAAAGAAGGTTGTTTTGAGAAAAATATGACTATTACAGTTGAAAGTTACATTGGAAAAGTAGGTGGTAAAGAAGGTGTTAAGCTTGAACAACAATACTTAATTTCTGAAAACGGACTTGAATTAATGTCCCATCATCCGTTAGAAGATATTTAATGAAAATTATTTTGGTTATGGGTTTACCTGGTGCAGGTAAAACAACTTTAGCAGATGAAATGGCACCACATTTAAACGCTAAAAGATTAAATGCTGATGAAGTTAGAAAAGCAGCTGATGATTGGGATTTTTCAGAGGAAGGTAGAGTAAGACAAGCTAAAAGAATGGCTGAATTTGCTTTAAAATTAAAAGCCGAGGGTCATTATGTAATTGCAGACTTTGTTGCTCCAACGCCGGAGGCAAGAAGCTTGTTTCCAGCAGATTTTAGAATTTGGGTAGATACAATAAAGAAAGGTAGATTTGAAGATACCAATCAAATGTTTGTTAATCCAAAGAACTTTGACTATCATGTAACAACTCAGGATGCTAAGAAATGGGCACCGCTAATAATTGAGGAGATTAAAAAATGACATATCAATGGGATAATAAAAAACCGACAGCGCAAATGTTGGGAAGATGGCAACCCTTTCATGATGGGCACTATAAACTGTTTAAAGAGATAATTAAGAAAACTGGACAAGTTTGTATTCAAATTAGAGATGTACAAGGTGTTGATGATAATCCTTTTGATTTTGAAACAGTAAAGAAAAATATTGAAGAAAGATTAAATCCTGAGTTTGAAGGTCAATTTAAAATTATGTTGGTTCCTAATATTACAAATATTTGTTACGGGAGAGGTGTCGGCTATAAAATTGAGGAAATAGTTTTAGATGAAGAAACTCAAAAAATCTCAGCAACTAAAATTAGAGCCCAAATGAGAGAAGAGGGTAAATTAAAATAATCCCTGATGTCATCTAATATCAAAATTAGAAAAATTAATTCTGAAATTTCATCAATTGTAATTGATGAACCGAAAACATATAATTCTCTCTCATTTAAAAATCTTTCTGATTTATTAAGATCATTAAAAATATTAGATGCTGATAAAAAAATTAAAGTAATAATTATAGAGGGAGCGGGAAAAGGATTTAGTGCTGGCCACAATTTAAAAGAAGTTAGAAGTCTTAAGAAAAGAGAGAAATATCAAAAGTTATTTAATCTTTGTTCAAAGGTTATGTTGCAAATTGTTGAGGGAAAAAAACCAGTTATCGCAAAAGTACATGGTGCAGCTTTTGCAGCAGGCTGTCAGTTGGTTGCAAGTTGCGATTTGGCATATAGTTCAAAAGATTCATTGTTCGCAACACCAGGTGTAAACATTGGTTTATTTTGTAGTACACCGATGGTCGCTGTTAGTAGAAAAATTAATCGTAAACCAATGATGCATATGTTGTTAACAGGAGACCCCATCAAAGCAAATTATGCAAAAGAAATTGGTTTAATAAATGATCATTTTTCTAAATCAAAATTAAATGATGAAGTTTTGAAAGTTGCAAAAAAAATTGCATCGAAATCTAATTTGACAATTAAAATCGGAAAACAGGCTTTTTATAAACAATTAGAAATGCCTTTAAGAAAAGCTTATGCGTACACTAGCAAAATGATGACTGTTAATATGATGGCAATGGATGCAAAAGAAGGTATTTCAGCTTTCTTGGAAAAAAGACATCCTAAATGGAAAGATAAATAGTGAGCGATATAAAAACTATTTTAGAAAACTCAAAATCAATAGCTATGATTGGTGTTAGTAATGATCCAAAAAAACCTTCGACAATTGTTATGAAATATATGCAAGAATATGGTTATAAAGTTTATCCAGTTAACCCATCAGCCAAAGGTAAAAAAATTTTAGGTGAAGAAGTTTATGCTTCGATAACAGAGATTAAAGATCCTATAGACATTGTAGATGTTTTTAGACCTTCTAAAGAAGCCTTTGGCATAGCTGAAGATACAGTAAAAATTGGCGCTAAAGTATTATGGTTACAACTTGGAATAAGAGACGAAAATGCTAAGTCACTTGTAGAAAAAAATAATATAGAATACATAGAAAACAAATGTACTAAGATGGAATACCAAAAATTTTTTTTAAAAATTAGACAGGCTTTTCCAGTTTTAAGTAATTAATATTATGAACATGGTAAATTTTACACCAATTCCGGCCTTTACTGGTGGATTGATCATTGGATTAGCAGTCGTGGTATTTTTTTTATTGAACGGTCGTTTAGTGGGGATTAGTGGTATCGCAAGTAATGCGTTAACAGAGAAAGAAAATAAATTTGATAATTTATTATTTTTGTTAGGTTTAATTATAGCACCATTTATTTACTCTTTATTTTCTAATGGAGGAATTAATATTAGTATTTCTAATTCTTACGTCCTTATGATAGCAGCAGGTTTGTTGGTTGGAATCGGAACACGGATCAGTGGTGGTTGTACAAGTGGACACGGTATAAGTGGTATTGGAAGATTTTCTTTAAGATCAATTATTGCAACAATTACATTTATGATTGTCGGAATTTTAACTGTATTTATAAAAAATTTATTATGAACAAATTAGCTTCCCTTCTTTCAGGTATAATATTTGGTATCGGTTTAGTGATATCTGAAATGGTTAATCCAGCAAAAGTATTAGGCTTTTTAGATTTATTTGGAAATTGGGATCCTTCTCTTGCATTTGTGATGATGGGAGCTTTGGTTGTCTCATCTCCTTTGTTTCATATTATTAAGAAAAAAGAAAAACCACTATTTGTAGAGAAATTTAATTATTCAAATAACAAAACAATTAATAATCAATTAATATTAGGTTCAGCTTTATTTGGTGCTGGTTGGGGGTTAGGAGGATTGTGTCCTGGTCCAGCTATAACATCTGTTGCTTTATTTAATATTTATTCAATAACTTTTGTTGTTTCAATGTTTGTAGGATTTTTCATAGTTAAATCATTCAATTTAAGCTCCCCAAGATAAATTTATATTTTTTCTTAATTATTTATAATGAGTAATAATAATTTTTATGAATAAAGTTTTAAAATTTTTAGACAGCACTTTTTTAGATTTAGGCCGACAATTTAAATGGACTTATTTACCTCCTTTGATGGTTTATGTTGCAGCTGGTATTTCTGGATTAACTGGAATAGTTGGAACTTTTTTTGTTAAAGATTACTTAAATTTATCTGCAGCATTTTTAGCTGGCCTTGGGTTTTGGGCTGGAATTCCATGGGCTTTAAAAATGCCTTTAGGCCATTTGGTAGATCTTATATGGGATAGAAAAAATTATATGGTTTACTTTGGCGCTTCTTTAATCGCTTTAAGTTTGCTGATTATGTATGGACTTATAATTCATACAGAAGACATGTCTGAAATTTTCTCAGTTGAGACTTGGTTTGTGATTAGTGTAATTTTAGCACCTGTTGGTTATGTAATTCAAGATGTTGTTGCTGATGCTATGACTGTTGAAGCTGTCCCTCTAACTGATGAGAATGGAAATGATTACAGTAAAGATCAAGTTAAAATTATGCATACAACAATGCAAACCCTTGGTCGTTTTTCAATTATTGGAGGTACTGTTTTAGTTGCGTTGGTGAATGTAATTTTATTTAGAGATGTAGATAGCCTAGAACAGGCTGCTAAAATTGCTCTATACGGTAAAATTTATTTGTATGCGTTAGTTATTCCAGTTGTTTCAATTTTAGGTGTATTTTTAGCAAAATATTTAAGGAATAAGAAAATTCAAAATTTAAAATCTAAAGGACTTGAATTTAAAGAAGAAAGAGGAACTGAGAAAACTAAAATTAATTGGTGGATCCTTGGAGGAAGCTTAATTTTTGTTATTTTCACTTTATCTGTTGGATCCTTCAAAATTCCCTTTGCACAAGAAATTGTTTTCATTGGTTCAGTCATTATAATTTTATTTTTGATGTTTAAACTCATCAAAGAGTTGCCAGAGAATTTAAGGTTAACAATTGTTGGTACTGCAGTAATTATATTTATATTTAGAGCAATGCCAGGGCCCGGTCCTGGTCTAACGTGGTTTGAAATTGATGAACTTGGTTTTAATGAACAATTTTTTTCAATTTTGTCTTTACTAGCATCAATTTTAACATTGGCTGGAATTGTTTTGTTGAGACCATTTATGGCCAATAACTCAATTGCAAAAATTATTGTTGTATTAAGTATAGCTGGTGCGATTTTATTTTTACCAAGTGTTGGAATGTATTATGGATTTCATAATTGGACCGCTTCAATAACAGGTGGTGTAGTTGATGCTAAATTTATAGCGATACTTAATACAGCTTTAGAGTCTCCATTGGGTCAGGTATCAATGATTCCTTTATTAGCTTGGATTGCAAAAAATGCTCCTTCACATCTTAAAGCAACTTTTTTTGCAGTTTTTGCTTCTTTTACAAATTTGGCTCTTTCAGCAAGTGCTTTAGGAACAAAATATTTAAATCAAATTTTTACAGTTACTAGAGAAGTAAAAGATAAAGTTTCAGGTGAAATTCAAACTACTGCTGATTACTCAGAGCTTGGGATATTGTTAATTGTTGTAACTTTACTAACACTTATTCTGCCTATTTTATTTGTCTATATAATTAACAATAGCAAGTACAAAACCTCAGAATAAACAATAATTTTATAGTTTTTTTGATTTTTTTTGTTAATTAAAAATCATGAAAAAAATTTTCCTAGTTTACGGTCATTATAATGACAATTCATTTAACGCAGCTATTAAAAATGAATTTATCAAACAATCAGAATTAAAAGGTAATAAAGTTGATGTTGTAGATTTATACAAAGAAAAATTTGATCCTGTATTTGCTGGAGAAGACCCAAGTGCTGAAGTCTTAGATCATCGTAAGAGGATAGAAGAGTGTGATACAATTGTATTAGTTGCGCCAATATGGAATTTTAGAATGCCAGCTATTGTTGAAGGGTGGATTGATAAAGTATTGGCACCACCATGGGCATTTAGATTTAAGCAACTAGTTGGAAACTATGGTTATCCAATTGGTAATTTAAGAAAAAAGAAAGCCGTAATTTTTTGTACATATGGTTCACCGAGACTAGCTATCACTACATTTTTTTTAAATTTACCCATTAGAAGATTGAAAAGAGGGGTATTTCATATGTGTGGCATATATAACATTACCTATCGAAGATATTTTGCAGTACCTTTTGTAAGCGACTCAAAAAGACAAGAGTTCTTAGAAGATGTTAGAAAAACTGCAAATAATATTTAGCACTTTATTAATTCTATTATTAACTACTGTTTATTCATATTCAGAGTTGATAAACCCAAGCAAAAATATTTCTCCAAAAGAAGTTGTTGAAATTCAACTTAATGGTCTCAAACAAAATGATTTAGAATATAAAGACAGAGGGATAGAGCAAACCTGGACCTTTGCTCACCCAAACAATAAAAGAGTAACAGGTCCCCTAGGTAATTTTAAGCGAATGATCAAAGGAGCCTCCTATAAAATGATGATTAATCATCTAAGCCACACTATCACAGAGCTTGGCAGTAGTGACAAATGGGCCCAATTTGAGGTCATCATTTTAGATAAGGACAAAATTTATCACAAGTTCAATTGGCAGGTTGAAAAATATACAGACGAAGGAGTTTTAAAAGATTGCTGGTTGACCACAATGGTCTCAAGTCCAATTCCACTCGGCAGCTCAATTTGATTATCCACAGATACATTTTTGTTTCGTTACTAATAAAAATTTAGTAGGAATCACGAAATGAAAACAAAAACTAAAGTCGTAGTAGTTGGTGGTGGAGTAGTTGGTGTCAGTGCTCTTTATCATTTAGCAAAAAAAGGTTGGTCTGATGTAGTTCTTGTTGAGAGAAAAGAATTAACCTCAGGTTCAACTTGGCATGCAGCAGGTTTATTGCCATTATTTAATATGAGTTACTCTGTAGGTCAGCTACATAAATATGCGGTAAATCTTTATAAAACTTTAGAAGAAGAAACTGGAAAAAATGTTGGCTTTAGCGTTGTTTCAAATATTCGTTTGGCAAGTACAAAAGATAGAATGGATGAGTACCACCAGTACGCAGGTGTCGCTCGAACGATTGGAGTAGATGTAAAGTTTTTAACTCCACAACAAGTAAAAGAAATTTGGCCTCTATGTCATACAGATGATTTAGTTGGAGCAATTCAACACCCAGAAGATGGATACATCCAACCTGCAGATTTAACACAAGCTTTAGCTACTGGTGCAAGAAATAGGGGAGCAGAGATTTATAGAAACACAACTGTTCTATCAATGAGACAAACAAAAGATGGATGGATTGTTGAAACAGATAAAGGATCAATAGAGTGTGAACATGTAATTTCTTGTTCTGGAAATTTTGCAAGACAAACTGGTGAAATGGTTGGATTAGATATTCCAGTTATTCCTGTTGAACATCAATATATCGTGACTGAACCTCATCCTTTAATTCAACAAAGAAAAAAAGAAGGTTTACCAGAAATGGGAGTCTTAAGAGATAGTGATAGTAGATGGTATATGAGAGAAGAAGCAGGTGGATTAATTTTAGGACCTTATGAAGATGGTGCACCGGCATGTTATGTAGAAGGACCATCAAAGAATTCTGAATACGAATTATTTCAAGAAGATTTAGATAGATTAGCTCCACATATCGAAGGAGCAATACATAGAGTTCCGGCCTTCGGAGAAGTTGGAGTTAAGAAAGTTTATAATGGAGCAATTTGTTATACACCTGATGGAAATCCAATTGTTGGACCTGCTTGGGGACTTAAGAATTTTTGGATTAATGAAGGTCATAGTTTTGGAATAACTGCAGCAGGTGGTGCTGGTTGGCAACTTGCTGAATGGATTGTAGATGGTGAACCAACAATTGATATGTTGGGTGTTGAGCCAAGACGATATGGAAACTATGCAACAAAATCTTATTTGAAGGCTAAAAATGAAGAAGCTTATAGTCATGTATTTATAGTTCACTATCCCGATGAAGAAAGACCTGCAGCAAGACCTTTAAGAACAGCTCCGTGTTACGAAAGAATGAAAAATTTAGGAGCAGTTTTTGGACAAAAATTTGGATGGGAAAGACCTAACTTTTTTGCAACAGATGGAATGGAACAAAAGGATGATTGGTCGTTTAGAAGATCAAAATGGTTTGATGCAATTAAAAAGGAATGTGAAAACGTAAAAGAAAATGTTGGTCTTTTAGATATGACTGCCTTTGCAAAATGCAGAATAAGAGGACCTAAAGCAGAAGAGTTTTTAGACTATTTAGTTGCAAATAAGCTTCCAAAAAAGATTGGAAGAATAAATCTATGCCACGCATTAAATACCAAAGGTGGTGTGCATTCAGAATTTACAATTATGAAAGAAGCTGAGAATAGTTATTACTTGGTATCGGCTGGAGCAAATTTAAGATTAGATCATGATTGGATTCAAAAATGGATGCCAGATGATGGATCTGTAATTTTTGAAGATTTAACAAATAGCACAGGTGTCTTGGTAGTTGCTGGCCCTAAAGCAAGACAACTAATGCAAAAAGTTTCAACAGATGATTTTTCTAATGAAAACTTTAAATGGCTTACAGCAAAAAATGTGAATGTAGGATATGCACCAGTTAATGCCATGAGAGTAAATTTTGTTGGTGAACTTGGATGGGAACTTCATCATCCAATCGAGTATCAAAATCATATTTTTGATAAATTAATGGAAGCTGGTAAAGATTTAGGAATTAAACCATTCGGTATTAGAGCAATGAATAGTTTAAGAGTAGAAAAATCTTACAAGTTGGTTGGAACAGAATTGTCGATTGAATATTCTCCATACGAGTCAGGACTAGATAGATTTATTCATCCAAATAAAGGAAACTTTATTGGTTTAGAAGCACTTAATAAATGGAGAGAAAAAGGTTTTGATAATAAATTAGTAACTTTAGAAGTTCACAATACTAAAGATGCTGATGTTTTAGGAAATAATCCTATATTTAAAGATGGTAAAGTGGTTGGAAGAGCAACAGGTGGTGAGTTTGGATTTAGATTAGATAAGTCAATAGCTCTTGCAATGGTAAAACCTGATTGTTCTAATGTGGGCGACAAATTACAAGTTGATATATTGGGTGAAATGTATGACGCTACCGTTTTAGATGAAAGTCCATACGATTCAGAAAATAATTTGTTGAGAGCTTAATGAAAATCTTAGTAGCAGTAAAAAGAGTTATTGATTACAACGTTCAAATCAGAGTTAAAGAGGATGGCACTGGTGTAGTTACAGACAATGTAAAAATGTCAACTAATCCACCAGATGATAATGCAATCGAAGAAGCAGTAAAAATTAAAGAAGCAGGAAAGGCAACTGAAGTGGTTGCAATAACTGTAGGTGAAGAAAAAGCTCAAGAAACTGTTAGAAAGGCTTTAGCAGTTGGAGCAGATAGAGGAATTCATGTGAAAGCAGATGGAATACTAGAGCCATTAGCTGTTTCAAAAATTTTACAAAAAGTTGTTGAAAAAGAAAAACCAGATTTAGTTTTTATGGGAAAACAAGCAATTGATGATGATTGTAATCAAACAGGTCAAATGTTGAGTGCATTATTAAATTGGCCACAAGCAACTTTTGCATCAAAGATTGATGTAAAAGATAATAAACTAGAAGTTACTAGAGAAATAGATGAGGGACTTGAAACAATTGAAATAAATGTTCCTGCTATTGTAACTTGTGATTTAAGATTAAATGAACCAAGATACGCTTCTCTTCCAAACATTATGAAGGCGAAGAAAAAACCAATTGAAGAAATTTCTGCATCTGATCTAGGTATTGATACTTCTCCAAGAGTAGAGCAAATTAAAGTAGAAGAGCCACCAAAAAGAAAAGCGGGTATTAAAGTGGCTAATGTAGCAGAATTAGTTCAAAAATTAAAAAATGAGGCAAAGGTAATATAATGGCAGTTTTACTTATAGCAGAGCATAATAATAAAGAGTTAAGACCATTTACATTAAATGCGGCTACAGCTGCTTCACAAATTGATAGTGAAGTTCATGCTGTGATAATTGGAAATGATAGTGCAGAGGCATCAAAACAATTATCAGAACTTCCAGTAATTAAAAAAGTATTAAGCGTTGAAGCACCACACTATGAAAATTTCACTGCAGAAAATTTTGCTCCGGTTGTGGTTAAGTTAGCAGAAAATTATTCTCATATCATTTGTTCAGCAAATACATTTGGTAAAAATTTAATGCCAAGAATTGCAGCTCATCTTGATACCTCACAAGTTAGTGACATTATAAAAGTAATATCATCTGATACTTTTGTTAGACCAATTTATGCTGGGAATGCTTTTGCAACAGTTAAAAGTAATGATGCAAAAAAATGTGTAACTATTAGACCAACTTCATTTGAACCTTGTGAAAGCTCAGGAGGCTCAGCACCAATTGAGAAAATTGATGCTGGTGAAGAATTTTCAAATACAAAATTTATAAAAAGAGAAGAAATTAAATCTGATAGACCTGAACTTGGTACAGCTAGAATTGTTGTATCAGGTGGAAGAGGAATGCAAAGTGGAGATAACTTTAAATTAATTACTGAAATTGCTGATAAGCTTGGAGCAGCTATTGGAGCATCAAGAGCCGCAGTTGATGCAGGTTATATAAGCAATGACCATCAAGTTGGGCAAACCGGAAAAGTTGTTGTACCGGATTTATACATAGCTGTTGGAATATCAGGAGCAATTCAGCATTTAGCAGGCATGAAAGAAAGTAAAGTTATAGTTGCAATTAATAAAGATGGTGAGGCCCCAATTTTCAGCGTTGCTGATTATGGTCTTGAAGCAGATCTCTTTGAAGCTTTGCCTCAGTTCATGGAAGAGCTGAACAAATTAAACACTATACAAAAATAATCCTTACAGTTAAAAATTAGATTATGTCTAGAGAATCTATGGAATATGATGTTGTAATCATTGGTGGTGGCCCATCAGGATTAGCGACTGCAATTAAATTAAAACAATTAGATTCAAATTTGAATGTTTGTTTGCTTGAAAAAGCTTCAGAAATAGGAGCTCATATTTTGAGTGGGAATGTTTTTGAAACAAGAGCTCTAGATGAGTTATTACCTAATTGGAGAGAACTTAACTCGCCAATTAAAACAAAAGTAACAAAAGAAAAATTTTTATTTTTAGGAAAAACAAAATCTTTAAGTTGGCCAACTTGGCTTTTGCCAGCAGTTCAACAAAATCATAAAAATTATATTATCAGTTTAGCTAACTTATGTAGATGGTTAGCTGAACAAGCAGAAGCTTTGGGTGTAGAAATTTTTCCAGGTTTCCCAGCAAGTGAAATTTTATACAACGATGACGGTTCTGTTAAAGGAGTAGCTACCCAAGATATGGGTATAGATAAAGAGGGCAACAAAAAAGATAGTTTTGAACCAGGCATTGAGCTTTTAGGAAAAGTAACAGTATTTGCTGAAGGTTGCAGAGGTCATCTGGGAAAACAATTAATTCAAAAATTTGAACTGAGTAAAGGAAAAGATCCCCAGCAATATGGAATTGGTTTTAAGGAAATTTGGGAAATAGAGGAAAAAAATCATGAAGAAGGACTAGTAATGCATACAGCTGGATGGCCACTTGACAACAATACTTACGGTGGAAGCTTTATGTATCACGCTGAAAATAAACAAGTGTTTTTAGGCTATGTAATAGGATTGGATTACAAAAATCCACATTTATCTCCATATGATGAATTTCAAAGATTTAAAACTCATCCAGCAATTAAAAAAATAATAGAGGGAGGAAAAAGAATTTCATATGGCGCAAGAGCATTAATCGAAGGAGGATTTCAAAGTTTACCTAAAATGTTTATGCCAGGTGCATTATTAGTAGGATGTGATGCCGGTACATTAAATATGCCTAAAATTAAAGGCTCTCATACCGCAATGAAAAGTGGAATGATAGCAGCTGAAACTATTAATGAACACTTAAAAGAAAATAAAGATTTATCTAATTATGAAGATAAATTTAAAAAAAGTTGGTTATATAAAGAATTATTTGAAGCTCGAAATGTAAAACCTAGTTTTAGTTGGGGACTAATTTTGGGGATTATCTTTACAGGTATTGATCAAATTTTGTTCAGAGGAAAACTTCCGTTCACTCTTAAACATAAACATGCAGATCATGAAACATTAAAACCTGCAAGTCAAATGCCCAAAATTGATTATCCAAAGTACGATAATGTAATAACTTTTGATAAAACTAGTTCAGTTTATCTTACAGGAACTAACCATGCTGACAATCAACCTGTCCACTTACAACTTAAAGATCCTGATTTACCAATCAAATACACTTTAGAAAAATTTGATGAACCTGCACAAAGATATTGTCCTGCTGGAGTATACGAAGTGCAGAAAGAAAATGATGTTAATAAGTTTGTAATTAATTCGCAAAATTGTATTCACTGTAAAACTTGCGATATTAAAGAACCTTCACAAAACATAAATTGGGTGACACCAGAAGGTGGTGGTGGACCAAGATATGGAAATATGTAAATTAGGACAAATCTATTGCAAACTTTTTTAAAGTTTCAATAGGTACATATTTAAGAGTGTTTTCGTGGGTTCTTTTTAGAAATATTGGACATCCTTTACCAGCTTCAACTGCTCTTGCATACCAACTAGCACACAAACACCATCCATCTCCATCTTTTAAACCTGGAAACCCAAATTCAGGATGTGGAGTAATTAAATCGTTACCTGCTTCTTTCATCCACTCTAAGCATTCGGTAGTAACTTTAGCACAAACTGTATGAAGTCCATGATCATTCTCGTCAGTGTTACAACAACCATCACGAAACCAACCTGTTAATGGATCATTGGAGCATTCTTCTAGATCTTCGCCTAGAACATTTTTTTGTTTTTCACTCATTAAATCTTAGTAGGATTTGGTTGTCCTTTATAAACTTCTTCAGGATCAAATTTTTTTTCTTTTTCAAGAAATTCCATTTCTACTTTACGTCCATTATCAATTGGTCCCATAGGAATAGATCTATAAAAGCATGATCTGTATCCAACATGGCAACTAGCACCGTCTCCTATATCAACTGTTAACCAAATTGAGTCTTGATCATCATCAATTCTGATTTCAGTTACTTTTTGAGTAAAGCCACTTGTTTTACCTTTGTGCCAGATTGCTTTTCTAGATCTGCTAAAGTAGTGAGCTTCTTTGGTTTCAATTGTTTTTTTTAATGCTTCAACATTCATATAGCCGTGCATTAAAATATCTTTGGTTTTTGAACACATTGTAATGACAGGTATTAAGCCATCATTATCAAATTTTGGTGAAAGAAGATTTCCTTCCTCGATATCGTAGATATTTTCTCTTTTTTTGAACATAGAATGTGATTATGTAGCACATATCTAGATATAATAAATATTTTAAAATCAGGTAATTACTGTATAAAAAGGCGCTATGAAATTAGTAAAAGACACTGACAACAAGTTAAATGAAAATAAGCAAGTTTCAGACAAAGATGCTGAAGAAGCTTTTAAAACAATTTTAACATGGATGGGTGAAGACCCAAATAGAGAAGGTTTATTAGAAACTCCAAAAAGAGTTGTTAAAGCATTTAAAGAATATTTTAAAGGTTACAAAGAAGATCCAGATAAAATTTTAGATAAAACTTTTGGTGATGTAGAGGGATATGATGACATGGTTGTCCAGAAAAATATTTCTGTGCAAAGTCATTGCGAACATCACATGGCACCAATTATTGGAAAAGCTCATGTTGCTTATATTCCAAAAGAAAGAGTTGTAGGTTTAAGTAAACTTGCAAGAGTAGTTGAAGTATTTTCTAAAAGACTTCAAACTCAAGAAAGACTTACAATGCAAATTGCAAATACTTTAATGGAATCATTAGATGCAAAAGGTGTTGCAGTAACAATAGATTCAACTCATCAGTGTATGACTATGAGAGGAATTAAAAAAGAACAAGCAACTACGGTAACAAATTATTATTTAGGTCAATTCAAAGAAGATTTAAGTTTTCAAAATAGATATTTACGATTTATTAGCACTACGCTAAAAGATTAAAGTGTCTGATCAATTCAAAGCAATAGTTCTTAATCAAGAAGGTGAAAATTTTTCTAGAGAAGTAAAATCTTTAGATAGAGGTTTTTTAAAACATGGAGATGTAACTGTTCAGGTAGAATATTCTGATTTAAATTTTAAAGATGGAATGATTCTAAAGAATGGTGGAAGACTAGTAAAAGAGTATCCGCACATACCAGGAATAGATTTTTCAGGAAAAGTAATTGAAAGTGAAAATTCAAAATTTAAATCAGGTGACGAAGTAATATTAACTGGTTTTAGAGTTGGAGAAGTGTTTTTTGGTGGTTATTCTCAAATAGCAAAAGTCAATGCAGATTTCCTAGTAAAAAAACCTGATAACTTAAGCAGCAAGCAGGCAATGATTTTAGGTACTGCAGGCTTAACTTCTTTAATGAGTGCTTTTGCAATTCAAGCAAGAGAAAGTATTTTGCTTGGAGAAAAAGTAAATGATGTTTTGGTAACAGGAGCAACTGGAGGCGTTGGCAGTGTTGCAATAATGGTTTTAACAAAATTAGGATACAATGTAACTGCAGTATCTGGAAAAGAAAGTAAGTCAGATTATTTAAAATCTTTAGGAGCAAAAAACATTATAAATAGAGCTGAATTTGATAAAGACCCAAGACCAATAGATAAAGGTTTATGGGATGGAGTGGTAGACACTGTTGGAGGGAAAATTTTAGCAAACGCAATTGCACAAACAAAGCCTAATGGAATTATAGCTGTATGTGGAAATGCTAACAGTAATGAACTTAACACCAATTTACTTCCTTTTATGTTGCGAGGTATTAAGGTTTGGGGAATGGATTCTGCAAATTGCAGTATAAAAAGAAGAGAATTTATGTGGGGTGAAGCATCAAAATTAATTGATTTTGAATTGCTTGAAAAATCAGTTTTAACTGTAGGTCTAGAGGAGTTAATTGAAACTTATCCAAAAATTTTAAAAGGTGAAATTTCTGGAAGAGTATTGGTGGATGTAAATAAATAATGGATTGGGATAAATTAAAAATTTTTCATGCAGTCGCAGAAGCTGGAAGTTTTACAAATGCCACTGTAAATTTAAACCTTAGCCAATCTGCAATTAGTAGACAGATACAGTCCCTAGAACAAGATTTGAAAGTACAACTATTTGAAAGACATGCAAGAGGATTAACACTTACAGAAAACGGTGAATATGTTTTTAAAACTGCACATGAAGTAATAAGTAAATTAAAAGAAGTTGAAACTTCTTTAGGTGATCAGAAGAATAAACCAACAGGAAAATTAACTATAACAACAGTAAGAAGTTTTGGTACTCACTGGTTAACGCCTAGAATTCAAGAATTTATGAGACTTAATCCAGAGATTGAGATTGAATTAGTCTTTGATGATAAAGAATTAGATTTAAGTACAAGACAGGCTGATATTGGAATTTTCATGAGAAGGCCAAAACAGCTTAATTATATTCAAAAAAAGCTAGTTGATATTAAATATTATATATATGGATCAAATAAGTACTTAGAAAAAAATGGAATGCCAAAAACAATAAATGATCTAAATAAACATAAATTTATTTCGTTTGGAAAAGGAGCACCTTCTCCAGTTTATAATCCAGATTGGGCATTAAAAATTGGAATGCATGATGGTAAAAAAAGAAAATCAATCATGAAGGTAAATAGTGTAATGGGTCTTTTGTTAGCTGTAGAATCTGGGGTAGGATTGGCGGCACTTCCTGAATATTTAGTAACAAATTCAAACAACGTAATTAAAGTACTTCCGAAAGTAGAAGGGCCTATAACAGAAGCACACTTTGTATATCCTCAGTCATTAAAAAATACTGCTAGAGTTCAAGCATTTAGAAATTTCTTATTTAGCAAAATCGGCGACTGGAAATAAAAATTTCCTACATTTAGCAATTGTAAAAAAAATTATTGATATATGCGTCAATATATGCGATTGATAATCATTCGCATTGAGAATAATTCTCATTCGCAAATAAATTAGGGTAAAGAAAAAAATAAAAATGAAAAAAATAACATTATTAGCATTAATTTTATTTTTCTTTGCCAAAATGAGCTTAGCTGGTGAAGTAAATGTTTTTAGTGCAAGACATTACGACTCTGACATTCAGTTGTATGAAAAGTTTACTAATAAAACAGGTATAAAAGTTAACGTAGTTTCAGGCAAAGACAAAGCGTTACAAAAAAGAATTACTGAAGAAGGAAAAGATTCTAAAGCTGATTTATATATTACAGCAGATGCCGGAAGACTAGGTGCATTTGACGAAAAAGGAATGTTTCAGAACTCTATGTCAGCGCAGATTAAAGCTTTAGTGCCAGCAAACTTTAGATCTGATAATTGGACAGGTATCGCTAAAAGAGCAAGAATTATTTATTATTCACCAGAAAGAGTAAGTTCAGAAGATTTAAAAGGGATAACTTATGAAAGTTTGTCAGATTCAAAGTGGAAAGGGAAAATTGTAATTAGAAAATCTAATAATATTTACAATCAATCTCTTGTTGCATCATTAATTAAAAATAATGGTAAAGAACAAACTTTAGAATGGGCAAAAAAATTAGTTTCAAATTTTGCAAGAAATCCTAAAGGAAATGATAGAGCTCAAATTTTAGCTGTTGCCGCTGGTGAAGCTGATTTAGCTATAGCAAACACTTATTATTATGCTTTGATGTTATCTGGTCAAAAAGGAGAAGATCAAAAAGAAGCTGCTCAAAAGGTATTACCTTATTTCCCAAATCAAAATGATAGAGGGACACATATGAACATAAGTGGTGGAGGTATTTTAAAAAATTCTCCTAATCCTGAAAATGCAAAAAAATTACTAGAATTTCTTTTAACAAAGGAAGCGCAACAACATATGGTAAACAATACATTTGAATATCCAATGATAGAAGGTGTTGAACCACACCATCTTATAAAAAAAATGGGTGAAAATTTTAAACAGGATTTAAAAACAAAAGTTGGAGACTATAAAAAAAATCAGGCTGATGCGTTAGAGGTAATGTTGATGTCTGGTTGGAAATAAAAGAGGTTAACACTAAGTACTTTTGGTATAAAGTTTATTACCCTAATTTATACCATTAGTACTTCGTTAAAATGGGTAATAAAATTAATATTTGGTTTTTGAGCTCTTTGCTCATTTCTATGATAGTTGCAATACCAATTGTAACTGTATTTAGTAGTTTTTTTGAACCAACAAGTGACTATTTATCAATTGTTAAAAATACATTTTTGTATGAATACATTTCTAATTCAATAATTCTTGTAATTGGAGTTTTAATTACAACTTTTGTAATCGGTGTAGGATCTGCTTATTTAGTTTCATTTTACAAATTTCCTGGAGTTAATTTTTTTAAATGGGTTTTAATTTTATCTTTTGCAGTTCCAGCTTATATCTATGCATATTCATTAACTGCTTTTTTTGAAAATTATGGAACAGCTTTTTCAATTATGAAAAGCTTATTCGGTGATGGAAATTATAATTCTTTTTTACCTAAATTCGACGGAATGCTAGGAGCTATAATTTCAATTTCATTTTCACTATTTGGTTATGTTTATGTTTTAACAAGAACTTCATTTCATTATCAGTCTCAAAATTTGCTAGAACTTGGAAAAAACCTAGGTTTTTCAACAAAAAAAACATTTTTTAATATTATTTTACCATCAGCAAGACCAGCAATTATTGCCGGATTATCTTTAGTTGCTATGGAGACTTTATCAGATTTTGGTGCAGTATCTTTTTTTGGAATATCGACTTTAACTACTGGAATTTATGATGCGTGGATATCTTTTGATGATTTAGCTTTAGCAAACAGAATATCTTTTTTTCTCCTTATTTTTATATTTGGATTATTTTATTTAGAGAACTTATCTAGAAAAAAAGCACAGTACCATTCTCCTGCAAAAGGAAATTTTAAGACTAAAACTTTGAAACAATTAAATGGTTATAAATCTTTAATGGCAATAATATTTTGCTCATTTGTATTTCTTGCAAGCTTTATATTTCCAGTTTTGCAAATGCTTTACTGGACAATCAAATTTCCAAAACATTTTATAGATTTAAATATTATAGAATTATTATCAAACACATTGATATTAGTCTTCTTATCGGGCTTTCTTTTGATATTTTTATCTTTCGTATCAAATTATGGAAATAGAATTAGTAAAAATAAGTTATTAAATATACTAACAACTTTTTCAATTACTGGTTATGCAGTACCAGGAATAATATTGGCTGTGGCCTTCATAACTTTTATTTCATGGTTTGATGAAAATATTTTTTATTTTTTTGATATAAAACAAATTTTTATTGGATCTATACTTGGTTTAGTAACTGTTTATTTTGTAAGATTTTATTCTTTAGCTAACAACGGTATTAAATCTGGATATTTAAAAATTAATTACTCAATTGATGAAAGTGCATATCTGCTAGGTTATTCAAAATTAAAAACTTTTTTAAATATTCATATCCCTTATCTTAAAAACTCAGTCTTATTAATTGCTATATTGCTATCAATCGAAATAATCAAAGAATTACCAATTACATTAATTATGCGTCCTTTTAATTTTGAAACATTTGCCACCCAGGCCTATATATTTGCTTCACAAGATTTACTAGAAGCTGCTGCTGCACCTTCATTATTATTAATTATGATTGCAAGTATTTTTATTTTAATTACATCTAAGTATATGTTTAAAGATAAATAAAATGAGAAATAATTTTTTAGAAATTGAGAATGTTACTTTTGCTGCAAGCTCTAAAAATAAAGTAACCAATGTTTCATTTAATATTGAAAATGAAGGAGACATAGTTTGTTTGCTAGGCCCTTCTGGAATTGGAAAAACTACAATTTTAAGAACAATAGCTGGACTTGAAAAAATTCAGTCTGGTAAAATTATCTTAAAAAATAAAATTATTTCATCTAAAGAAAGCCATGTTGAACCCGAGGATAGAAATATATCTTTGGCTTTTCAAGATAACTCTCTATTTCCTCATTACAATGTTATGGAAAATATTAATTTTGGCGCTGAGAGAAATAAAAAAAAGAAGAAAGGTCTAAACTTTAAAGAAATAGTGAAATTTCTACATTTAGAAAAAATCTTAGAAAAATATCCTCATGAAATTAGCTCTGGAGAAGCTCAAAGAGCCTCTTTAGCTAGATCTTTGTTATCAAATCCTGATTTGTTACTTTTAGATGAACCGTTGTCAAATATAGATCAAAGTTTCAAAGAGGAAATACAAGTAAAGTTAAAGCAAATTTTAAAAGAATTAAAAATTACAACAATAATTGTTACTCACGACTCTTACGAAGCATTCTATCTAGGTAACAAATGTGGAATTATTTTAGACGGAGAACTTAAACAATTTGATGATCCCTATAATGTTTATCACTTCCCAAATTCTGTTGATGTAGTTAATTTTTTAAATAGAGGAATATTAATTCCTGCAAAAGTTACAGATGAAAATACTCTAGAAAATGATGATTTAGGAACAATTAAAGGTAATTTTACAAAACATTATCCAAAAGGATCTAAAGTACAGTTGTTGTTACAACCAGAAGATCTAGAACATGACGATAAAAGCAATTTAAAATTAGAAGTAGTAGATAGAAAGTTTAGGGGAACAAATTTTATATATACTCTAAAAACCAGTAGTGATTTATTAATTCCTGTTTTTGTTCATTCGCATCATGTCCATCAACATGAAATTGATGAAAAATTTGGTATTAAACGACCGATAAATATTGATCACATAGTTTGTTTTTAATAGAACCCAAATAAATGCTTACAAAAAAACAATTATTTACGAGGGGTATGCTTGATATTTCTCCACACATGTTGTCTGTGATTCCATTTGGAATAATTTGTGGAGCTATCGGTGTTGAATTGGGATTTGACCCATTATTAGTTTATGCGATGTCTATAATAATTTTTGGCGGTGCGTCACAAATTGTTTTTTTACAATTATTATCAGGCGGTGCATCTGGATTAGTGGCAGCAACATCTGTTGGTGTTATTAATTCAAGACATCTTTTGTATGGAGCAGTTTTATCAGAGTACTTAGAAAAATTATCACTAATAAAAAAATTATTAATCTCTTATATCATTGTTGATCAAGGTTTTGCAGAATCTAATAAATTTTTTAAAAAAAATAAATCGGAGCAATACTTACATTATCATTTGATTGGTACAGGTTGCACGATGTGGGTTTGTTGGCAAATTGCTACATTGTCAGGAATCATTTTAGGTTCATTTGTTCCAGAGGAACTTGGATTAAAATTTGCAATACCACTTACGTTTATAGCTATCGTAATAGAAGATTTAAAAAAAATTGATCACTTAATTGTAATGATTGTATGTGGATTGAGTTCGTTATTATTTTATGATGCTCCATTTAGATCTTATATAATTATTTCACCTATACTTGCTTTGTTTGTTGCAGCTTTAATATTGAGATTAAAAAAATAAAATGACTTGGTTATCAATTATTGTTGCAGGAATATTAACTTACTTTACTAGAATGACGATGGTAGCTCTAGTGAGTAGAGACATGTTGGGAGATAAAATAAAAGCTGTGTTAGCTTATGTTCCATCAGCAGTATTTCCTGCAATAATTTTTCCAGGTATTTTTATAAATGACTACGGTCAGTTTATTGAAATGGATGACCCTAAAATATTTGCTGCAATTGTTGCTGTAATTGTTGGTTATTTTTCAAGAAATATAATCGCAACTATTTTGTCTGGTTTAATTTCTTATTGGTTTTTGATATTTATCTAAAATGATCTTTAGACAGATATTCGATAGTGTCTCTAGTACTTATACTTATTTAATTGCATCTGGAAGAGGACGTGAAGCTTTAATAATAGACCCAGTCTTAGAAAAAGTTGATCAGTATATTAATTTGTTAAATCAATTAGATTTAAAATTAGTAAAGGTGATAGATACCCATATTCACGCAGATCATATTTCTGGAATTGCTGAACTAAGAGATAAAACTAATTGTGTAACTGTTATGGGGAATAAAACTCCTGCCGATGTAGTAGCAATGAGAGTATCAGATGAAGAGATAATCAAAATAGATGGAATTGAGCTACAAGCTTTATATACTCCAGGTCATACTTCTGAGAGCTTTAGTTTTTTGATGGGTGATAGGGTGTTTACAGGAGATACATTATTAATTAGAGGGACTGGTAGAACAGATTTTCAAAACGGAGATCCTAAAGACTCTTATAATTCAATATTTAACAAATTATTAAAACTACCTGATCAAACTCTAGTTTATCCAGCTCATGATTATAAAGGAGAAATGGTAAGTACTATTATAGAAGAAAGACAATTTAATCCAAGATTACAGGTAAAATCAGTAGAAGAGTATGTAGATATTATGAACAATTTAAATTTACCAGATCCCAAAATGATGGATGTTGCAGTTCCAAGTAATCTCAAGTTGGGCATTGATTTAAACCGTCAAAAAGTAAACAATGGAATTGAGCCAGAGGAGTTTAACAAGATTAAAAAAGAAGAGAATACAGTTCTGATAGATTTAAGAGAACAAAATGAAATAGATAAAGAAGGTAAATTAGATAACAGTTATATAGTCCCATTTCCTTCTATGCATGACTATATTGAGAAAAATAAAGATAGCTTAAAAAATAAAAAAATTCTTTTTTACTGTGCTCATGGACACAGATCTACTTTGGCAGTTCAGATTTCTAAATCATATAATTTTGGTAACTGCTTTCACTTAATTGGTGGTTTAGAAAAATGGAAAAAAAAAGGATTAGAAATTAACTAATGACAGCATCAACTTTTCATTGGTCTTGTAAACATACTTGGAGAAGAAGTGCAAAGAATACAGCATGGTGTCTATTAGGTTGTGCCATCGGAGATTTTGGAACAATTTTATTTTTTCAACTTACACAAATTCCTTTTCCAGTATTAGGTATAATGATTCTAGCAATAATAAACGGTTTAATCACAAGTATAATATTAGAAACAGTAATTCTAATGAGACAAGGTTTTGAATTTAATAATGCTTTGAAGACAGCTTCTGGAATGAGTTTGATTTCAATGATTAGCATGGAAGTGATGATGAATTTGACTGACTTTGTTTTAACAGGTGGTGCCATTTTAACTTGGTGGGTTATTCCGATTATGCTGATAGTAGGTTTTTTAACTCCATGGCCCTACAATTATTGGAGATTAAAAAAATACGGGATTAACTGTCATTAAATCTTAAATAAATCCTGTTTAAATAATAATATAAAGACAAAGCTCTCAAGATCATAAATATTGTTAACGATATCCATACCCCATGATTTGAAATGTAATTTGTTAGAACTAAAGAAATTAATAAATATAAAGAAACAGAAAAAAACATAGCATTTCTAATTTCTTTTGTTTGAGAGGCTCCAATGAAAATACCATCAAATTGATAACAAAAAGATGCAAAAAAAGGCAAGATAATCATCCAAATTGAATAATCTAAACTTAAAGATCTAATTAAATCAATATCAGACATCATATAAATCACATTCTTATGAATAAAATAATAAACAACAGAAATACCTAAGCCTGTAACTGAACTTAAAATAAAAGAATTTTTAACAATTGAACTGTATAAATTTTTATCTTTTTTACCCAATGAATAACCAATAATTCCTTCAGTTGAAAATGCGTAAGCATCTAAAATGAATGCTGATAGAAAGACAAGATTAATTAATATCGCGTTAGCAGCGATATACTCTTCTCCAATTTTTGATCCAAGGTATGTGAACCACAAAAAAGAAAAAGTAAGCAATATAGTTCGAATAAAAATATTAAAATTAATATTAAAAATATTTTTTAATTTATTTAGATCAATAATTTCTCTTATTATAAAATTAATTTTTGTGAGCTTGTTTAAATAAAAAAAAGTATAAATTAAAAAAACAGTAGAGGTAATTATCCCAGAAAAAAGAGTTCCATAAGCAACACCTTTAATATTTAAATTGTATTGAGTTACGAGAATTATGCTCAATATAATATTTAATATTGAGAAAAATCCTACTGCAATACTTGAAATTTTAGTTTTTTGTAATCCAACAAAAAAACCTGTTATAATATAAAGAGTAAGTTCGCCTGGAGCTGAATAAATTCTAATTTTAAAATATTCCTCATAAAAAGAAGTAGTTTGTGAATTTAGATCAAATATTTGTAAACTTATCTTAAGAATTAAATTTTGAGCAAAAAATAAGACAATAGAAAGTATAATTACAAATAACAAATTTCTTAAAACAATATTAATAATTTCTTTATAATTTTCAGCACCATTAGCTTGAGAAACCATACCGACTGTTCCCATTCTTAAAAATCCAAAGCTCCAAAAAATCATTGAAAATAAATTTGCTGCAACAGAGGTTGCAGATAAATAAGAAACATTACCTAAGTTACCCATTAAAGACGTGTCAATAATTGCCACTAATGGAATAGCCAAGTTGGCAAAAAAAATTGGAATAGATAATTTTAAAATATATCCAATAGATGATTTTTCCATGTCTGATGATTAATTATTATAATATTTTTTTTAATAAATTTTCTTTAAAGAATAATTTATGAATTATTACGGCACTTACATGTAAAGCAACTAAACCAATAAGTACATAGTTTGATATTATATGAATGTTATAAAATTGATCAGCAAGTTCAAAATTGTCTTTTATTTTTATTTCTTTTAAAAAAATCGCCAAAGGTTCACCATTAAATAGTTTCTTCAATATTCCTGAAATAGTTATTGATAAGACTGTGATGTATAACAATAAATGATTTAGTTTAGCAATAAACCTTTGCCCGATAAAAGTAGCAGGTCCTAACTTTGGAACAGGATTAATCAAATTATTAAGTAATCTAAAAATTATAACGTAAAATATTCCAAGACCAATCAATACATGAATGTTTTCAATAGTTATTCTTTCCTCACCAAAATCTAAACCAACTAAATAAAAGCCAAGAGGAATTTGAATTAAAAGCAAGATTGCACTTAACCAGTGCATTAACTTTGAAATCAGTCCATATTCTGTTAAGGTGTTCTTAACATGCATAACTTATTAAAACATACCAAGAAGGTCTTTGGTACAATAATATTATCTTTAATTATGGTGTTTTCTGGCTCATTAGCTAATGCTGAGTTGTCAGTAGAAGATATTATTAAAAGTAGAAAAGCACTATTTGGTAAGAATTATAGAACCGCTAAGAGGGTACAATCTTTTTCTTCAAATGGAGATTTTGATGAAGCGATAGAACTAATGAAAGAAATGAGTGAAAATTACATTACTTTATTAGATCTATTTCCAGAAAATTCTAAAGAAGGATTTAAAACAGAAGCACTACCTATAATTTGGGAAGAAAAAGATACTTTCAACGCATTAATGCAAAAATCTGCTGATGATATGATTAAACTCACTTCTATTATAGAAGATGCAGATGATATCAGAGGAACTCTAGGAAAATTAATGTGGGCGAATTGTAAGGCCTGTCATTCCAAATATAGAAAACCACATTAATAAATTCATATACCCATTTTGGTTAACTAAAATTAATTTTGTTTAATTAATTTAAAATCTAAGTAGTTTCTTTTTTTATGGATAAAATTCAGTCTCACGCAAAGCTTGTAATTGTTGGCGGTGGTATAATGGGAGTTAGTTTACTCTATCATCTTACAAAAGAAGGATGGAGTGATGTAGTTTTAATTGAAAAAAGTGAACTTACTTCTGGATCAACTTGGCATGCTGCAGGTCAATGTCCTCATATGTTAACGAGTTTAAATCTTGCAAAAATTCATCTTCATTCAACTAACCTCTATAAGTTATTAGAAAAAGAAACTGAGCAACCAACAGGATTTCATGAAACAGGGAGTTTAAGGTTAGCATATACCAAAGAGGATCTTGAGTGGTTTGATTATACTAAAGGAATTTTAGATATAGCTGGTTCTCCATGCTCAATTATATCAACAGAGGAAATTCATCAATATCATCCTTTTATAAAGTTAGATGGAATTAAAGGTGCTTTTTTAACTACAGAAGATGGCTATACAGATCCAACTAGCACAACAAATGCAATGGCTAAAGGAGCAAGAAATGGAGGAGCCAAAATTTATAGAAAAAATAGAGTAACTGATATTGAACAATTGCCTTCAGGAGAGTGGAAAGTAATTACTGAAAAGGGTGATATTGTTTGTGAGCATGTTGTTAATGCTGCAGGAAGTTTTTGTCCAGAAGTAGCACAGATGGTTGGTTTAAAAAATGTTCCAAGTATAAATATGATCCATCAATACTTAGTTACAGAAGCTCATCCTGAAATAGAAAAATTAAGCAAAGAATTACCAGTTGTAAGAGATCCAGACTCTTCTTCTTATCTAAGACAAGAGGGCAAAGGACTTTTAATTGGTCCTTATGAAAAAGATGTGGCAGCTTGGGCTTTAGATGGAATGGATTGGAAATTTGATATGGAGTTGTTGGATCCAGATCTTGATAGAATTGCAGAACACTTAGAGAAAGGAATGGATCGTATTCCACAGTTTAAAGATGTAGGTATTAAAAGAATTATATGTGGTCCTATTACACATACACCTGATGATAATTTTTTAGCTGGTCCTGCACCCGGACTTAAAAACTTTTGGATGTTTTGTGCAGCAAGTATTGGAATTGCTCATGGAGGGGGAGCTGGAAAATATATGGCTCAGTGGATTGTACATGGTGACTCAGAAATAAATATGATGGAATTTGAACCAAGAAGATACATGAGTTGGGTTGATAAAAATTATTCAATTGAAAAATCAAAAGAGCAATATCGAAGAATGTACGTAACTCCAATGCCTAATGATGTTGTAGAGGTTGGAAGACCAATGAAAACAACACCAATTTACCAAAAGTTAAAAGAAAAAGGTGCTGAATATTTTGATTTATATGGATGGGAAAAACCAGCTTGGTTTAATAAAGATAATACTAAAGAAGAATTAAGTTATAAAAGAAATAATTTATTTCCTATCATTCAAAAAGAATGTCTACATGTTCATAATAATGTAGGCTTGATTGATCTATCAACTTTTTCAAAATATGAAATTAATGGAGAAGATAGTTATAACTTTTTAGAAAGACTTTGTGTTAATAGAGTTCCAAAAAAAGATGGAAGTATTGTTTTAACTCATCTTTTAAATGATATTGGAAGAATTCAAACTGAACTAACTTTAACTAAATTAAAAGATAACCATTATTATGCATTATCAGGTGCGGTATCGGAAATTAGAGATTTGGATTGGCTAAATCAAAATAAAAGAGAAAACGAAAAAGTTGAAATTAAAAATATAACTTTAGATAAAGGTGTAATAGGTATCATAGGACCAAAATCAAGAATGGTTTTACAAAAATTAACAGATACAGATTTAGGAAATGAAAATTTCCCTTGGTTAAAAAGTAAGGAAGTAAGTTTAGGCGACATTAATGTAACAGCCTTAAGAGTAAACTATATGGGTGAACTTGGCTGGGAGTTGCATCATGACTTTAAAGATATGGAAAAACTATATGAGTTATTAAGCGAAGCTGGTAAGGAATTTGATATTATAGATTTTGGGGCTCATGCAATGAATTCTATGAGAATTGAGAAGGGATACAGAGGTTGGGGATCAGAATTAACTCCAGAAATTAGTGTAGTTGAAGCAGGCTTGGAAAGATTTTTTAATATTGAAAAAAAATCTGAATTTAAAGGATCCAAAATTGTATCGAATTTAATAAAAAATGGTCCAAAAATTAAATTAGTTTATATGGAAGTCGATGCTGTAGATGCAGATGCTCATGGAAATGAACCAATTTTCTCTAATGGTAATATAGTAGGTCTTACCACATCAGGTGCATACGGGTATAGAGTAAACAAAAGTTTAGCTTTTGGATATGTCAAAACTGAATTAGCAAAAGTTGGAAATGAGTTTTTGATTAAAATCCAAGGAAAAGATGTTAAATCAAAAGTTATTGATGAACCTGCTTTTGATTCAAATAACGATAGGCTAAAATCTTAAAATAAACAATGCTTCCAGTATCAGTAACAGATCATATAGAGGAATACGTTTCTCAAGAGATATATGTTCAAGTTGCAATAATTAAGGGTAAAGAAAAAATTTCTACAGATTCAGCAATAAAAAAATATTTTATTAGTAATCATTTTAAAGAATTAAGTTTAGGAAAACCTTATGATCATTTTATTGATGGTTTAAGAGATAAATGTTTGGGCAAATTAAAAAATTCTCCTATGAGAAATACAGAAACTGATGATGAAACAATTATAATGTTACAAAAAAAATTAAATGAATTAAGTGAAGTAGAATTAGAGGATACTTACTGGGAAATAGAAACTGGAGAATTTTTTTCAGGGGAACAAATTAAAGAGTTAGAAAAAGATCGAGATATGTTAATTACAAAATTAAACTCAAAAGATGAAAACGAAGTTGTAAAAACAATTTTTAACTTTTGTGAAATTTATGAAAAGTTGTGTGAAAAAAAATATCCAGAAGCACCACTTCCCCTAGAAATATTAAAGTCTAAAAATTAATTTTTTTAAGGGTTCGCTCTTTAGTTGATACCTAAAGAGCTCCCTTTTTATCGCCTCTTTGGCATTAAATCCAAACGGATTTTATTATTTTAAGTTTTTTTATATCTAAAGATCTTCAGCTAAGTATCAGGTGGTAGCAATTTTAACATAAACCTCCTTCATATAAAAAGGTAATTATATCAAAATTATTTTCAATAAATTTATTTGTATTTAATGCAAATATATAAGTTGAATACAACCTACTGCTTTAGTAGATTCCCGATATCTTATTTAACTTCCTTCAATTATTTTTTATTAATTAATTCACTAATAAAATTTTCTCCATAACCATCATCAACAGCTTTTTGAAAATAATTTTTATTTAGTTCAGCAACTTTTTCAGCTTCAGGAAAATCTTTTAAAAGATCCTGAATGTAAGTTAAATCTTTAACAGAGTTACTTGCGGTAAATTTAAATCCTGTGTAATCACCTTTAAGCAAATTATCAAAAACTCTGTTCAGAGCAGCAGAGTTTCCAGATCCTAGCTTTGCAACATCAAATACTTTTTTTAGATCTAATCCTAATCCAGTAGCACATTTTGCTAAATGATTTACTAATGCTCCATTTCCTAAAGACAAAAAGTTATTTAAAAGTTTTGATTTTGCACCCATACCTACTGGACCAAAATGAAAATAATCCTTACAAAATATATTAAAATAAGGCTCTGCTATTTTAAAATTTTCATCTGACGCTCCGACAATACCGCCTAAAACACCTTCTTCTGCTTGAACAGGCCCCCCCATTACTGGGCATTCAACGTAGTTAATATTATTTGATTTAAAAATTGTCTCAGTTTCAATAGAGCCAGTTTTATTGTGAGTAGTAATATCAATCACAATTGTTTTATTACTTAATATATTTGATAATTTCTCCGAAATAGATTTTGCAATAGGTGTGTTGGTAACACACATAAATATAGCATCTAAATTTTTAGACGCAAAATCTTCAAATGATTTAACTTCTACAGCTCCCTCACTTGCTATCTTTTCAATAGGTTTACGATTTTTGTTAGCAATTACAAAAAGATTATTTTTGTGCTTAATGATGTTTTTAGCAATTCCATAACCCATATAACCAACACCAATAAAACCAATATTTTTCATCCAACCTCCTAATTTAACTTTTTTTACCTTCAGTTCTTATAAATAATAAACCAAATATTATTACACCCACAACACCCGCAATCTTATTTACATCAAAAGGTACACCAAAAATGAAAAAATTAAAAATTGTAGACCAAACTAATTGAGAATATTGAAAATTTGTTACAAAAGATAAATTTGATAATTGAATTGCATATATAATTAAAGAATGACTTACAAAGCCTGCAATACCAAGCAGTGCTAAGTATAACCAAAAAATATTATTACTTAATGGTTCCCAGTTAAAAAAAATATAAACACTAAATATTATTGCTCCTAAAATAGAAGTATAAAATATTGCTGCAAATGGATCGTTATCACTCGATACAACTTTTGTAAAAAATTGGTAAAGTGCCCAACATATAGGTGGAACAATTGGAAAAATTAAATCTATACTAAATATTTTCATGCTAGGACTTAAAGAATAAACAATTGAACTAAAACTAAGGAGCATCAAAAGAATTCCTTTAAAAGTCAAAATATCTTTTAAAAAATAAGCAGAAAGCAAAGCAACGATTAATGGGGCTGTAAAGAAAACTACATAAATATCTACTAGGTCAAACTTTTGAAGAGAAAAAAACATAAACGATGTAGCTGTCACCATTAATGATGATCTAATTATTTGAACTTTAAAATTTTTTTTTAAGTTTACTTTCGGCTTAAATATTAAAAAAAATACAATTAAAGATACTAAATGAAAAAAAAATCTTCCCCAAATTGCTTGTGTAACAGGCATTACTGTTCCCAGGTATTTTGCTGTAGAGTCCATACAAACAAACATAAAGAAACCACCAGCAGCTAATAAAATTACATTTAATAAAGATGTTTGATTTTGCACTTTAGGAAAATTTTTACATTACAACGCCTACTTGCCAAGGATTAAACTCCTCGTCACCGTAGCCATTGATTTCACTCTTAGATTTATTTCCTGATGCAGTATTTACTACTAATTCAAATATTTTTTGACCAACTTCTTCAACTTTTTCTTTTCCTTCAGCTATTGTTCCACAATTAATATCCATATCTTCCGACATTTTTTCAAACATTGCTGAATTAGTTGAGAGTTTTAAACTTGGTACTGGCTTACATCCAAAACAAGATCCTCTTCCAGTTGTAAAACAAATTACATTTGCGCCTGATGCAACTTGCCCTGTAACAGATACTGGATCATATCCAGGTGAATCCATAAAATTGAAACCTTTATTTTTAAGAGGTTCAGCATAATTCAATACATCTTGTAAAATTGAGTTTCCACCTTTAGCAACTGCTCCTAAAGATTTTTCTAAAATAGTTGTAAGCCCTCCTTTTTTATTTCCAGGTGCAGGGTTATTATCCATAGAACTATTGTTTATTGATGTATAATGTCTCCACCACTCAATTCTTTTTATTAATTTATCTGCAGTTTTTTGTGAATTAGCTCTATTAATCAATAAATGTTCTGCCCCATAAATTTCTGGAGTTTCAGATAAAATTGAACTTCCACCTTTTTTAACCAAAAGATCCGCAGCCACTCCCAATGCAGGATTAGCTGTAATTCCTGAATAACCATCAGATCCTCCACATTGTAAGGCTAAAGTTAAATGACTAACAGGCTGAGATGTTCTTTGAACATTATTTGCTTCAGATAAAAGATTTTTTATTTGAGATAATACTTTATCAACAATTTTTTTAGTTCCACCTTCATCTTGGATAGTTAAGAAGTGAATTCTATTGTGTTTTTTAAGAGACTCATCAAATAAACTTACCTGAGCACATTCACAACCTAAACCTATAACAAAAACATGAGAAAAATTTGGATGATTTTTAAAACCATCAATCGTTCTTTGAAAAATTTGCATTCCCTCACTTTCAGTATTCATTCCACATCCTGTTGAGTGAGTAATAGGCACAATTCCATCTATATTTGGATAATCTTTTAAAATTTCTGAATATTTTATTTTTTCAACAATCATTTTAGTAACTGTTGCAGAGCAATTAACGGTACTCACTATTCCAATATAATTTCTCGTAGCTACTTGGCCGTTATCTCTTAATATTCCATTGAAAAAAGTGTCTGCTTTTTCTTCAATATTATTTGATTTATCAGTTACTTTGAAATCTCTTTTAAATTCTCTAAATTCTAAATTATGAGAGTGAACATGTTCTCCAGGTTTAATATCATTTAAAGCAAATCCAATAATTTGATCATATTTAATAATAGGATCACCTTTTTTAATCTCTTTTAAACATACTTTGTGACCAAAAGGGATTGGATCCAACGTACTTATATTATGTCCTTCAATTTTAGTTTTTTCTGGTATGATAAATTGACTTACGCCAACATTGTCATTGCCATTTAAAACTATTAGATTATTCATAAATTTATTATATAACCAATAACTTAAACAAACCATTATATTAATTATGCCTAAAAAAAGAAAAAAGAGTTTCCGAAGTCAACAGTGGTTCAATAATCCAAAAAACCCTGACATGACGGCTTTATATTTAGAAAGGTACTTAAATTATGGTCTTACAAGAAAAGAATTGCAATCTGGAAATCCAATTATAGGTATTGCTCAATCAGGCAGTGATCTTTCTCCATGTAACAGACATTTTATGTCTTTAACAAAAAGAATTAAAGATGGGATCAGAAGAGCTGGAGGAATTCCAATGGAATTTCCAACTCATCCTATTCAAGAAACTGGAAAAAGACCAACAGCTATGTTGGACAGAAATCTATCTTATTTATCTTTGGTAGAAGTTTTATATGGTTATCCAATCGATGGAGTTATTTTAACTACAGGGTGTGATAAAACTACTCCTGCAGCATTAATGGCAGCAGCCACAGTTAATATTCCCGCAATAGTTCTTTCAGGTGGCCCAATGTTAGATGGAGTTTACAAAGGAAAACTTGCCGGATCTGGATTAGTAGTTTGGGAAGCTAGAAAAATGTTAGCTAAGGGAGAAATTAAATACGAAGAATTTATGGACATGGTTGCATCTTCTGCGCCAAGCGCTGGTCATTGCAATACTATGGGAACAGCATCTTCTATGAATTCAGTTGCAGAAGCTTTAGGCATGTCCCTACCTGGAGGAGCTGTAATTCCTGCACCTTATAGAGAAAGAGAACAGATTTCATATGAAACTGGAAAAAGAATTGTTGGAATGGTTCATGAAGAATTAACACCATCAAAAATTATGACACGTAAAGCATTTGAAAACGCAGTAGTAGTTGCAAGCGCAATAGGTGGATCAAGTAACTGCACAACACATTTAAGTGCAATAGCTAAACATATGGGAATTAAGTTTGATTTATCTGATTGGCAAAAATTAGGACACGATATTCCTTTGCTAGTTAACTGTCAGCCAGCTGGTGAATATTTAATGGAAAGTTTTCACAGAGCAGGGGCAATACCAGCAGTTATGAAAGAATTAATTAAGAATAAAAAAATTCACACCAATATAAAAACTGTAACTGGAAAAACAGTAGGTGAAAATTTGAAAAAGAAAATTGATGTAGATAGCAAAGTAATTAAAACATTTAAAAATGCTCTAACTGAAAAAGCTGGTTTCTTAGTTATGAGAAGTAATTTCTTCTCATCTGCAATAATGAAAACATCAGTAATCAGTAAAGAATTTAGAGATCAATATCTATCAAACCCAAAACACCCTAATGCTTTTGAATGTAAGGCAATTGTTTTTGAAGGTCCTGAGGATTACCACAAAAGACTTAATGACAAGAAATTAAAAATTGATGAGAACTCAATTTTAATTGTTAGAGGATGTGGTCCAGTAGGCTACCCAGGTTCTGCAGAAGTAGTTAATATGCAACCACCTGACAGATTGCTAAAAAAAGGTATTAGACATCTACCTACTTTAGGAGATGGAAGACAAAGTGGAACTTCTGAAAGTCCTTCAATACTTCATGTATCACCAGAGTCTGCAGTTGGAGGAGATCTTGGAATAGTTAAAACAGGTGATAAAATTAAAATTGATCTAAATAAGAGAAGGGTTGATTTACTAATTCCTCAGGCTGAGTTTAAGAAGCGAAGAAAAAATAGAAAGAAATTTAAAGCAAATAATCAAACACCTTGGCAAGAAATATTCAGAAATACTGTAGGTCAATTAGATGATGGTGCTTGTATTAATTCTAGAGGAAAATATTTGGATGTATCTCATACAAAAGGTTTACCTAGAGACTCACATTAAATGAAACCCAAGATATTAGTTTCTAGAAAAATTTCAGATTTAGCAGAAGAAAAATTAAGCAAAGAATTTGATGTAACATTAAATCCAAAAGACGAGCCAATTCCAGAAAGTGAGTTAATTAAGATAATAAATAACTATGATGGGATGATTTCTACAGGATTTGATAAAATTGGAGAAAATTTTTTTAATAATCTGAATGGTAAATTAAAAATCATTGCTCAGGTAGGAGTAGGGTACGATAATATCTCTGTTAACTCTGCTTTAGAAAAAAAAATAAAAGTTACCAATACACCCAATGTATTAAACGAAGCTGTTGCAGAACTAACTATTCTTTTAATATTAGCTGCATCAAGAAGAATTGGCGAAGCTTATAATTTAGTTAGAACTGATAATTGGAAAAATCAAAAACCTGACTTAACTAAATTTATGATTGGTAATTCAGTTACTGGCAAAACTTTAGGTATTATTGGTATGGGACGAATAGGACGAATGGCTGCTAAAAGTGCAAAAGCATTTGGCATGAAAATAATTTATTATAATAGAAATAAGTTGTCTGCAGATTTAGAGGATGGTGCAAAATATTACTCAGATTTAAATTCTATGTTACCAAATTGTGATTTTGTAAGCATACACACACCAGCTACCGCAGAAACAAAATATATTCTTAATAAAGATACAATTAGTTTGTTACCTAAGCATGCGGTCGTTATAAACACATCAAGAGGTTCAACAATTGATGACGATGCATTGATTGATGCATTAGAAAATAAAAAAATTTATGCAGCTGGCTTAGATGTTTTTAACAATGAACCAAATTTAGATAAAAGATACTTACAATT
The DNA here is from genome assembly GCF_001180225.1 of Candidatus Pelagibacter communis. Classification (GTDB taxonomy): domain Bacteria; phylum Pseudomonadota; class Alphaproteobacteria; order Pelagibacterales; family Pelagibacteraceae; genus Pelagibacter; species Pelagibacter ubique_D. Next base: position 3,556 of record NZ_CVST01000034.1, on the reverse strand, counting down.
AGATAACTGTTTTGTCCTTCCTCACGTCGGTAGTGCGACACATGAAACACGTCTTGCAATGAGTATGATGGCAGTTGATAATATTTATTGTTTTTTTAACAAAAAACCCTTGATTTCAGAAGTAGTTTAGAACAATTCTAGTCTTTGTGTTTATAAAATATATATAATTTCTATATATAATAATTAAACCGATTTAATTGAAATAGAAAATCATTTATGATTAACTTTCGAAAAAACATAAACGAGAGGAAGATAATGTTTAAATTAATATCTAAAACTTTAGCAGCGGTGGCTATGGTTTCAGTTGCTTTATTCGGCTCTGCAAATGCAAAGACTTTAAAGATTGAAACTCACTTTACTGCTAGCTCACCAAATGGTGAAGTTGCGGCTCAGTTCGCAAAAAATGTAGAAAAGTTTTCTGGTGGAAGCTTGAAAATTGAAATGTTCTACTCATCTTCAGTAACAGGTAAATCTGCTGAGGTATTTAACTCTGCACAAACTGGAATTATCGATTGTGATATGACTGGTGCTGGTTACCAAACTGGTAAAAATGCAGCGTTCCAATTCGCAGGTGATGTAATGGGTGGATATGATAACCCATACCAACAATATGAATTCTTGAACTACCCAGGTGCTCAAGAAGCTGTTGATGCATTATACAACAAATATGGAATGACTTTAATTGGTTGGTGGATACCAGGACACGAGTCTTTAATATCTAGCAGACCAATTCCAGATGTTGCTTCATTGAAAGACTTTAAATTTAGATCACCTCCAGGAATGGAAAGTATGATCTTTACAACTTTAGGTGCTAAGCCAATCGTTATGGACTTTGGTGAAGTTCCTACAGCTTTACAAACTGGTCTAATCGATGGTGCTGACTATTCATCTTTAGCAACTAACTATGCTGGTGGACACTATGAGCAAAATAAATATGCTACATATCCAGGTTTCCACTCTATGCCGGCTGACCACTTAGCTTGTAACACAAAAGTATGGAACAAGTTAAAGCCTCATGAGAAAGGTGCTATGAAAGCTGGAATAGAAATCGCTGGAAGAACTATTACTAGCTTAGTTGAGAGAAAAAATGCTGAAGCTGTAAAAGCTTTAAAAGAAATGGGCGTTACTCTTCATGACTGGTCTAGAGAAGATAGACTTAAATTCAGAACAGCTGCACTTGCTGCTTGGGAAGAATGGAAGACTAAATCTCCAGAAGCTGCGGCTTTAATCGAAATACACAAAGCTTACATGAAAGCTAATGGTATTATGTAATAAATAAATTTTGAAGGGCCTGAAAAAGGCCCTTCGAATAAAATCTAAAATTTTTACTCAATGATAGATAAAGAGTTACAAGAACAAAACGAAAAAGTAGCGAGTAAAGATGATTTTCCAATTAATTGGATTGATAGAGTTTCCTTATTTTTAAGTCACACAATAAAATATCTTATCCCTGTAATTGTAGTTGTGATGATGTATGAAATTTTTATGAGATATGTTTTATTTAAGCCAACTTTATGGGCTAATGAGTTATGTTTGTGGCTTGCGGGTGTTTGCTATTTAGTTGGTGGAATATATGCAACAAGATTAAGAAGCCATATTAGAATAGTTTTACTTTACGACTGGGTTGGAAGACCAACTCAAAGAATTTTTGACTTAATTAGTACTATAATTATTGTTCTTTTTGCTACAGCAGTAATTTATGGTGGATGGGAAGATGCACACAGATCTTTCACTACCTGGGAGAGATTTGCAACTTATTGGGATCCTCCAATTCCAGCTACAATGAAACCACTTACACTTTTATGTGTATTTCTTATTGCAGTTCAATCTGTAAATAACCTAATCATTGATTGGAGAAATCCAAAAGAGAAACAATACGACCCTTCAAAAGAATTAAAGTAAGATGGAATTTGAAATAGGAACACTTTCGATAATATTAATAGTGGGATTATTAGCACTAATATCTATTGGTGTTCCGATGGGATTTGCATCAGGTTTTATGGGTGCAGTACTGGTATTTTTATATATAGGTGAGCATGCATTAGGAATATTGCTTTCAAGGTATTACTCATTAGTTGTAACTTATTCATTTTTGTCAGTACCTTTATTTATCTTTATGGCCTCCTTGCTCGAACGCTCGAACATTGCAAGAGATCTTTATGATGCTTTAAACGCATGGTTAAGAAAAACTAGAGGTGGAGTAGGTGTAGTTACTGCAATCATGGCAACCATTATGGCTGCAATGAGTGGAATTATTGGAGGAGAAATAGTTTTATTAGGATTAATTGCATTACCGCAAATGTTAAGACTTAAATATGATCAAGACATGTCTATTGGTATTATTTGTGCATCTGGATCTTTAGGAACAATGATACCTCCATCAATTGTTTTAATTATTTATGGATTAACAACAGAGACTTCTATTACGATGTTATTCCAAGAAGCAATTGTTCCAGGTTTAATGATCTCGGGTTTAATCATTACATACATTCTTATTAGAACAAGGTTACAACCTCATTTAGCTCCATTGAGTGATGAGCCGGCTTTAACTTTAAAAGAGAAAATGTCTTACCTTCCAGGTCTACTTCCACCAATTGGAATAGTAATTATTGTATTAGGTTCAATTTATTCTGGAATGACTGGTATTACTGAAGCTGCGGGAATGGGTGTTGTTGCTACTTTAATAATTATCTTTGCAAGAAAAGAGCTGACATGGTTTTTATTTAAGGATGCATTAACACGAACGTTTAAAGCATCTGGAACTATTTTGACAATTACTTTTGGTGCAACAGTTTTAGCAGGAGCTTATTCTCTTGCTGGTGGTCCAAAATATGTAGCTGAAACAATTTTAGCGTATGATTTAAAACCAATGTATTTAATTTTCATGATGCAAATTATGTTCTTAATCATGGGAGCATTTATGGATTGGGTTGGAATTGTATTATTAGCAATGCCAGTGTTTTTACCAATTGTAATTGCACTTGGTTTTGATCCGATTTGGTTTGGAATATTATTCTGTGTAAATATGCAGGTTTCATTTTTAAGTCCACCATTTGGGCCCGCCGCTTTCTATTTAAAATCGGTTGCTCCCCCACACATATCTTTAACAGATATTTTTAGAGGTTTTGCTCCATTTATAGTTATTCAGCTAATTGTATTAGCATGTGTTATGTTCTTCCCTGAAGCAATGACACAAAATTTCCACGAGTTTAAACCTAAACCATGATAACAATTGGATTTATTGGAACAGGCTTGATGGGCCTTCCAATGGCTAAAAATATATTAAAATCTGGAATTAAATTAAAAGCGTTCAATCGATCAATAGAAAAAGCAGAACCATTAAAAGAGTTTGGTGCAGAAATTTCAAAAACTATAGGTGATGTAGTTAAAGACAGCGATTTTGTCATTACTATGTTAACTGACGATAGTGCGGTAGATGCAATAACTTCTAGTTCAGATTTTCTAGACAACTTAAAATCAGGTTCAACAGTTATTGATATGAGTTCTGTAAAACCTACGACAGCAACAAAACACGGAACTAATTTAAAATCAAAAA
>NZ_CVST01000033.1 GCF_001180225.1 Candidatus Pelagibacter communis | reverse complement strand
TATGCATAAAAGCTTATGGGAAAAATATTACTTTATAAACAGTTTGGACACAAATGTAATTAAAAAACAAAATGAAAAAACTACAATAATTTATAGAAATTACTCACAAAAAATAATTAATGAAAATAAAATAATAACTTTTAACAATAATTGCAAAAAATATGGAATTAATTTTATTTTTGCAAATAATATTAAACTAGCAATTAAATTAAAACTGATGGGAGTATATATTCCATCATTCAATAATTCTTTTGAACATTTATCTTTTTCACTAAAAAAAAATTTTATAATCCTTGGATCGGCACATAATAATAAAGAAATCAAAGTTAAAATAAAGCAAGGCGTCCAAAAGGTTTTTGTATCCTCTATTTTTAAAAAAAATGTAAATTATTTAGGGCTGAATAAATTTAAATTTTTGACTTCACAACACAAGATCAAATTTATTGCACTCGGTGGTATTTCTCAATCTAATATAAAAAAACTTGGTTTAACTAATTGTATAGGATTTGCTGGTATATCTTTTTTCCAAAAAAAAAGGCCTCTAAAAAAGAGGCCTTTTATAATATAGTCTTCTAAATTAATTAGAATGCTAATGCGAAGTTCAATTCAAAAC
>NZ_CVST01000032.1 GCF_001180225.1 Candidatus Pelagibacter communis | reverse complement strand
ATATAGTTATTCTGTGCATAATTCTATTACCTTTAAAAGGGGTAGCTTGGTGGAGCATGGATCTATTGTCCCAAATAGCTAACTGATCTTTTTCCCATTCTAATGAGTATTGAAACTTTTTTTTAACTTGGTGCTTAAATAATTGTTTTTTAACTTTTTCAGAATTTTTTAAATTTGGAGAAAATCCTACAAGATGTCCAGGGCTGCAATAAATCGTATTTTTAGAGTTTATCTTTTTTATAATTTTATGAATAGATTTCAATTCTTCAATCTTTCTACCCTTCTCTTTTACTCTTTCTCTTGTAGTAACTGAAATTGGTCCTTCAGAAGAGTACCTTCCCTTCACTTTGAGTAATTTATTTTTTATTGATTTAGGCAAATAATCATAAGCTAAGTATTGAGAGGAAAATTCAGTATTTGCTCTACCTTTTTTAGGAACTAGTTTAGAATAAAGCATTGTAAATCTAGGTGGTTTTTTTGTGTAAATTGAGTCTGTGTGAAATTGTTCTCCAAAACTAGGTCCCTTATCTGTTGCTTTCCTTTGAACGACAGTAATTTGCTTATATTTCTTACTTAAACCTTTTAGTCTTGGATAATTTGCTAATTTCCCAAAATGTTTAGCAAACGCTATATAATGTGAAGAATTTAGTTTT
>NZ_CVST01000031.1 GCF_001180225.1 Candidatus Pelagibacter communis | reverse complement strand
ATGGCATTGATTAATGTCCATTAATAATATCTCTTTTATTTTACACAAACCCCAGCTTTCAGAAAATATTGGAGCTTGCGCCAGAGGAATGAAAAATTTTAATTTTAAAAAATTAATTGTTGTTGATCCTAAACCAATATTTCCTAACGATAAAATTATAGCAACTTCAGTTGGGGCTAAAAATATTATTAACAAAACAAAGAGTTATGAAAATTTAGAGAAATCTTTAAAGAATATTGATATTGTTATTGCAACATCTGCGAGATTTAGAAATAAAAATATTAAGCATATTCAATTAGAAGATTTAAAAAAAATTAATTACAAAAAAAAAGTCGCTTTTTTGTTTGGATCAGAAGCATCAGGTTTATCCAATAATGAAATTAGTTATGCTAATTACACCCTTCAAATTCCAACAAATCCTGATTTTAAGTCATTAAACCTATCCCATAGTCTAATAATCATTGCTCAATATGTATCAAGCATCATTAATTTAAAAGTGAGCTCTTTTAATAAATCAAATAAAGTAAAATCAGCCTCAAAAAAAGAGATTGTCGCTATGGCCAATCTATGCATCCAGAATCTAGAAGAGATTAATTTTTTCAAATCAAAAGAGAAGAAGCCAATAATGCTGGAAAACTTAAGAAATATCTTTTACAGAATGGAATTATCGACTAAAGAAACACGTATTTTATCAGGTGTATTTGCGAGTTTAGGTAAAAAACGTTGATTGACAAAAGTAAGAGTAAGTTTATAAAGCCCACTATTAAATGACAAAAAGATTAAACTCTAAACACAAAGTAGATAGAAGATTAAAGGTTAACCTATGGGGGAGACCAAAAAGTCCTTTTAATACTAGAGCTTATGGTCCAGGTCAACACGGTCAAACAAAGACATCTAAGCCTTCAGATTATGGAATTCAGTTGCAAGCTAAACAAAAACTAAAAGCTTACTACGGAAATATAAATGAAAAACAATTCAGAAATATATATAAAAAAGCAGTTATGCTTAAGGGTGATACGGGTGAAAATTTAATTGGTCTTTTAGAGAGAAGACTAGACGCTATTATTTACAGAGCAAAATTTGCAACAACTATTTTTTCAGCTAGACAATTAATCAATCACGGTCATGTAAGAGTTAATGGTAAGAAAGTTAATATTGGAAGTTATTCAGTAAAAGAAGAGGATACAATTGAAATTAGAGACAAATCTAAGCAATTAGCAATCATTGATATCGCTCTAGCAAATAAAGAAAGAGAAACACCAGAATACATCCAAATGGATGAGAAAAATAAAAAATTAAAATTTGTAAGAGTTCCTAAATTTGAAGAAGTTCCTTATCCTGTAATAATGGAACCAAATCTTGTAATTGAATATTACTCTAGATAATTTCTAAATTTAATTTTTAAAATTAATACCTTTATCCTCAAGAACTTTTTTAAGCTCTCCGTTTTCGTACATTTCTTTTACGATATCACATCCACCAACAAATTCTTTTTTAATATACAATTGAGGAATTGTTGGCCAATCACTGTAAACTTTAATACCTTCTCTAATGTTTTGATTTTCCAAAACATTTACTCCTTTAAAATTTACTTCAAGAATTTTTAGCATGTTTGAGACAGCCATTGAAAAACCACACTGTGGAGCATCTGGAGTTCCTTTCATAAATAAACAAACATCATTGTTGTCTATATGATTTTGAATTATATTTTTTGTATTATCGTCCATTATTGCTCCTTTGTTTTAATTGCTAGGGCATGTAATTCATTTCCCATACGTCCTTTAAGAGAATTATATACCATTTTATGTTGTTCAATTTTACTTTTCCCTGAAAACTGAGAAGAAGTCACAGTCGCTGAATAATGATTTCCATCACCTGCTAAATCTTGAATTTCTACAACCGCATCAGGCATTGCTTCTTTAATTAAACCCTCAATTTCTTTTAAATCCATTGCCATTAGTTACTCATATAATCTGTAAGCCACTTTGTATTTGAACTTGTTAATTCGTCAATTGTAACTTTTGTCTTATCATTAATATATAGCTCATTTTCAATAATTGTTCCAAGTTCATCAAAATGAACAGCATTTTTATTCAATATATCTGTGACTTTTTTTAAATCTTTTTTACCAACCTCAATAATGTAACGTCCTTGATCTTCGCCAAAGAAATACTCCAATTCATTAATTAAATATTTTGGTTTATTTAAATTTATTCCTTTTTTACCTTTGATGCACATTTTGGCTATGGCTGTAATAATTCCACCTAAAGAAACATCATGAGCACTTTTGATTAGGTTATTTTCGATAAGTTTCAGCAAAGTTTCTCCATTATTTTTTTCATTAAATAAATTTATTTCAGGAGGAGGGCCATTTTTTTCATTCAATATATTCCTTGCAAATAAAGTTTGATCTAAATGTCCTTCTGTTTTTCCAATAACTAAAACCACATTATCAATTTCTTTAAAATCCATAGTGATCATTTTATTATAATCCTTTATCAAACCCACACCTCCAATAGCAGGAGTTGGCTTTATACCTTCATCTTTAGTTTGATTGTAAAAAGAAACATTTCCTGAAACTACTGGGAATTTTAAATATTCACTTGCTTCTCCAATTCCTTGAACACATTCAACAAACTCACCCATATTTTCCTCATTTTCAGGGCTTCCAAAATTTAAACAATTAG
>NZ_CVST01000030.1 GCF_001180225.1 Candidatus Pelagibacter communis | reverse complement strand
GGAAAATTCAATCCCAAATTCATCAACACTTAATAAAAAAACATCTAATCTATTTGGATCAGTTGAGAATAATTTTAATGAAAACATAAATCTAAATTATCAATTTTCACTGGACAATGATTTTAATTCCTTTGAATATAACTCTCTAACTACTAAGTTTAAATTAGGAAATTTTGTTACAAATTTTATATTTACAGAGGAAAGTGGAGAAAGAGGTGATGCCAATATTCTTGAAAATACAACTAGTATTAATTTTAGTGAGAACCATTTGCTAACATTTGGTACAAGAAGAAATAGAAGAATTGCCCTTACAGAGTATTATGACTTAGTTTATAACTATAAAAATGACTGCTTCCAAGCAGGATTTAAATACAAAAAAAGTTATTATGAAGATAGAGATTTAAAGCCAAATGAAGATTTGCTACTGACATTTACTATTAGCCCAATTACTTCTTATGAATATAAATTAGATCAAGATTTGTATAGAAATTAAATGTTTAATAGATATATTTACCTTTTTTTTATCTTTATTTTTATTTGTATTACTAAAGTTAGTTTATCTTTAGAAAATAAAATTTTATTCAAGATTAATGATCAAATAATCACAACGCAAGATATTGCTGATGAAATTAATTATTTAGGATTATTAAATAAAAATTTTTTAGACTTAAAAAAAAAACCAAA
>NZ_CVST01000029.1 GCF_001180225.1 Candidatus Pelagibacter communis | reverse complement strand
ATGATTATTCCATTCGTTTCAAGTTTGAGTGACGATGTCATAAATAGTGTTCCTCAGAATTTAAGAGATGGTAGTTATGCAATGGGTGCAACAAAATCTGAGACAATTAAAAGAGTAATTTTTCCTGCTGCTTTACCAGGTATAGTTGGTGCAATTCTTTTAGCTGTTTCTAGAGCTATAGGTGAAACTATGATTGTGGTTATGGCTTCTGGATTAGCTGCTAACTTAACTTTCAATCCGCTGGAATCTACTTCAACAATTACTGCTCAAATAGTAGTAATATTAATCGGAGATCAACAATTTGAGGACCCTAAAACTCAAGCTGCTTTTGCTTTAGGATTAACATTATTTGTTGTTACGTTAATTTTAAATGTAATAGCTCTTTCAATAGTTAAAAAATATAGAGAGAAATATGATTAATAGAGAAGAATTTTTAAATAAACGATATAAGGCTGAAAAACGTTTTCAAATGTATGGCAAATCAGCCATCATATTAGCTTTATTGTTCCTAGCTGTATTTTTATTTAAAATTTTTTCTACAGGATATACAGCATTTCAAAAAACTTGGATAATAGTGCCAATTAATTACGATCCAGAATTTATGTATTTGGATGCTGATCAGAAACCCTCTATGGAGGATTTACAAGACTCTGAATATTTTGATGTTGGTATAGAAAGTTTTGCTGCATTAGATCAAAATGCCAATGAAGATCAAATCACAGATATCAAAAGAATGTTTGCCTTTATATTTGAAGAGGAAATTAAAGATCATATTCTTTCAAATCCAGATGATTTTGGAAAAATTGTTGAAGTGAAATTGACGGCATCTGATGATTTAGATCAAGTGTTTAAAGGAAACTATCCAAGAGATTTACCTGAAGAGCGAAGAAGAGTTAATGATTACCAATTAAAAATATTTGATAAACTAAATTCCGAAGGAAAAGTTGTAAGCAATTTTAATTTCAGTTTCTTTACTAATGGCGACTCTAGGGAAGCAGAGTTAGCTGGTATTGCAAGTTCATTTATGGGATCATTGTTTAGTATATTGGTTTGTTTAGCCGTATCATTTCCTGTGGCTCTTTTAGCAGCAATTTATTTAGAAGAATTTGCACCCAAAAATAGACTTACAGATTTTATAGAGGTAAAT
>NZ_CVST01000028.1 GCF_001180225.1 Candidatus Pelagibacter communis | reverse complement strand
TCGAAAGTTTGATACCATTACTGTTTGGGGACGAGATCAGTTAAAAGCTGAAAAATGTGCTGAAGATATAAAAAGCAATACTAACATAAATTGTAAGGTAGAATTAAATATTGAAAAAGCAGTTAAAGAAAATCAAATATTGATAAGTACTACTCCTAGTAAAGAATATTTAATAAAACAAAATTGGTTACAACAAGGTCAACACATTACAGCCATGGGATCAGATAATTCTGAAAAAAATGAAATTGATCCAAATATTTTTAAATCAATAGATCTGTTTGTGCCAGATCGAAATTCACAGTCCAAAAAATTAGGAGAATTAAGAACAGCTATAAAAGAAAATATTGTGAAAGAAAATGAAACCTTTCCTGAACTCGGTAACATTATTGTTGATCCAAATTTAGGAAGATCTAATGAAAATCAAATTACTTTATGTGATTTGACTGGAACTGGAGTTCAAGATACTGCTATTGCAACTTTAACTGATAAATTGGCTAAAGAAAAAAATATAGGAGAGATTATAGAAAATTAAGCTTTAGCTTCTTCTATTACTTTTGCAATTGAACTAATTAAAATATCTACCTCAGATTTATTAATACATAGTGGTGGTGCTAAACCTAAAATATCCCCTTGCGGCATTGCTCTTGCGATCACACCATTACTTAATAGTTGTCCTGCAAGTGTTGGTCCAAATTTTTTACTTGGGTCAAAAAATTTATGTGTCTTTTTATCTTCGACTAGCTCAATAGCTCCTAATAAACCCTCGCTTCTAACTTCTCCTACATGTGGAAGATCTGCAATTTTA
>NZ_CVST01000027.1 GCF_001180225.1 Candidatus Pelagibacter communis | reverse complement strand
ATTTAATTCATTTAGGGTCTCGAGAGACAAAAATTGAAAACACAAACAACGCACTTACTTTCAGTAGTGATCTTTATAGAGCAGATATTTTAGATATTAATGGAAATTATTTAGCAAAAACGGTTAAATCTATTGATGTTGGTCTTAAAACTTCAGACATAATTAGTAAAGAAAAATTACTGTTAAGTCTAAAAATTGTTTTTCCAGACAAAGATTTTAATGAAATTGAAAAAAAAATAGAAAAGAAAAAGTTTTTTTATTTAGAAAAAAAAATTTCTGAGGAAAAATATGAGCAACTTATGAAGTTGGGAGATAAATCTCTCATCCCTGAAGAAAAAGTGCTTAGAATGTATCCACAGAAAAATCTTTTTAGTCATATTTTAGGACAAATAGATAATGACAATAATGGAATTTCTGGATTAGAAAAATCGTTAAATGAAAATCTTAGATCATCTAGAGATCCAATTAAATTAACTGTTGATAAAGACATTCAATTTTTAATTAGAGAAGAATTATTAAAATATCAGGAAATTTTTAAAAGCAAAGGAAGTGCAGCGATTTTAATGGATGTTAATAATGGCAATATACTCTCTTTAGTTTCATTACCTGATTTTAATCCAAATGAGAGAAAAAATATATCTGATGTAAATTATATTAATAGAGTAACAAAAGGAACATATGAACTTGGTTCAGTTTTTAAAGTTTTTACTTTTGCAAGTGCTTTAAATGAGAAATTAATTGAACCAGACACTGAATTTTTAGACTTACCAAAATCAATTAAGTGTGACAAATATAGGATTGGAGAATATGATAATGAAATACCTTCAGATTTAACTGCTGAGCAAATTTTAGTTAGATCTGGAAACATAGGATCTGTACGAATTGCTCAAAAAGTTGGCCCAGAAAAATTTAAATCTTTTTTAGAGAATATTGGAGTATTGACTCAGCTTAATTTTGACATTGAAGAAGTGGCACCTCAAATTGATTATGATTTTGGAAAATGTAGATTGGCAACAGCTTCTTTTGGTCATGGAGTGGCAACAACCATTCTTCAACTAGCTAAAGGATATGCTATTTTAGCTAATGGTGGCTACGATGTAAATCCAACATTGGTTTTTAAGGAAAATAATAAAAAAAATAACAACAAAAGAATAATTAATAAAGGAATTTCAGAACAAGTTGTTAATGCTTTAAGAAAAATTGTTAATACAGAGGAGGGCACTGCTAGATTTGCAGATGTTCAAAATTATGAAATTGGAGGCAAAACAGGCACAGCCGATCAACCAGAGGGAGGAAAATATTCAGAGGCAAAAATAAATACTTTTAGTTCGGTATTTCCAACATCAAATCCACAATTTGTATTTGTTGTGATGTTAGATACACCTAAAAAATCAAAAGATTACTATTATAAGTATAGGCATAGAAAAGGTGGATGGAAAGGAACACTTTACAATACAGCTGGGTGGACATCAGTAGAAGTAGCAGGTAAAGTAATTGACAAAATTGGGCCTATTTTAGCCACAAAATATATACAGGTTGACTAATAATGTTACTTGGAAATTATTTTGATGGTATACACAAAAATTATAAAAAGTTATTTTTTTCAGGTATTTCTTTTAATACTAGATCATTAAAAAAAAATAATATTTTTTTTGCTATTAAGGGAAACAGTATAGATGGAAATAAATTCATTTCTAAAGCTATAGAAAAAGGCTCTAAAATAATTGTAACAGAACAAAAAATAAAAAATTTTCGTAATGGAATTTTGTTTATAAGAACAAAAAATATAAGAAAATTATTAGCAGAAATCTCATTTAAAATTTACAACAAAATACCAAAAAATTTAGTAGCTGTTACTGGAACTAATGGAAAATCTTCAGTTGCTGAATTTTATCTTCAAATAATGCAATTAAATAAAAAAAAAGTTGCTTCAATTGGAACATTAGGAGTTAAATCAAAAAATATTAATTTAAATTTATTTAATACAACAATTGATCCTATTAGATTAGGCCAGATCTTACAAAAATTAAAAAAAGAAAAAGTTGAAAACGTTATCATGGAAGCTTCCAGTCATGGACTAAAACAAAATAGATTAAATGGATTAAATTTTAAATCTGGAATTTTTACAAATTTATCACAAGATCATCTTGATTATCACAAAAATTTAAAAAATTATTTAAAAGCAAAACTTTATTTATTTGAGAATTTAATTGAAAAAAAAGGAAATATAATTACAGATAAAAATATACCACAATATAAAACAATCAAGGAAATCTCTTTAAAGAAAAAATTAAAATTATCAGCAATAAATGAAAAGAAAAGTAATTTTGAAATATTATCTCATAGATATGATAATGAAAATCAACTAATCAAATTTAAATATAAAAATTTAATTAAGGAAATTAATTTAAATTTAATAGGTAAAATTCAAATAAATAATATATTGATGGCCGCAATGGCAGCACAAAAAAGTAATTTAAATTTTGAAAATATTTTAAAAGTCTTACCGAAATTAAAACCAGTTGAAGGTAGATTAGAAAAAATTGGAACAATTAAAAATAATTCGACTGTTATTCTTGATTATGCACACACTCCTGATGCTTTAAAAATTTGTCTTTTAAATATTAAGGAGCAATTTCCTGATAAAAAGTTAAACCTTTTATTTGGCTGTGGCGGGAATAGAGATCAAAACAAAAGAATGAAAATGGGTAAAATAGCAAGTATTTATGCAGATAATATCTATCTAACTGACGATAATCCTCGTTCCGAAAACCCAGTAAATATAAGAAAAGATATTAAAAAGGGTATCAATGCTAATAAAATTACAGAAATTTCTAATAGAGGAATAGCAATATCCCAGGCTATTAAAAATTTAAAAAGCGGAGATATTTTATTAGTTGCAGGAAAAGGGCACGAAAACACACAGGAAATTGGTAAAAAGAAAATCAAATTTTCCGATAGAATAAAAATTCTAAAAGAAATCAATAAAAAAAACAAAAATTTATCCGATCAATTAAAAATTAATATAATTAAAGAACTTTCTAACACTCAAAAATTACCAAAGTCTATTTCTATAAATAATGCGAGTATTAATTCTAATGAA
>NZ_CVST01000026.1 GCF_001180225.1 Candidatus Pelagibacter communis | reverse complement strand
CTGATTTTAAAGTTAAAGAAGAAGCAAGACCAAATAATCAAAAGAGTAAGAAATTTAATAAAAAAAATAAATTTAAAAAGAAATTTAAGAATAAATTTTCTAACAATAAATTAAGTAAAAAGAAGAAATTCAAAAAATTTGAAAACAAAAATAATAAAAGAAAATTTAAAAATAGAAAAAGACCTAAAAACTTTAAATTTAAAAAAAATAAAAGAAAATAGATTTATATTTTTTGTATTAAAGAAGCGCTATTATTTGTAGGCTTATTTACATCTTTTGAAACTTCATGAAATATAAGATCTGGTGATTTACGTTCATTTAGAAACGCTGATCCTTGTAATTCTAAATTAAGATATCTATTAACATCTACTTGATTAAGAATAACTGGTTGTCGGTGATGAATTTCCTTAATATTTTCTTTTGCTTCTTCTGTAATTAAACAAAACTGATCGTCTTCAAATATTCCTGCAAAATAGATGGTATTGGTATCTTCACGGGTAAAGTAATGAGGTGTTTTTTCTTTCTCTTCCCTCTTCCATTCATAAAATCCATCTGCAACAGCAACACATCGATTATTTTTTATCAATTTTTTAAATGAAACCTTTTCATCAATGGTCTCAAGTCGTGCATTAATCAGAGCTTTAAAATCTTTATCTTTTGCCCAACTTGGGACCAAACCCCATTTCAAAGCTTCTAAGGTATTTCCATTTTTATATTTTTTTATAACTGGAAGTTTTTGATAAGGATGAGCATTATAGTTTTCATTATCCTCTACCTGAA
>NZ_CVST01000025.1 GCF_001180225.1 Candidatus Pelagibacter communis | reverse complement strand
ATTCCAATAAAATATAATTTCAAAAAAACAACTTTAGGAATTGGTAGCTGTATTTTCATTCATCTTACTAAAAACTACAAACCAACAGCTGGATGCATTGCAATAAATAAAAAAGATTTTTTAATATTATTAAAATTAATAAATAAAAAAACTAAGATTAAAATTCCTCTAGTCTCTACTTCCAAAAATACTTGAACCAATTCTTACATAAGTAGAGGAATTCATAATAGCTAATAAATAGTCAGAAGACATTCCCATGCTCAATTCACTTAAATTATACTTACTATTAAGATTTTCTAAATCTTTAAAATAATTTTCAGTCTTGCCATGAATAGGGGGGATGCACATTAATCCAATAACATTTAAATTTAATTCTTTACAATAATTTACCAATTCATCTAATTTATTTTTCATAATACCTGATTTTTGTACTTCTTCTCCAATATTTACTTGAATAAAAATTTTAATATTTTTTTTTATTTTATTTTGTTCGTCGGAAATTTTTTTTGCTAGTTTAATGCTATCAACAGTATGGATAAAATCGAATATTTTTATAGCAATTTTTACTTTGTTCGTTTGGAGTTTTCCAATTAAATGAAGGTTAATTTTAGGATTATTTTCTTTTACTGTTTTCCATTTATTCATAGCTTCTTGAACTTTATTTTCTCCAAAATTCAAATGTCCATGAGCTATTAATGGATAAATTTTTTCAATTTGAAAAGTTTTAGATACAGCAATTATTTCTGGTAATTTATTGATTTTTTTTTCTTTTAATCTTAATTTAATTTTTTCTTCTATTGAAATTAAATTTTGGATTGTTTTATGCATAAAAGCTTATGG
>NZ_CVST01000024.1 GCF_001180225.1 Candidatus Pelagibacter communis | reverse complement strand
AAGATATTAAAAGGTTTTAATGTATTGCACCCTATGGGCTGGGATTCTTTTGGGATGCCTGCTGAAAATGCAGCAAAACAAAATAATTTAGATCCAAAAACTTGGACGGAATCAAATATTTCAAAAATGAAAGTACAACTAAAAAAACTTGGATTGTCTATTGATTGGGATAGGGAAATTTCTACCTGCTCTGAAGAATATTATAAGCACCAACAAAAATTTTTCTTAGAATTATATAAAAAAAAATTAGTTTACAGAAAAGAAAATTATGTAAACTGGGATCCAGTTGACCAAACTGTTCTAGCAAACGAACAAGTAATTGATGGTAAAGGTTGGCGTTCAGGTGCAGTTGTTGAAAGAAAAAAATTAAATCAATGGTTTTTTAACATATCAAAATTTTCGGATGATTTATTGGAAAGTTTAAATCAGTTAGACAAGTGGCCCAAAAAAGTCAAATTGATGCAAAAAAATTGGATAGGTAAATCGTTTGGTTGTGAAATTAACTTTAAAATTGAAGGTGCACTGCCAATTAAAAGAATTAAATGTTTCACGACAAGACCTGATACACTTTTTGGTTTCTCTTTTTTAGCAGTATCAATAGATCACGAAATAGCGAAATTTTATGAGAAAGATAAAGATTTTATAAAATTTAAAGATGAGTGTTCAAAGTCAGGAACCACTGAAGAATCTATTGCTGTAGGAGAAAAAATTGGTTTTAAGACAGATTTGTTAGCTATCAACCCTGTGGACCCAAGTAAAAAGGTACCTGTATATTTTGCAAATTTTGTTTTAATGGATTATGGATTTGGTGCTGTATTTGGTTGTCCAGCTCATGACCAAAGAGATTTTGACTTTGCAAAAAAATATAACTTAGAAATTAAGACAGTCGTGAAACCAAAAGAAGAGGATGACACATTTACTGTCAAAGAAAAGGCTTTTTCTGATGATGGAGTTATTATTAATTCAGATTTCTTAAACGGATTAGAGGCACCAAATAATTCAGTTCCAGAAACAATTAAAATTTTAGAAACTAGGAAAATTGGAAAAAAACTTATTACATTTAGATTAAAAGATTGGGGGGTATCACGTCAAAGATACTGGGGATGTCCAATACCAATAGCATATGATGAAGAGGGGAATGAATATCCAATACCTGATGATATGCTACCTGTCAAACTTCCTAAGAATATAGATTTAAATGTAAAAGGGAATCCGCTTGACCATCAAAAAAATTGGAAAGAAATTATAATTGATGGAAAAAGATTAACTCGAGAAACTGATACCTTAGATACTTTTGTTTGTTCTTCTTGGTATTATTTAAGATTCTGCTCACCAACAGAAAAAAATTATGGCTATACTAAAAAAGATATAGATTACTGGATGCCAGTAGATCAATATATCGGTGGTATTGAGCATGCAATTTTACATTTATTATACTCCAGATTTTTCATGAGAGCTTTAGCTTTTGAAAATGAAAATTTTAATATCACTGAACCTTTTGAGGATCTTTTTACACAAGGTATGGTTTGTCATGAAACTTACAAAGATCCTGAAGATAATTGGGTAAGTCCAGATGAGATTGAGGTTGTTAATGGTGAAAAACGTTTAAGAATAAATAACAAAATAAAAATTACTGTTGGACCGTCTGAGTCGATGTCTAAGTCAAAAAAAAATACAATAGATCCAGAAAAAATAATTGAAGATTATGGAGCAGACTCAGCAAGACTATTCATACTATCGGACAGTCCTCCTGAAAAAGATGTGCAATGGTCTGAGGAAGGAATTAGTTCATCATATAAATTTATTCAAAAACTTTGGAATTTACATCTTAAATTTGAAGATGAAATATCAAAAAAACATAAAAAAGATAGTTCGGAAAATATATTAAAATTTACAAATCTATTTATTAAAAAAATTGAAAACTATTTAGAAAACTTTAGTTATAATGTGATAATTGCAAGTATGCATGAAATGTATAATTTTTTTATAAAAGAGCTCAACAATGAATACACTAAGGAAACTTTATATGAAAATTATATTAAAATATTAACTGTAATTAGCCCTATAATACCTCACTATACAAGCGAAACTCTGGAATTATTAAAATACAAAAATAATTTGAGTTGGCCACTTTATAATGAGGATATTTTAATAGAAGATAGTGTGAATATAGTTGTACAAATAAATGGAAAAAAAAGAGGTTTATTAACTCTAAATAAAAATTTAAGCGAAGAGATGATATTTGAGGAAATACAAAAGGATGAAAAATTATCAAAGTATATCTCTGGACCAATTAAAAATAAAATCTATATCCAAAACAAATTAATGAATTTAATTTTATAAAAAATGAAAAAACAAATATTAACTATAATTATGTGTTTATTATTTTATAGTTGTGGTTTTTCTCCTGTTTATAAAGATAAAAAATTTTCTAATTTCTCAATTTCATCTATAGAATTTATTGGGGAAAAAAATATTAACAATATCATTAAAACAAATCTATTTAGATATAAAGATAGAACTTCAGAAGTAAATTATAGATTAAAAATAAATACTTCTTATTCAAAAAAAATATTAGCAAAAGATGCCAATGGTAATCCGACAAATTATGAGTTTGGTGTATCAGTAAATTTAAAAACTTTTAAAATAACAAATATTGGCGATGAAGAAGCCATAGAATTAAACTATTCAGAAAAAAATAATATTAAAAATGAGGATAACAAGATAAATCAAAAAAATTACGAAAAACAAATAATTAACAATCTTGCATCAACAATTTCAAGAAAAATTGCGTTCGACCTTTCAAACCTATATGATAATTAAAAATCACGAAATTAAAAAGCAATCATTAGATAAGTATAAATTTTTTTTACTATATGGAAAGAATGATGGTTTAAAAAATAAAATTACTGAAGAATTAATTGATAACAATACAAATATTAAAATTTATGAAGAAAAAGAATTACTTGAAAACAAAAATATATTTTTAGAAAGTATAAATTCAGGTTCACTTTTTGAAAAAAAAAGACATTTTGTAATAAAAAGAATTACAGATAAAATCTTAAATATATTCAACGAGATTAAAGATAGTGATGATATAAAAATAATATTTAACTCTGATAACCTAGAAAAAAAATCAAGATTAAGAAATCTTTTTGAAAAAGATAAGAAATTGGTATGCATACCTTTTTACCCAGATACAGAGCAAACCTTAGCCACATTAGCTTACAATTATTTTAAAGAAAAAAAAATATCTGTTTCACAAAATTTAATAAACATGATCGTGAATAAATGTAACTATGATAGAGTTATTTTATTTAATGAATTGTCAAAAATCGAAAGTTACTTAAAAAATCAAAAAAAATTAGATTTAAATAATATTTTAAAATTAGTAAATTTAACTGAAAATATTAGTATACAAGAGCTTATTGACAACTGTTTAATCCAAAATAAAAGAAAAACAGTTTTTATTCTGAATGAAAATAATTTTAGTAATGACGACTCAATCTTAATTATCAGATATCTTTTAAATAAGTGTAAAAAATTGGCTAGCTTAGTAAAAGAATATGAAAAAAACAGAAGTATAGATCTCACAATATCATCCGCTCGACCACCTATTTTTTGGAAGGAAAAAAATATTATTAAAGAACAAATACAAATATGGAATTTAAAAGATCTTAAAAAACTTATGTATAAAATTAATAAAATTGAGCTACAAACTAAAAAGAATATTTCCAATTCTTTAAACTTTATAAATGATTTTATCTTAGAAATATCGAATTTTAAAACTAGTAATAAGATTTAATTATTTCAACAATCTTATTTAACTGATCTAAATCTTTGTATTCAAAACTTATTTTACCTTTATTTCTTTTATTATTTTTTATGTCTACATTTAATCCTATCTTATTTGATATTGATAATTCAAGTGCTGTAATATTTGTATCTTTTGTTAAACTTGATTTTTTTCTATTTTTAAAAATTTTAACAAAATTCTCTGCTTGTCTTACAGATAATTTTTTTTCAATAATTTTAGTTGCAACAAAACCAGCATTATCGAGACCAACTAAAATTTTAGCATGACCAGCTGTCAATTTTTGGCTTTCAATTAATTTTATCACATCTTCTGGCAAACTTAAAAGTCTCAAAGAATTAGTAATATAGCTCCTGCTTTTTCCAATAAATTTTGAAACTTTTTCTTGATCATAAGAGAACTCATCAATTAATCTTTTATAACCTTGTGCTTCCTCAAGAGGATTAAGATCATGTCTTTGAACATTTTCGACAATTGCAAATTCTAAAGATTTTAAATCATCGGCTTTAGTAATAACAACAGGAACATTGTGTAGACCTGCCCTTTGTGCTGCAAGCCACCTTCTCTCTCCTGCGATTATTTCAAATTTTCCTTCACCAATATTTGATTTTCTAACAATGATTGGTTGTATCATTCCCCTTTCTTTAATTGAATTTGTTAGATCAATTAGATTATTCTCATCAAATATTTTTCTTGGTTGATATTTATTTGGGACAAGGTCACTTATTTGTAATTGATTTTTCTCTGACTCTACTTTTACTTCTCCAATCAATGATGATAAACCTCTCCCCAAACCTTTTTTAATTTTATCCATTAAGCAGCACTTCCTATTGTTGACTCTTGATTTATAAATTCATCTGTAAAACTAAAATATGACTTACTACCTGGGCATGATTTATCATAGATTAAAACTGGCATTCCATGAGAAGGTGCTTCAGATAATCTAACGTTCCTTGGTATTACTGTTGAGTAAACTTTTTCACTAAAATAATCTCTTGCTTCTTTTTCAACCTGTGAAGATAATTTATTTCTTTTGTCATACATTGTTAAAAGTATGCCCCTGATATTTAATTCTGGGTTTAAACTTACTTTTATTCTGTCAATTGTCTTCATAAGCTGCGTTAGACCTTCAAGAGCAAAAAATTCTGTTTGCAAAGGAACCAAAAGTGATCCTGAACATACAAGGGCCATAACAGTCAACAAACTAAGTGAAGGTGGGCAGTCTATTAGTATATAATCATAGGATCCTCTAGAATCATTTAAATAAGCGGCTAATTTACGTTTTAAAATAAAAGCTCTATTCGTATCACCAGCCGTTTCAACTTCTAGACCTGATAAATCAACATTAGAAGTTATCAAATCCAAATTTTCAAACTGGGTTTTCTTGATTACTTGATAAATTTCTTTAGTTCCATTCAGGACCCCATAGATTGTATCGCCTGAGTTTTCCATATTAGATAATCCAAGACCTGTAGTTGCATTTCCCTGAGGATCTAGGTCTATAACTAAAATTTTTTTATTATGTTGTGCTAGTCCAGCTGCAAGATTTATCACTGTTGTGGTTTTTCCTACCCCACCCTTTTGATTTATGACTGAAATAATTTGCATTTTATTTTTTTCAATTTCTTTTTAATTTTTTTTTTTAATTGTTTTTATATTTATCAAAAATGAATCTTCACTTGTTAAACTTTTCTTTTCTAAATATTCCAAATTCCATTTTTTTTTAGATTTTTCAAAAACTTTTTTTCCACTTTTACCCATAAAAAAAATTAAATTTTTATATTTCGAAAAATTTTCATAAACTAAATCTAAAACTACAGGCATAGGTTTAAATGCTCTCGACATAATTGTTCCTGTCTCTAAATTTTTTATCTCAAAAATATTTTTTTGAAAAACTTTAGTATTTAAATTTAATTTTTCTGAAACTTCTTTCAAAAAATGGCTTTTATGGTAGCTTTTTTCATATAGATGCACATTCATTTTATTTTTCATGTTTTTTAGCATAATTGCTACTATGATTCCTGGTAAACCAGCTCCAGAGCCTAAATCTGTCGTTGTATTGCAATTTAAATCAACAAAATCAATTATTTGTGCTGAATCGATAATATGACGCTCAATTATAGCATTTTTTGATGCTGTATTTTGACCAATTATGTTAATTTTTTTATTTTTTTCCAAAATCAGAGATATATAGTTTTCAAAGTCTAAAAATGTTTCACGTGAAACATTTAGATCATTAAGTCTAGAGTAAGAATTTAAAATTTCTTGATCCATTAAGCTATATGCTTAATAGACTTTCTTTTTATGTGTGACAACAAAATATATACAGCTGCTGGGGTTATTCCATCAATTCTTAAAGCTTGACCCATAGTTTTAGGCTTTATTTCTTTAAATTTAGCTTTAACCTCATTAGACAAACCTGAAAGTCGATCATAATTAATTTTATCAGGAATAATTAAGTTCTCATCCCTCTTAAATGCTAAAATATCTGCTTTTTGCTTCTTTAAATACCCCCTGTAATGAGCATTAATTTCTACTTGTTCATCAATTTCTTTACTAAAATAGGGTATTTCAGGCCATATTTCTCTAATTTTACTCATATTTACGTCTTTTTGAGTTAGAACCTCATTTGAAGACCTCAATATTCCATCTTTCGCTATTTTAATCCCAAATTTTTCTGCTTTAGATGGTGAAATACTAGATTTATTCATTTTTAAATTAATTTTTTCAATTTTGTCAAATTTATCCAGATATAATGCTTTTCTTTCCTCTCCAATTAACCCAATTTCTATTCCCTTAGCTGTTAATCTTTGATCTGCATTATCTGCTCTCAAGCTTAATCGATATTCTGCTCTTGATGTAAACATACGGTATGGCTCCGCAACTCCCTTCGTTACTAAATCATCAATCATTACTCCAATGTATGCATCAGATCTATCAAGGATAAAAGGCTCAGAATTTTTAACA
>NZ_CVST01000023.1 GCF_001180225.1 Candidatus Pelagibacter communis | reverse complement strand
GGAGAGAATTTATGCGTGGAATTTACCAGTCCTACTCGCATGAAATGGAAACAGGAAATTTTTTTAAACAGAATAGAAAAATGAAAAGTTCATGGTATGAGGGTACTACTGGTCTTCCACCATTAGATTATGCGATTAAAAATGCAGTCAATCATGGTTGGTCACATCACATTGAAAGATTAATGATCTTATCCAACATCATGAACCTTTGTGAGATAAAGCCCACAATTGTTTACAAGTGGTTTATGGAGATGTTTGTAGACTCATCAGATTGGGTAATGGTTCCCAATGTTTATGGAATGGGATTGTTTAGTGATGGAGGGATTTTCGCCACTAAACCTTATATTTGTGGATCTGCATATTTTATGAAAATGATGGACTTTAAGAAAGGTGATTGGTGTAATACTATGGATGGTCTTTATTGGAGATTCATAGATCGAAACAGAAAATTTTTTTTAAAAAATCCTCGTCTTTCAATGATGGTCCGTATCTTTGATAAAATGAAAACTGATAGAAAAAAATTAATTTTATCTGAAGCAGATAAATTTATTAAACAAAATACAAACTAAACTTTATGTATATTGCCATTACTGGTTTGAAGCCAAAAAATTTTTTTTCAAAACTAAGATTTTGGTTATTAGCAATCCCATCTTTTAGGGCAGCACAAAAAGCTGAAGGAAACATATTTTGTGAAACGAAGCCATTTAACGGATACCAGCATACTTTAACAGCTTGGAAAGATAGAAAGCTGATGGTTAAATATTTAAATGGAACTGAGCACTCAAAAGCAATGAGAAATTTTAGAGCAATTGCAACAGGCTCAACATATGGTTATGAAAGTGATCATATTCCAACTTGGGATGAAGCTTTAGATCTTTGGAATAAAAATTTTAAAGAATATTAAATTGAAAAAACAAAATTTACCTTCGAAGGTTTGTCCTGTATGTAAAAGACCATTTACTTGGCGCAAAAAGTGGAAATTAAATTGGGATAAAGTTAAATATTGTTCAAAAAAGTGTTCTTCATCAAAATAGACCTCTTTAAAAATTTAATATTCCAACATAATAATATTGATAATGAATAATAAAATCTTTGAATGGGCAGGGGTTATTACAGCAATTCTATATTCTTTATTTGTGGCCTTAAATATAGGTATAGAGTTTTTTGGTTTTTGTTTGTT
>NZ_CVST01000022.1 GCF_001180225.1 Candidatus Pelagibacter communis | reverse complement strand
AAGAACTGATGCAGCTTTTTTAGCTTCGGTTATTACAGGGCACAGTAGGTGTGGTATGCCTTCATATGTTGAAAGCTCAAGCATTTTAGGATCAATTAATATAAACTTGCATCTTTCAGGAGTGTGACGGTAAAGAAGTGATAAAATAATTGTATTAATGCAAACTGATTTTCCTGAACCTGTAGTTCCAGCTATCAGCAAATGCGGCATAGAAGAAAGATCTCCTACAATAGGTTTTCCAGAAATATTTTTACCAAGAGCTATTGGTAATTTAGTTTCCTTCTTTTTAAAATCAGCGTTATTTAGAATTTCACTTAGATAAACATTTTCTCTTGAATTATTTGGCAATTCAATTCCCACAGTATTGCTACCTGGTATAGTTGAAATTCTAGCAGACTCGGAACTAGTGTTCCTTGCAATATCATCTGACAAATTTATAATTTTAGAAACTTTTACTCCAGCAGCTGGCTCAAATTCATTGAGTGTTACAACTGGACCGTGACTTACTTTTTGAATTTCCCCCTTAACTCCAAAGTCCATTAGAATTTTT
>NZ_CVST01000021.1 GCF_001180225.1 Candidatus Pelagibacter communis | reverse complement strand
ATAGAGGTGGCCACAAAGGAATTCTTTTACTTCAATTCTTCTATGCGACTGCTGGAATTATAGGTATGGTTCGATGGTTTTAGTTAAAAGTCGAGACTATTTTGGGAATATAATTTTTAAAATTAAAAAATCCTTTATTACAATATTTCCAAGCTAACTGATCGAGACTTCTGTACAAAAAATCTACACCTATATTATTTGAATTTAAGTAGTCTAAATTTTCACCAACTGCAGGATACAAACCATAACAATTTTCAATGTTTGTCACTTCACTTATATCAATAACTTGACAATCAATAGATTGATTTTTTAATCTTTGTCCTTGGTCTTCTATTAACTGAGATTTAAATTTCACTAATTTTTCACTGAGTTTTATAGATCTATTTTCATTTTTGTTAGAAACTAAGTAAATTTTCTTAAAGTTTTTTTCTTTAAAGTCAGTGATTTCAAATGAGAGATTATTATCAAAAATTAAAAGATTTTTTTCTTCAATATTTTGTGGATTAGTAAAATCTTGTTTTATTATTTGATAAGATTTTTCTGAGATCTTAGGAGGGGCATTTTCATTTAATTTTATGTTTTGAAATCTATTGTTTGTGAATTTTTTAATATTCCATTCACTAGCAAGATAATGTTTACCTTGAGTTTGAACACCTG
>NZ_CVST01000020.1 GCF_001180225.1 Candidatus Pelagibacter communis | reverse complement strand
GATAAAATTGATGATGTTTTGCCTAATGCTGATTTTTTTTATCTAGCAGTTCCGGAAACGGAAGAGACCAAAGGATTAATTAACAAATCAAGATTAGATAAATTAAAATCTACGTGTGGAATTGTAAATATTGGAAGGCAATCTGTTTTAGATTACGAAGCTTTAAGAATTAAACTTCAAAACAATGAAATTGCTGGAGCAATTTTAGATGTATTTTCAGAAGAACCTATTCCAAAAACATCAAACCTTTGGGATACTCCAAATTTAATCATCACTCCTCATATTTCATCTGATAGTGAGGGCAATTATATTGAGATGGTTCTTAAAATTTTCTTTAAAAATTTAAAATTATTCACAGAAAATAAAGAATTAATTAACCAAATAGATAGAAATTTGGGATACTAGTCACTATATATAAAGAACATATGTTGAAAGTATATTTAGCAGGAGAAATTCATACAAATTGGCGCGATGAAATTATTGATGAATGTAAAAAACAAAATTTAGAAATTCAATTTTCATCTCCAGTGACTGATCACGCATCTTCAGATGAT
>NZ_CVST01000019.1 GCF_001180225.1 Candidatus Pelagibacter communis | reverse complement strand
CCAGCTCCAGCAGCAGAAGCTCCAAAGGAAGAAGCTCCTAAAGCAGAAGCAGCTCCAGCTGAGGAAAAAAAATAAACTGAGGACACTATATGTGGCAAGCTCAAGTGTTTACACTTTATCCAGATATTTTTCCTGGTCCTTTGTCTAAAGGTCTATATGGAAAAGCAATGTCTAAAAATATTTGGAATTTAAAAGTAGTAAACATTAGAGATGCTGCTGAGGATAAACACAAAACTGTAGATGATACTCCTTATGGAGGTGGTTCAGGTATGTTGATGAAAGCTGATGTATTAGCAAAATCATTAGATCAAAATAAAAATGAGGGAGAAAAAATATTATATTTATCTCCTAGAGGGAAAAAATTTGATCAAAATTACGCTAAAGAATTATCGAAGGAAAAATCGGTTTCGATAATTTGTGGACACTTCGAAGGAGTTGATGAAAGAGTGTTAAGCACAAGAAATATAGAAGAAGTTAGTATTGGAGACTTTATCTTATCAGGAGGAGAGTCAGCAGCATTTGTGGTGATTGATAGTATTTTGAGACTTTTACCCGGTGTTCTGGGAAATGAGAATTCTACGGTAAACGAAAGTTTTGAAAATGGATTATTAGAGTATCCTCAGTTCACAAAACCTCAAATTTGGGAGGAAAAAGCGGTTCCAGAAGTACTTTTGTCAGGAGATCACAGTAAAATTAAACACTGGCGTTTATCTCAATCTGAGGCTATAACACGCGTCCGAAGACCAGATTTATGGGAAAAATATAAGAAGAATTAATTTGATAAATATAACTATGAAAACAATTGAAGAGATAAATCAACATAACGTTAAAAAAATACTTTCAGAAAAACAGATACCTGTATTCTACCCTGGAGATGTAGTTAAAGTAGGTGTTAGAATTACAGAGGGAAAAAAAGAGAGAATTCAATATTTTGAAGGCGTTTGTATTGCAAAAAAAAGCAGAGATTTAAACTCGTCTTTCACAGTTAGAAAAATTTCTTTTGGTGAAGGTGTTGAAAGAACATTTCCACTTTATGGAACTCTAATTGACTCAATTAAAGTTATTAGATCAGGAAAAGTAAGAAGAGCAAAATTATACTATCTAAGAGATAGAACAGGTAAATCAGCAAGGATTGCAGAAAAAATCAGAAAAAAAATTGGTATTGATGTTGATGCAAAACCTGAAACAGTTACTGAAGAAAATGTAGCACCAGCTGCAGAAGCTCCAAAGGAAGAGGCTCCTAAAGTAGAAGCAGCACCAGCTGCAGAAGCTCCAAAGGAAGAGGCTCCTAAAGTAGAAGCAGCACCAGCTGCAGAAGCTCCAAAAGAAGAAGCTACAGCCGAACAATCAACAGAAAGTACTTCAGAAAAAAAATAATTTTTTTTTCAATGTCCACTACTCTTTACGACAAAATTTGGAATGATCATTTAGTAGATCAGCAAGAAGATGGAACAGCTTTATTGTTTGTCGATAGACACTTAATTCATGAAGTTACGAGTCCACAAGCTTTTGAAGGTTTAAGAAATTCAAATAGAAAAGTTCGTCATCCTAATTTAACTTTAGCTGTTGCTGATCATAATGTTCCAACGACAGATAGAACTAAAGGGATATCAGACCAGGAATCGAAAATACAAGTTGATACATTAGAATCAAATTGTAAGGAATTTGGTGTGCAGCTTTTTGGTATGGATGATAAACGACAAGGAATTGTTCATATTATTGGACCAGAACAAGGCTTTACTCAACCAGGAACAGTTATTGTATGTGGAGATAGTCATACTGCAACTCATGGAGCTTTTGGATCATTAGCTTTTGGTATTGGAACATCTGAAGTTGAACATGTTTTAGCAACGCAAACACTCGTTCAAAAGAAAGCAAAAAATTTTAGAATTAATGTTAATGGAACACTTCCATTAGGAGTAACATCTAAAGATGTAATACTTCAAATCATTGGAAAGATTGGTACTGCAGGTGGAACAGGTTGTGTAGTTGAATATGCAGGAGATTTAATAAGATCTTTGAGTGTTGAACAGAGAATGACTATTTGCAATATGACTATTGAGGGTGGCGCAAGAGCTGGATTAATTGCTCCTGATGAAAAAATATTTGAATATTTAAAAGGTAAACCCATGTCTCCAAAAGGAGAAAATTGGGAAAAGGCAATGGAATACTGGAAAAATTTAAAAACAGATGCTGATGCAAGTTTTGATAAAGAAATAAATCTTAATGCAAATGATATATTACCGATGATTACTTGGGGAACTTCACCTCAAGATGTAATTACAATTGATGGAAAAGTACCTAATCCTCAAAATGAAAAAGATGAGGATAAAAAGAACTCAATTGAAAGAGCACTAAAATATATGGGATTAACACCTGATATGGCAGCAACTGATATCAAGATAGATAAAGTATTTATTGGAAGCTGTACAAATGGAAGAATTGAAGATTTAAGGGAAGCTGCCAAAATCTTAAAGGACAAAAAAATATCATCTCATGTAAATGCTATTGTAGTTCCTGGGTCAGGATTAGTTAAAGAACAAGCTGAGCAAGAAGGTTTAGATAAAATATTTGTAAATTCAGGATTTGAATGGAGAGAGCCAGGCTGTTCTATGTGTTTAGCAATGAATGCAGATAAATTAAAACCAGAGGAAAGATGTGCATCTACTTCAAACAGAAACTTTGAAGGAAGACAGGGAAGAGGCGGCAGAACGCATCTAGTAAGCCCTGGGATGGCAGCTGCAGCTGCAATCTCTGGTAATTTAGATGATGTAAGAAAGTATCAAAATTAAATGCAAAAATTTAATACATTAAAAAGTATTCCAGCTTATTTACCAATCGTAAATATTGATACAGATATGATTATTCCTAAGCAATTTTTAAAAACAATAAAAAGAACTGGACTTGGAAAAAATTTGTTTTTTGAAATGAGATATGACGATAATGGAAAAGAAATTAATGATTTTGTATTAAATCAGGAACCATTTAATAACTCAAAAATTTTAATTGCAGGAAACAATTTTGGATGTGGTTCATCAAGAGAGCATGCTCCATGGGCATTGTTAGATTTTGGAATTACTTGTGTGATTAGTTCAAGTTATGCTGATATTTTTTATAGTAATTGTTTTAAAAATGGAATTTTACCAATAATTCTTGAAGAAGAAAAAATAAAAGAACTTTCTGAATACGCAAATAGAAAAGAGGAAATTTCTGTAGACTTAAATGATCAAAAAATTATTTATGGAAACAATGAAATTAAATTTGAAATAGATCCATTTAAGAAAAAATGTTTGCTAGAAGGATTAGATGACATTGCTATTTCTTTAAAAAAATCTGACAAAATTGAAAATTTTGAAAATCAATTAAAAGATAAAAAACCTTGGATTTTTAATGATTAAAGTTAAAAAAAGAAAAATTCTATTATTACCAGGAGATGGTATTGGACCTGAAGTAATTGGAGAAGTTAAAAAAATAATTAACTGGTTCAATGATAAAAAATCCTTAGACTTTGAAATAGATGAAGATCTTGCTGGTGGATGTTCTTACGATAAACACGGTACACCAATAACAGATGAAGTTTTTTATAAAGCTTTAGAGAGTGAAGTTGTTATGCTTGGTGCAGTGGGAGGACCCAAGTGGGATAATATTGAGTTTTCAAAAAAACCTGAGAGAGCTTTATTAAAATTAAGAAAAGAATTAAAATTATTTGCAAATTTGAGACCTGCAATATGTTTTGAACAATTAGTTGGCGCATCAACACTTAAACCAGAGGTGGTTTCTGGTTTAGATATAATGATTGTAAGAGAATTAACAGGTGGAATTTATTTTGGTGAACCAAGAGGTATTAAACCAATAGAAAATGGTGAAAGAAAAGGAATAAACACTCATACTTATACTACTAGTGAAATTACTAGAGTTGCAAGAGTTGCTTTTGATCTTGCTAGAAAAAGATCAAACAAAGTTACCTCTTGTGAAAAATCTAATGTAATGGAAGCTGGACAACTATGGAAAGAAGAAGTTCAGGAACTTCATGAAAAAGAATACAAAGATGTTGAGCTAAGCCATATGCTTGCAGATAACTGTGCAATGCAATTACTTAGAAATCCAAAACAATTTGACGTAATTGTTACTGATAATTTATTTGGTGATATGCTTTCAGATCAAGCTTCAATGTTAACAGGATCTTTAGGATTATTACCTTCTGCATCTTTAGGTGCAAAAAATAAAGATGGTGAAATGAGAGCAATGTATGAACCCATACATGGCTCAGCTCCTGATATTGCAGGAAAAGGGCTAGCAAATCCAATAGCAACAATACTAAGTTTTGCAATGGCTTTAAGATATTCTTTAGATCTTGATAATGAAGCTGATGCTTTAGAAAACGCAGTGCAAGCTGTATTAAATGACGGTCTAAGAACGAAAGATATCCTTTCTGAGGGTATGAAAGAAGTATCTACTTCACGAATGGGTGATGCGATAATTTCAAAATTGCAATAAATCTCTAAGTATTCTAAGCTTTTTAAATGCCAAGTTATTCTGCACCTGTCAAAGATATGATGTTCCTCTATGAAAAATTGAGAGATAACAAAAATTATAATGATCTTGAAAGATATAATGAAGTCAGTTCAGATTTGGTTAAAGATATTTTAGAAGAAGCAGCTAAAATCAATCAAAATTTAATTTTACCACTTGCTAAAGCAGGCGATGAAAATCCTGCAGTTTTAGAAAATGGTGTAGTTAGAACACCACCAGGATACAAAGAAGCTTATCAAAAATATATAGAGGATGGATGGACTTCATTGTCATGCGATCCAAAATATGGTGGTCAAGGAATGCCAAAAACAGTGAGTGCTTTTTTTGACGAAATGCTGTCTTCAGCGAGTTTATCTTTTAAACTTTATAGTGAATTAAGTATTGGAGCATACAATTGTATTAATCATCACGCTACTGATGAAATAAAAGATAAATATTTACCTAAAATTGTAGAAGGTAAATGGAGTGGTACGATGTGCTTAACAGAACCTGTTTGTGGTACCGATTTAGGTTTACTTAAAACAAAAGCAGTTAGTCAATCCGATGGAACTTATAAAATAACTGGCCAAAAAATTTTTATCACATCAGGTGATCATGACTTAACAGAAAACATTGTTCATTTAGTCTTAGCAAGATCTACCGACTCTCCTCCTGGAACAAAAGGAATAAGTTTATTTTTAGTACCCAAGTTTTTAGTAAATCAAGATGGATCGGTTGGACAAAGAAATGGCATTTCAACGGGATCTATTGAAACAAAAATGGGAATTAAAGGTTCGGCAACTTGTGTCTTAAACTTTGATGATGCAACAGGATATATGATTGGTCCTAAGGACAAAGGTTTAAACGCAATGTTCACTATGATGAATCTTGAGAGAATTGTAGTTGGTATTCAGGGATTGGGCATTTCAGAAATTGCTTACCAAAATTCACTTGCTTATGCAAAAGAGAGAAAACAAGGAAAAAGTAATAATTCTAAATCTACAAATGGTGCAGATTTTATTATTGACCATGCAGACATAAGAAGAACTTTATTAAATATGAAATCAATAATTGAGGGAGAAAGAGCTTTATGCTTTTGGCTGTCTCAACAGACTGAAGTTAGTCTTCATCATCCAGATGAAAAAATTAAACAGGAAGCTTCTGATTATGTTTCTTTGATGACACCTGTAGTTAAATCTTTATTTACTGATTTAGCGATGGAGATAACGAGCGATGCTATGCAGATTCATGGAGGGTACGGTTATACTAAAGACCAAGGTATTGAACAGTTATATAGAGATAATAGAATCACACCTATATATGAAGGAACCAATTCAGTTCAAGCCGCTGATTTAGTATTTAGAAAGTTAATAAATAGAAATGGTGATGTAATTTCTAAATTTTTAGAAATGATAAAATCTGAATGTGAAAACAAACATGAAAAGGTAAAATCTTTTACAAAAGATCTTACATATTATCTTGATATTTTATCAAAGTTCACTGGTTGGATTGCTGATAAAAGTAAAATCGAAAAAGATGATGTTTCTGCAGCTGCAAATGATTATTTAAAAACACTTGGTTATATTTCAATTGCTTTTTCATGGATAAAAATCTTAGAAATTAGTTTTAAAGAATATGAAGAAAATAAAGAGTTTTATTCAGACAAAATTAATACAGCTACATTCTACTTTGAAAAAGTGTTACCAAGAGCAGAATATCATTATAAATCTGCAGTTTCAGGTAGCTCAAATATAATGAAATTTAAATTTAATTAATAATGAATCATTACGACATTAATCTGGATAGAAATAATGCAAATTATGTTCCATTAACGCCACTAACATTTTTACAAAGAGCCAAAGATGTTTATCCTGATTATGAGGCTATAGTTTATGAGGATAGAAGCTATACTTGGAATGAAGTTTATAAAAGAGCAGTAAAATTTGCCAGTGCACTTTCTAAAATTGGTATTCAAAAAGGAGACACAGTATCTTTTTTAGCTTTTAATACTCCTGAAATTTTTGAGGCACACTACTCAGTTCCAATGACAGGAGCAGTTTTAAACACAATAAATATAAGATTAGATGCCAATACAATTAATTATATTTTAAATCATAGTGATGCGAAGGTATTAGTTGTAGATAGACAATTACATGTAGAAGTAAAAAAAGCTTTAAAAAATTTAAATAAAAAAATCACTGTTATAGATATTAACGACAAACATGCTGATCAATCGAAATTGGAAAAAATTGGAGATTTAGAATACGAAAGTTTTTTAAATACTGGAGATGAAAATTTTGATTGGAAAATGCCTGATGATGAATGGCAGGCAATATCTTTAAGTTATACTTCAGGTACAACTGGCAATCCTAAGGGTGTTGTTTACCATCATAGAGGTGCGTACTTAATGTCTACGGGAAGTACTGTTGCCTGGAACATGCCTAATCGTTTAAACTTTTTAACAGTTGTGCCTATGTTTCATTGTAATGGCTGGTGCTATCCATGGACAGTTCCAATGTTAAATGGAAGAACAATTTGCTTAAGAAATATTGATGTTAAGAAAATTTTTGAGCTTATTGATAAATATGAAATTACTCATTTTGGAGGAGCACCAATAGTTTTAAATATGATAACTGGAGCTCCCGAAAGTGATAGAAAAAAATTAAAGCATAAAGTTTACGTCTTAACTGCTGGAGCACCTCCCCCAAGCATTATTTTTAAAAAAATGAAATCTCTTGGATTTGAAGTTATGCATGTTTACGGTCTTACAGAAACATATGGCCATGTTACACAATGTGCGTGGAATGATGGATGGAATGATTTGGATGAAGATAAACAAAATGAGATTAAAGCAAGACAAGGAGTGAGATATCCCAATACAGAAGGAGTAACAGTTTTAGATCCAGAGACGATGAAAGAAGTTCCTAAAGATGGAAAAACTATCGGTGAGATCATGATTAGAGGAAACGTAGTAATGAAAGGTTACTTTAAAGATAAAGAAGCTACCGACAAAGCAATGAAAGATGGATGGTTTCATAGTGGCGACTTGGCAGTTATGTTTCCTGATGGATATGTAAAAATTCAAGATAGATCTAAAGATATTATTATCTCAGGGGGAGAAAATATTTCATCAATAGAAATTGAAAATACCTTATCTAAACATCCTTCAGTTTCAATAGCAGCAGTAGTTGCTAAACCAGATGAAAAATGGGGAGAAGTACCTTGTGCTTTCATCGAGATGGTTCAAGATAAGCCTGTTACTGAAAAAGAATTAATTGATTTTTGCAAAGAAACTTTGGCTGGATTTAAAGTTCCCAAAAAGGTTGTTTTTTGTGAACTACCTAAGACATCAACTGGAAAAATACAGAAGTTTGAACTGAGAAAAAAAGTTTAGGAATCTAATTGAATTTTGAAATTGAAAATAAAAGTATTTTTGCTTCAGACAATGGCAAAGGTATAGATAAAAACAAAGATACCATTGTATTTCTTCATGGGAGTGGCTTATCTCATATTGTTTGGTCATTAAGTGAGCAATTTTTTTCAAATAATAATTTCAATGTATTATCTATTGATTTACCAGGACATGGAAATTCTGAGGGGCCATGTTTAAAAACTATTGAGGAAATAGCAGAATGGTTGGAACTTGTATTTGATGCCTTAGATCTTCAAAACTTAATTTTAGTTGGTCATTCACAAGGATGTTTAGAAATACTTGAGTATTCCCATAGATACAAAGATAGACTAAAAAAAATAGTCTTTGTAGGTGGATCTAACAAAATGCCTGTTCATCCTGATTTGATTAAACTTGCGGAAAATGGAGATTCTGATGCAGTAAAGTTAATGATGAAGTGGGGATATGAAGGCTCAAAAAAATTTATAGGTGGAAATCCAGTTGAAAGAATTATTCAATCTCCAAAAGATATTAGTGAAATACTTGCTGTAGATCTTATAGCTTGCAATAATTACAAAAATGGCTCAACCGCAGCTGGGTCAATTGAGGTTCCATCAATGTTTGTTTTTGGTTCTCTAGATAAAATGGTTAATTTAGAATCTGGAAAAAAATTCTCTCAATTGATTAAAAATTCAACTATTCATGTAATCGAAGGATGTGGGCATATGATTATGATTGAAAAAGCATTTGAAATGCGGGACAAGGTTTTAGAATTTTTAAATAAATGAAAAATTATTCAATAGCAAAATCTAGAAGACTTAGAAGTACACCATATACTTCAAGAATAGAAAAACAAGGTGTAACAGCTTATACAATCTATAATCATATGTTGCTTCCAGCAGCGTTTGGATCTGTAGAAGATTCTTATCATCACTTAAAAGAACATGTTCAAATTTGGGATGTTGCAGCAGAAAGGCAAGTTGAAATTTCAGGAAAGGACTCAGCTAAATTAGTTCAATTAATGACTTGTAGAGATTTATCTAAATCTAAAGATGGTAGATGTTATTATTGTCCTATTATAGATGACCAGGGTGGATTAATTAATGATCCTGTAGTGCTGAGATTAAGTCAGGAGAAATGGTGGATATCTATTGCAGACTCTGATGTAATTTTATTTGCAAAAGGATTAGCAATTGGAAATAAATTTGATGTTAAAATCTTTGAACCAAATGTAGACATTATGGCTGTTCAAGGTCCAAAATCATTTAAGTTAATGGAAAAAGTATTTGGCGAAAAAATAACTAAATTGAAATTTTTTGGATTTGATTATTTTAATTTTGAAGGAGCTGACCATTTAATTGCACAATCAGGTTGGTCTAAGCAAGGTGGTTATGAAATTTATGTTCAAAACACTGAGTCTGGTCAAAAGTTATATGATCATTTATTTGAAGCTGGTAAAGAATTTAATGTTAAGCCTGGATGCCCTAATTTAATAGAGAGAATTGAAAGTGCTCTTCTATCATTTGGAAACGATATGGATAACAATGATAACCCGTTTGAGTGTGGTTTTGATAAGTATGTTAACTTAGATAGTGATGCAAAGTTTTTGGGTAAGGAAAAATTAATAAAAATAAAAGAAGAAGGAATTACTAAAAAATTGATGGGTATAAAAATTGATATTAATGAAATCAGTGTAACAGGTTCTCTAGATTTGACAGATGAAAACAACAACCTAATTGGAGAATTAAGATCTGCTTGCTATTCACCTCACTTCAAAAAAGTAATTGGTATAGCTATGATGCAAAAAGGATACTGGAATCTTGAGCAAAATGTAAAAGTTGTTGTAAATGGACATAATTGCATTGGAAAAGTTTGCGATTTACCTTTCATTTAGTATAACAACCCCATCATGAATATAGCTATAGTTGGAGCTACGGGCAATGTTGGAAGAAAAGTACTAGAAGTACTTGAGAGGAAAAATTTGTCTATTTCAGAAATTTTTTTAGTTGCATCTGCAAGAAGTGCGGGTTCAAAAATTAATTTTAAAGGAAAAGACATAGAAGTTGAAAATTTAGAGACTTTTGATTTTTCAAAAGCAAAAATTACTTTTTTTGCAGCAGGTGGAAAAATTTCAGAAGCTTATGCCTCAAAAGCAGCAAGTCACAGTATTGTAATAGATAATTCTAGTTTTTATAGAATGGACCCTGATGTTCCTTTAATTGTACCTCAAGTAAATGCGGATGACTTAAAAAATATAAAAAAAAATATTATTGCTAATCCTAATTGCTCAACTGCACAATTAGTCTTACCATTAAAACCAATCCATGATTTATTTAAAATAAAAAGAGTAGTTGTAGCTACGTATCAATCAGTATCTGGTGGTGGCAAAGCACCAATGGATGAATTAGTAGAACAGACTAAGCTAGCACTAGAAAACAAAGCAATTGAATCAAAAAATTTTACAAAACAAATTTCATTTAATTTAATTCCACATATTGATGTATTTGCTGATGACGGATACACAAAAGAAGAATTAAAAATGACCAATGAGACTAAAAAAATTCTAGATCAAAATATTGAATTATCAGCAACTTGTGTAAGAGTACCAGTTTTAGTTTCTCATTCTGAAGCAGTAAATTTAGAATTAGAAAAAGATTTTACAATTGATCAAATTAAAGAATGTCTTGAGAAAATGGAAGGCTGTAAAGTTATTGATGAGAGACAAGATGGTGGATATTCAACACCACTTGAAGCCGCTGGAAAAGATGAGACATTCATTTCAAGAATTAGAGAAGATAAAACTAAAAAGAATTGCTTAAATATGTGGATTGTCTCAGACAATTTACTTAGAGGTGCAGCCTTAAATGCAGTTGAAATTGCTGAAACATTAATAAAAAATAATTTTTATGGAAAGTAAAAGACCTCTTTCTCCTCATATACAAATTTATAGATGGCACATATCATCATTAGTATCTATTTCTCATAGAATTACTGGAATAATAAATATCATAGCAATAACTTTAGTTTGTGTCTGGGTTTCTTGGCTAATTTTAGGAGAACCAAAATATGATTTGATAAACTTTTTTTTTAATTCGTTTCTTGGAAAATTTGTTGCAATAGGGTTAGCGTGGTCTTTTAGTTTTCAAATACTTAGTGAAATTAGACATTTAATAATGGATATGGGTTATGGCTATGAACTAAAGACTACTCGTATAACAGGTTTGATGGTGATCTTTGGTTCATTGATTTTAACTATTTTATTTTACTTAATTGGAAAAAACTTTTTTTAATATGAATTTAGCTACAAAAAAATGGATGTTTTTAAAATTTTCATCAATAATTTTAGTCCCTTTAATGTTTTGGTTTATAATTAATTTCATATCAGTTTATGATGGAGACTATTCTGAAGTAGTTAGTTTTTTTTCAAATAAAACAAATAAGTTTTTATTTAGTATATTTTTAATTTTTGCTTATTTTTTTTCTGCCCTAAGTATTAGTGAGGTTTTTGAGGACTATATTTCTAATGAAAAAACCAAATATGTCGCAAACAGACTTCTCTATATTTCTGCTATAATTATTCCATTATTAACAATAATAATTTTACTTAATCTAAAATAATGAGCGCTTATAATATAATAGATCATGAATATGATGTAGTTGTCTTAGGAGCTGGTGGATCCGGCTTGAGAGCCGCTGTTGGATTAAGCGAAGCTGGATTGAAAACAGCCTGTATTTCAAAAGTATTTCCAACTAGAAGCCACACATCTGCTGCACAAGGAGGTATCTCAGCTGCACTTGGTAACATGGGAGAAGATGACTGGAGATGGCACATGTATGATACGGTTAAAGGTGCAGATTGGTTAGGTGATCAAGATAGTATTGAGTATTTATGTAAAGAAGCTCCAAAAGCTGTTTTAGAATTAGAAAAATATGGAGTTCCATTTAGTAGAACTGAAGAGGGAAAAATATATCAAAGACCTTTTGGTGGAATGACAAAAAATTATGGAAATGGAATTGTACAAAGAACATGTGCTGCTGCGGATAGAACTGGTCATGCAATTCTTCATACGCTTTATGGACAAGCCTTAAAACATAACACTGAGTTTTTTATAGAATATTTTGCATTAGATCTTTTAATGAAAGATGGAGCGTGCAAGGGATTAATTGCATGGAATTTAAATGATGGAACAATCCATAGATTTAGAGCACATACTGTAATTATAGCTACAGGTGGATATGGGAAAGTCTATTATTCAGCTACATCTGCGCATACTTGCACTGGAGATGGAAATGCAATGGTATTAAGAGCTGGATTGCCTCTTCAAGATATGGAGTTTGTTCAATTTCATCCAACAGGAATTTATGGTCATGGCACGTTAATAACAGAAGGTGCTAGAGGTGAGGGTGGTTATCTAACTAACTCTAAGGGCGAAAGATTTATGGAAAGATATGCTCCAAATGCAAAAGATTTAGCATCAAGAGATGTTGTTAGTAGATCAATGTCTATTGAAATAAATGAAGGAAGGGGAGTTGGAAAAGATCAAGATCATGTTCATTTAAACTTAAGTCATTTAGATAAAGATATTATTGAAAGTAGACTTCCAGGAATTACTGATGCTGCAAGATTATTTGCAAATGTAGATGTAACTAAAGAGCCTATACCTGTTGTGCCAACAGTTCATTATAATATGGGTGGTATTCCAACAAATTACAAAGCAGAAGTTTTAACTGTTAATGGTTCAGAAAAAACTGTTCCAGGTCTGATGGCTATAGGAGAAGCAGCATGTGTATCTGTTCATGGTGCGAATAGACTTGGCTCTAATTCATTAATTGATTTAGTAGTGTTCGGAAGAGCAGCAGCAAAAAGAGCAGCAGAATTAGTTAAACCCGGAACTCCTCATGAAGAGTTACCTGAGTCTGAGACACAAAAATGTTTAGATAGATTTGATAAGTTAAGAAATGCAGATGGAAATAATAGTACCGCAGAACTTAGACTTTCAATGCAAAAAACAATGCAATCTAAATGTGCAGTATTTAGAACAGAAAAAAATTTAAAAGAAGGCGTTGATGATATTAGAAAAACTTATGAAGGAATGGACTCTATTTCTGTTAAAGATAGATCTTTAGTATTTAATACTGATTTAGTTGAAACTTTAGAATTTGATAATTTAATTAGACAAGCAGTAACAACTGTAGAATCTGCATATCACAGAAAAGAAAGCAGAGGAGCTCATGCAAGAGATGATTATCCAAAAAGAGATGATGATAAATTTATGCAACATACTCTTGCTTGGTGTGATGGAAAAAATACAAAAATTAGTTATAGACCAGTCCACAAGTCAACTTTGACTAATGAAGTTCAATATTTTCCACCACAAGAGCGGGTATACTAATGGTACAATTGAATTTACCAAAAAATTCTGAAGTCAAAAAAGGTAAATATTTTAAAGATAAAACAGGCTCTAAAAATCTTAGAAGAGTAAATGTTTATAGATGGGACCCTTCTACTGAAGAAAATCCAAGAATTGATACTTATGAAGTTGATATGGATAATTGTCCTTCAAAAGTTTTAGATATTTTAAATAAAATTAAAAACGAAATTGACCCAACATTAGCTTATAGAAGATCTTGTGCTCATGGAGTTTGTGGTTCTTGTGCTATGAACATGGGTGGCAAAAATGGTTTAGCATGCACAACTCCGCATTTGGAAATTGATGGAGATATAGACATATATCCGCTACCGCACTTGAAAGTTAAAAGAGATTTAATTGGAGATTTAGATGGTTTGTATAAACAGTATCAATCTATTGAACCCTGGTTAAAAAATAATTCAAAAAAAGAAACAACAGAAATTTATCAATCTCAAGAAGATAGAGCAAAACTTGATGGCGCTTATGAATGTATTATGTGTGCATGTTGTTCAACATCTTGCCCAAGTTATTGGTGGAATGGAGATAAATACTTAGGTCCAGCAGTCCTTCTTCAAGCTTACAGATGGATCGTTGATAGTAGAGACGAAGAAAGAAAAGCAAGATTAAAAAAAGTTGCTGATGAATTAAAACTTTACAGATGTCATACTATTTTAAATTGTACAAATGCTTGTCCCAAAGGCCTAAATCCAGCAAAAGCAATTGCAGAAATTAAAAAAATGTTAGCTACGGCTAATCTTTAAATAGACTATTAAGTTTTTTTGATTTAAAAGACCATATTCATGAAATTAATAGAGCATTTCGTTAATGGAAAAATAATTCCAGGTTCATCTGATAGAAAAGGAAAAGTATTTAATCCTGCAACAGGAGAACAAGAATCTGAGGTTAGACTTGCAAGTAAATCTGATTTAGATCAAGCAGTAGAAGCAGCCAAAAAAGCATTTGAAACTTGGTCTGCAAAACCTCCTTTACAAAGAGCAAGGATAATATTTAAATTTAAGGAATTAATAGAAAAAAATTCTGATGAGTTAACAAAGCTAATAGTATCAGAACATGGAAAAGTTTTTGAGGACGCTAGAGGATCTTTAACAAGAGGGCTTGAGGTAGTTGAGTTTGCTTGTGGAATTCCTCATTTGTTAAAAGGTGAATATTCAGAAAATGTTGGAACAAATGTTGACAGTTGGTCAATGAGACAACCTTTAGGGGTAGTAGCTGGAATTACTCCATTTAATTTTCCAGCAATGGTACCAATGTGGATGTTTCCAATAGCAATTGCTTGTGGAAATACATTTATATTAAAACCTTCAGAAAAAGATCCTTCATGTCCACTTAGATTAGCAGAGTTACTTAGTGAAGCTGGATTGCCTGAGGGAGTATTTAACGTAGTTAATGGTGATAAAGAAGCTGTTGATGCAATTTTAGAAAATAAAGATATTAAAGCTGTAAGCTTTGTCGGATCCACTCCAATTGCAAAATATATCTACGAAAATTCAGCTAAAAATGAAAAAAGAGTACAAGCACTTGGAGGTGCAAAAAATCACTTAGTAGTCATGCCAGATTGTGATTTGGATGGTGCAGTAAATGGATTGATGGGTGCAGCTTACGGATCTGCAGGTGAGAGATGTATGGCTCAATCTGTTGCGGTTGCTGTTGGAGATATTGGTGATGAACTAGTTTCAAGACTTTCAAAAAAAGCAGAGGCCTTAAAAGTAGGACCTGGTATGGATAAAACTTCAGAGATGGGACCTCTGGTTACAAAAGAACATTTAGAAAAAGTAAAAAGTTATGTTGATTTAGGAGTTGAAGAAGGTGCTAAATTAGTTGTCGATGGAAGAAACTTAAAACTCCAAGGTTATGAAAACGGATTTTATATAGGTGGTTGTTTATTTGATCACGTTAATAAAGACATGAGAATTTATAAAGAAGAAATTTTTGGTCCAGTTCTATCTGTAGTTAGAGTTAAAACTTTTGAAGAGGCTGCAAAACTAATCAATGATCATGAATACGGAAACGGAGTAAGTATTTATACTAGAGATGGTGATGCAGGCAGAACATTTGCTAGTAAAATTCAAGTAGGAATGGTTGGTATCAATGTTCCAATTCCAGTTCCTATGGCCTTTCATAGTTTTGGTGGTTGGAAAAGATCGTTATTTGGAGATAGTGGCATGCATGGCATGGAAGGAATAAAATTTTATACTAAACTTAAAACTGTAACATCACGATGGCCTTCAGGTGTGCGTACAAACGCAGAATTTGTAATGCCAACAATGAAATAAGAGGAAATAAATGAAAAAAATATCTTTAATTGGCGCAGGCCAAATAGGTGGAACACTAGCACATTTAATCGGAATAAAGGAGCTTGTTGATGAAGTTGTTTTATTTGACGTTGCAAGTGGAATAGCTAAAGGAAAGGCTTTAGATATAGCTCAATCATCATCAGTTGATGGATTTAATGTAAAATTATCAGGTACAGACGATTATAAAGATATTAAAGATTCTGATGTTATCATAATTACAGCAGGAGTTCCTAGAAAGCCAGGAATGAGTAGAGATGACCTTCTTGGTATAAATTTAAAAATTATTAAACAGGTAGCTCAAGGCGTAAAAGAAAATGCACCTAACGCCTTCGTAATTTGTATCACCAACCCTTTAGATGTGATGGTTATGGCGTTTCAAAAGTTTTCAGGTTTGCCTGCAAATAAAGTTGTCGGCATGGCAGGGATTTTAGATAGCTCAAGATTTAAACTGTTTTTATCATTAGAGTTTGGTGTGCCTGTAAGAGAGATTGAAGCAATGGTTATGGGTGGTCATGGAGATACTATGGTTCCAATGCCAAGATTTACAAAAGTATCTGGTAAACCTTTATTAGATCTTGTTAAAGAAGGAAAGATTTCTCAAGAGAGAGTTGAAGAAATTAATCAAAGAACTAGAGACGGTGGAGCAGAAATCGTTAAGTATTTAGAAAAAGGTTCTGCTTTTTATGCACCTGCAGCATCAGGAGTTCAAATGGCTGAATCATATTTAAAAGATGAAAAAAAATTATTACCTTGCGCAGTGCAGTTAAATGGTGAGTACGGAGTAGAAAATGTTTATGCTGGAGTACCAGTTGTAATTGGTAAAGATGGAGTTGAGAAAATTGAAGTAGTGGATTTAGATGAAAAAGAAAATAAAGAGTTTATGCACTCTATTGATGCTGTAAAAGCTCTTTGGAAAGCTGCCTCTAAAATAGATCCAGATCTTTCAAAATAATAATGAACATTCACGAGCACCAAGCAAAAGAAATTTTAAAGAAATATGGAGCAATAGTTCCAGCAGGATTTTTTTCAACAAGTGTTGATGACTTGATTGAAAAAGCAAAAAATTTAAAAACTGAAAAGTATGTTTTAAAGGCTCAAATTCACGCTGGTGGTAGAGGTAAAGCTGGAGGAGTTAAAATTCTTAATACACTTGAGGAATTAAAAAATTCAGCAAATGAGTTGCTTGGAAAAACACTTGTAACTCATCAAACTGGACCAGAAGGAAGAGAAGTTAAGCGATTATACGTTGAAGAATCCTCTAATATAGAAAAAGAATTCTATTTATCATGTTTAGTTGATAGAGCGAGCTCAAAGATTGCATTTATTTCAAGTGATCAAGGTGGAATGGATATCGAAGAAGTAGCAAGCTCAAATCCAGAAAAAATTATTACAACTAAAGTTGATATAGCTGAAGAAATATCAGATGCAGATTGTGAGTCAGTAATTAAAATTTTTGATTTAAAGAGTGATGCAAAAGATCAAGCAATTTCATTAATCAAATCGATTTATAAAATGTTTATTAGTACAGATGCAAATATGGTTGAGGTAAATCCTTTAATTTTAACAAAAGAGGGAAAAATTGTTTGTTTAGATGCGAAAGTTAATTTCGACTCTAATGCATTATTTAGACACCCTGAAATTTTAGAATTAAGAGATCTAAATGAAGAAGATCCAACTGAGATTGAAGCTAGTAAACATGATTTAGCGTATATCAAGTTAGATGGAAGTATTGGATGTATGGTTAATGGTGCAGGTCTAGCAATGGCAACTATGGATATAATCAAATTATATGGTAAAGAGCCAGCTAATTTCTTAGATGTAGGAGGTGGAGCCTCAAAAGAAAAAGTTTCTGCAGCATTTAAAATTATTCTTTCAGATAAAAATGTGAAGGGAATTTTGATAAATATTTTTGGGGGAATAATGAGATGTGATGTGCTTGCACAAGGAGTAGTGGACGCTGCAAAAGAAATTAATATTAGTGTACCTTTAGTAGTTCGACTTGCAGGGACAAATTTTAAAGAAGGAAAAGAAATTTTAGATAATTCAGGTTTAAAATTAATTTCAGCAGAGAACTTAGATGATGCTGCTAAGAAAATTGTTGAGGCTATTAAATAAATGTCAGTTTTAGTTAATAAAGAAACTAAAGTAATTTGTCAGGGTTTTACAGGTGCACATGGAACTTTCCATTCAGAGCAAGCAATAAAATATGGAACAAATTTAGTAGGAGGTGTTACTCCTAAAAAAGGAGGTCAAAAGCATTTAGACAGACCTGTATTTAATTCTGTAGCTGAAGCTAAAGATGCAGTTGGGGCAGATGCCACTATGATTTATGTGCCTGCAAAATTTGCTGCCGCAGCAATTATAGAAGCTATCGATGCTTCTGTTGAATTAATTGTTTGCATTACTGAAGGTATCCCAATTCAAGATATGCTTAAGGTTAGAAAAAAATTAGATGGGTCTAATAGCAGACTTATAGGTCCAAATTGTCCAGGAATTATAACTCCAGATGAATGTAAAATTGGAATTATGCCTGGTAATATTCATAAAAGAGGATCAGTTGGAATTGTGTCTAGATCTGGAACTTTAACCTACGAAGCGGTTGCTCAAACAACTGAAAATGGATTAGGGCAATCAACATGTATCGGAATTGGAGGAGATCCTATAAATGGTACAAATTTTATAGATTGTTTAGATCTGTTTTTAAATGATGAAGAGACACAATCAATTTTAATGATTGGAGAAATAGGAGGTTCTGCTGAAGAGGAAGCTGCAGAATTTTTGAAAAACCATAAGATTAAAAAACCAACAGTTGGATTTATAGCTGGAATTACCGCGCCACCAGGGAGAAGAATGGGGCATGCAGGTGCAATTATTTCTGGAGGTAAAGGTGGTGCAGAGGATAAAATAAAAAAAATGGAAGAATGTGGAATTACAGTCGCAAAATCACCATCAATAATTGGTAAAACTTTATTTGATAAACTGTCTAATTGAAAAATATTTTTTAGAGGGATATATTAAATAAATAAGATGTCATCATCAAAAAATCTCGATTTCGAAAAAAATTCATTTTTACATAAATCAAATAGTGCATTCATTGAGCAAATGTACTTAAAATTTATTAACAAAGATAAAGATCTCCCTGAAAGTTGGTTAAATTATTTTGAAGGAATCGGTGATGAAATAAAAGTAATTGCTAATGAAATAAATGGACCGTCATGGGGACCAGAAAAGACCAAAATAAATATTGATGAGCTTCAAAAGAAAATAGATGAAAATGAAATTACTAATTTAAATAATGAAAAAATAGATACTTCAGAAAAATTTAATTTTCAATTACTTGCAGATTCTAACAAAGATTCGATAAGTGCAGT
Organism: Candidatus Pelagibacter communis; assembly: GCF_001180225.1. Lineage (GTDB taxonomy): Bacteria > Pseudomonadota > Alphaproteobacteria > Pelagibacterales > Pelagibacteraceae > Pelagibacter > Pelagibacter ubique_D. The sequence goes on along the minus strand of NZ_CVST01000019.1, from coordinate 12,222 downwards.
TGCGTTAATCAGAGCTTACAGATTAAGGGGGCATTTGTTAGCTGATCTTGATCCTTTGGGAATGAGAGAGTCTGAATATTTAGATGAACTTCATCCAGAGTTTTATGGTTTTAAGAAAGAAAACTATGAAAGAAAAATTTTCTTAAACGGTGTGATAAATAAAAAGTATGCCAATATTAAAGAAATTTTAAAATTTATGAAAAAAACCTATTGTGGAAAAATAGGTTATGAGTTTATGCACATTTCTAATCCTGATGAAAGAAAATGGTTTAGAGATAGAATTGAGCAAGACGATAAAGCTCTTCAGTTTACTAAAAATGGTAAGGAAGCAATTCTAAATAAATTAGTTCAAGCAGAAGGTTTTGAAAAATTTTTAGCAACTAAGTATGTTGGTACAAAAAGATTTGGATTAGATGGAGGAGAAAGTTTAATTCCTGCACTTGAGCAAATAATTAAAATTGGTGGTCAACAACAAATTAAAGAGGTTAAAATTGGAATGTCTCATAGAGGCAGACTAAATGTTTTGGCTAACGTTTTACAAAAATCTTATAAAAGAATATTTAATGAATTTGCTGGTGAATATAGTGATGACTCTGAGGATAGTGCTGGAGATGTAAAATATCATCTTGGTGCATCTTCTGACAGACAATTTGATGGAAATTCTGTTCATGTTAGTTTGACAGATAATCCATCTCACCTTGAAGCAGTAAATCCTGTCGTTTTAGGACAAACTAGAGCAAAACAATTTTTTCATAAAGACAAAGAGAGAAACAAAGTTATCCCAATACTAATTCATGGTGATGCTGCATTTGCTGGTCAGGGTGTGGTAGCAGAATGTTTTGCCATGTCAGGTCTACCAGGACATAACACTGGTGGAACTATTCATATAATTGTAAATAATCAAATTGGTTTTACAACGAGTCCTCGATTTGCAAGATCGTCACCTTATCCTTCTGATGTTGCAAAAATGGTTGAGGCTCCAATTTTACATGTTAATGGAGACGATCCAGAGGCAGTTGTTTATGCTACCAGAATAGCTACAGAATTCAGATTAAAATTTAATAGAGACGTTGTAGTAGATTTAATTTGTTACAGAAGGTTTGGTCATAATGAGGGAGATGAGCCATCGTTTACTCAGCCATTGATGTATCAAAAAATTAAATCTCACCCAAGTGTATATAAAATTTATGGGAATAAACTGGTTAATGAAAAATCAATTACTCAAGAATTATTAAATCAAAATGTTAAATCATTTAAAGATTTATTAGATGATCAATATAAAAGTGCAAAAGACTACAAGCCTAAAATAGAATGGTTTGAGGGTACATGGTCAAGATATAAACCTGAGAAAGGAAAAGATAAAAGAGGAATATCAGGTTTTGATGAGGAGAAATTAAAAATTATTTCAAAAAAAATAAATACAGTACCATCAGAAAAAAATATTCATAAAACTATTAGTAAAATATTAAATGCGAGAAGAGACTCGATTGAAAAAGGAGTGGGAATTGATTGGTCTTCAGCAGAAGCTCTTGCGTTTGGATCTTTGTTAGTTGAAGGATATCCAGTTCGTTTAGTTGGACAAGACTCTGGTAGAGGAACTTTTAGTCAAAGACATTCTGTACTAAGAAATCAAATTGATAATTCGAGATATATTCCATTAAATAATATTGTCAAAGGTCAAAAACAATTTGAAGTAGTAGATAGTTTTTTATCTGAACTTGCAGTTTTAGGTTTCGAATATGGTTACAGTTTAGTCGAACCAAACACTCTAACAATTTGGGAAGCTCAATTTGGAGATTTTGCAAATGGAGCTCAAGTTGTGATTGATCAGTTTATAGCATCAGGTGAGAGAAAATGGAATAGAGCATCAGGCCTTGTAATGTTGTTACCTCATGGATACGAAGGTCAAGGTCCTGAACATTCATCTGCTAGATTAGAAAGATTTTTACAGTTATGTTCAAACGACAATATGCAAGTTATGAATTGTACAACTCCAGCCAATTATTATCATGCATTAAGACGTCAAATGCATAGAGATTTTAGAAAACCACTAATTATAATGACTCCAAAGTCATTACTCAGAAATAAATACTGTGTTTCTAACTTAGAGGATTTTAACAAACAAAATACTTTCCATAGAGTTTTGTGGGATCATGCGATCGATCCAAAATCAAATGGTTTTATTAAACTTAAAGAAAGCTCTGAGATTAAAAAAGTTATTCTGTGCTCAGGCAAAGTTTACTTTGACTTACTTGACGCTAGAGAAAAATTAAAAAGAGATGATGTAATTATGTTTAGAATAGAACAACTTTATCCTTTCCCAGCAAAAGCTTTAGTAAACGAACTTAAACCTTATGCCAAAAATGCTAAATTCTTTTGGTGCCAAGAAGAGCCAAAGAATATGGGAGCATGGTTTTCAGTGAGAGATTATATTCAATGGACATTAGATACTTTAAAGGCTAAATATAATGAAATTTCTTATATAGGAAGAAGCCCTGATGCAACTCCAGCAACTGGATATGCAAAGAGGCATAATTCTCAGCAACAAGAAATAATTAATAAGGTGTTTGATTAAATTATAATGAGTGAAAAAATAGTAGTTCCAGTACTTGGTGAGAGTATTACAGAAGCAACGGTTGCAAAATGGTTAAAAAAAACTGGAGATGCAGTTGAAGCTGATGAACCAATTGTAGAACTTGAAACTGACAAAGTTAATTTAGAAGTCCCATCACCAATAACTGGTGTTTTAACAGAAATTAATTCACAAGATGGCTCTACAGTGGAAGTTGGAGCTTTATTAGGTTCTGTTTCAGAAAATGGTTCAGCAAAAGTGATACCAACTGAAAAAAAAGAGGAACCCAAACAAGTTGAAGAAACTCCTCCTGAAAACAATGTAATAAAATTAGATACAAATAAAAAAGAACCAGAAATTTTTGAAGATAAAAAAACAGAAATTCAAAAACCTAAGCCCTTAGTTTTGACTGAGGAAGTAGCACCAAAACCAGCTCCAGTAATAGATAATAAAAATGATACTTTGTCTCCTGCTGTCAGAAAAATTGTTACTGAAAATAATATTGATGTTAATTCAGTTCAAGGTTCAGGAAAAAATGGTCAGGTTTTAAAAGGAGATTTAATTGGTCTAATGGGAGCAAATCCAAAACCATCAGAGAGAAAAATTCAATATGGTCAAGAAGAACGAATTAAAATGACCAGACTAAGACAGACAATTGCTAAAAGGTTAAAACAAGCTCAAGAAAATGCTGCATTACTTACAACTTTTAATGAAGTTGACATGACAAATATAATGGAAATGAGAAAAGAAAATCAACAAGACTTTCAAAGTAGATATGGAATTAAATTAGGCTTCATGTCATTCTTTGTTAAAGCATGTGTAGTGGCCTTGAAACATTTCCCTGCTGTTAATGCTGAAATTGATGGTGATGAAATTATATATAAAAACTATTATAATATTAGTTTTGCTGTAGGTACGGATAAAGGTTTAGTTGTTCCAGTTTTAAGAAATGCAGATGAGCTTTCATTTGCTGATATTGAAAAAAATATCAAAGATATTTCTGAAAAAGCTAGAGATGGAAAATTAACAATTGAAGATCTACAAGGAGGAACATTTACTATCAGTAATGGTGGAGTATATGGATCAATGTTATCAACTCCAATTCTAAACTTACCTCAATCAGGTGTTCTAGGTATGCACAACATTGTAGAGCGCCCTGTGGTAGTAGAAGGTGAAATAAAAATAAGACCTATCATGTATTTAGCTCTTTCTTATGATCACAGAATTATTGATGGCAAAGAATCTGTTTCTTTCTTAAAAATGATTAAAGAAAATCTAGAAGATCCTAGAAGACTATTTTTGGATATTTAAATGTCAGAAAAATTTCAAGCTGTAGTTATTGGAGGAGGGCCTGGTGGTTATGTTTGTGCAATTAGGCTTGCACAATTAGGTTTGAAAACAGCATGCATAGAGTCTAGAGGTTCACTAGGTGGAACTTGCTTAAATGTTGGCTGTATACCATCAAAAAGTTTATTAAATCTCTCTGAAGAATTTCATAAAGTAAAAAATTTATCCAATAAGGGTATCGAGATAGGTGAGGTGAAACTTAATCTTGAAAAGATGATGAAAAGTAAAGATAAAGCTGTAACAATATTGACCAAAGGTGTTGAATTTCTTTTAAAAAAAAACAAAGTTACTTATTTTAAAGGTCACGGAAGCTTTAAATCAAAAAATCAAATCTCAATTAAGGATGACAAGAATAATGAGACAATCATTGAGTCAGAAAAAACTGTAATAGCAACCGGGTCTGTGCCAGTTTCATTGCCTGGAATTGATATTGATGAAAAAGTAATAGTTTCCTCAACAGGAGCTTTAAAATTAGAAAAAGTACCAAATAAAATGGTTGTGGTTGGGGGTGGCTACATTGGTTTAGAGATGGGTTCAGTTTGGTCAAGATTAGGCTCAGAAGTTCAGGTCGTAGAATTTTTAGATCATATTACACCTGGAATAGATAAAGAAATTTCATCTGAGTTTATGAAAATTTTAAAAAAACAAGGCATTAAATTTAATATGCAAAACAAAGTTGAAACAATTCAGAAAAATGACAAAGGAGCAGTTGTTTCAACAGTAGATAAAGATGGCAATAAAAACAATTTTGAATGTGATGTGGTGTTAATTTCTGTTGGTAGAAAGCCAAATACGGATGGACTAAATTTAGATGCAGTAGGAATTGATTTAGATGAAAGAAAAAGAATAAAAACTGACAAAACTTTTAAAACAAATGTCGAAAATATTTTTGCTATTGGCGATGTAATAGTAGGGCCAATGCTTGCTCATAAAGCTGAAGATGAAGGAATCGCAGTTGCAGAAAATATTGCAGGACAATCTGGACATGTTAATTATGATACAATACCTGGTGTTGTGTATACTACTCCAGAAGTTGCATCTATAGGCAAAACAGAAGAACAATTAAAAGAACTTAATCAAAAGTATAAAGTTGGTAAATTTTCATTTATGGCAAATTCTAGAGCTAAAGCAATTGATGATGCTGAGGGATTTGTAAAAATATTAGCAGATGAGCAAACAGACAAAGTATTAGGAGCTCATATTATAGGCCCTCATGCAGGAGAGTTAATTGCTGAAATAGGTGTAGCTATGGAATTTGGTGCAAGTTCAGAAGATATAGCAAGAACATGTCATGCGCATCCAACTTTTTCTGAAGCAGTTAAAGAAGCTGCATTATCAGTAGATAAAAGAGCAATACACTCTTAATTTTTTTTCATATTATAAAAATATGAAATTTCCGATTCTTTTACCTAATATTTTTGATCATCCATTTACTTATGAAAGTAGTATTGATCTTAAATTAGGAGACTATGTGGAAGTTCCTTTTGGTAAATCAAAAATTACAGGTGTAGTTTGGGACGAATTTGAAAAAAATAGCAACAAAACATTCAAAATAAAAAAAGTTTTGAGAAAGTTAGATGTGACTCCTCTAAACAAAAATACTATTAAATTTTTAAACTGGTTTTCAGAGTACAATATTATTCCAAAAGGAATGTCTCTAAAGCTTATTTTGTTAAGTAGTCATGCAGTAGAAAATAAGGAGCTAAGTTCTTACAATAATTTTAAAAGTGAGATTAAAAATACATCTATAAAATTAACCAAAGATCAAATCAAAGCATATGAAGAAATGGTAAGCACTAACCAAAATTTTAGAGTGCACGTATTACAAGGGACAACAGGATCAGGTAAAACTCTTGTATATTTTGAAGCTTTAAAAAACCTTATAAAACAAGGATATCAGGGGTTAATTCTGTTACCTGAAATAGGTTTAACAGGTCAATTTGAAAAAAAATTTAATGAATATTTTGGTTTTAACGCAGCAGTGTGGCACTCAGGAGTTTCAAAAAAAAAGAAAGAATTAATTTGGAGCGGGATATCTAATGGAGAAGTTAAAGCAATTATAGGAGCAAGATCGTCATTATTTTTACCTTTTAAAAATCTAGGTATGATAATTGTAGATGAGGAGCACGATCAATCATTCAAACAAGATGAGGGCGTAACTTATAATGCACGAGATATGGCAATCTCTAGAGCTTCATTTGAAAATATACCAGTTAATTTAGTAACAGCTGTTCCATCAATTGAAACTTTTGAAAATATTCAAAAAGGAAAATATTCTTTATCAAAACTTACAGAGAGGTATAAAAATGCTTCATTACCAAATTATGAAATTATAGATCTTAATAAAACTAAACTTGAAAAACAATCTTGGTTATCAGATAAAATAATTGAAAAAGTAAATTTTCACCTTGAGAGAAAAGATCAGGTTTTATTTTTTTTAAATAGAAGAGGTTTTTCACCTCATGCGTTGTGCAAAAATTGTTTAACTAGCTATTCTTGTCCAAATTGTACTATCAACCTTGTTTATCATAAAAATAAAAATAATTTATTATGTCACTATTGTGGTTTTAAAACTGATTTAAAAAGAGATTGCTCAAAAGAGGGTGAATGTAATTTTGTCTTTAGTGGACCTGGTGTAGAGAGGATATCTGAGGAAGTTAAAAAAAAATTTCCTAATAAGGAAGTTGAAATTTTTTCAAGTGATACAATGAATAAAAAAGACTCATCAAGCAAATTAGAAAGAATTATAAATAATCAAACCGAGATATTAGTTGGTACACAATTAATTTCTAAAGGATTTCACTTTCCAAGTTTAAATTGCATTGTTGTTGTTGATATTGATTTATCAGCTAACGGAAATGATTTAAGAGGAGCTGAAAAAAATTTGCAGTTATATCATCAGTTATCAGGAAGAGCTGGAAGAACAGGAAAACCTGCAACAGTATATTTTCAAACCTATAACAATAATAAAAATATGATTTTAGAAATTACAAATAAAAATCCTGATATATTTTTAAAAAGAGAACTGGAAATTAGAAAAAAAAATAAACTTCCACCTTATCAAAGATTTATTTCTTTGATTATGACTGGTGAAAATCAAAAAAAATTAGAAAAAGAGGCTAATGACTTTAAAAATTATTTAGAAAACAATATCGAGGGAAATATATTAGGTCCAGTTGAAGCTCCTATATTTAGACTAAAAAGAAATTTTAGAGTCAGATTTTTAATTAGAGGCTCAAAATCTATGAAACTGCAAAATGCTATTGCAAAATCAGTTCCAAAATACAAATTTCCAAAAGGAATAAAACTTTCAGTTGATGTTGATCCAATTAACTTCAATTAGGCCCAAAAAAGAGGACTTTTTCGTCAATCAGTCACTTGAAGACATAAAGGTCATATGCTAATTAGAGCGTGATTTTTAAATAATCTTCAACATTTTAGAGGTATCAAGTTGAGCAAAGACACAGGATTTTCAATTACTTCAGCAGAAAGATATTCACTTGCGCTTTATGAATTATCTACTGAAAGCAATGTTACATCCCAAATAGAAGAGCAGTCACTCTCAGTTCTAAAATTGCTAGAACAAAGCCAAGATTTTTCAAATTTAATAAAAGATCCAACTACAAGCCAAGATGATTTATTAAAAGTAGTTAATACAATCTCAGAAAATTATAAATTTGATCAATTGTTAAAAAATTTTTTAAGTTTTTTAATTCAAAAGAGAAGGTTCTTTTTTGTAGAAAGAATTCTTAAAAGTTTCATCGAGATCTGTTCAGAAAAAAGGGGAGAACTAAAAGCCGAATTAAGATCTGCTAAACAATTATCTAATGAAGAAATTAAACAAATTACGGAAGAATTAACTAAAAACTTTAGTTCAAAAATAAAATTAAACTACAAACATGATGAAAGTTTAATAGGAGGTTTAGTAGTACAGGTAGGGAGTACTATGGTTGACACCTCAATTAAAAGTAAATTACAACAAATCGAAAATAGAATGATAGAGGCATAAATGGAAATAAATCCTTCAGAAGTTACAAAAATATTAAAAGAACAAATAAAAAATTTTGGAGATAAAGCAGAGGTTACTGAGGTAGGTCAGGTTTTATCAGTTGGTGATGGTATCGCTAGAATTTACGGTCTTGACAATGTTCAGGCTGGAGAGATGGTTGAATTTTCTGATGGCTCTAAAGGTATGGCCCTAAACTTAGAGAGCGAAAACGTTGGTGTTGTAATTTTTGGTGATGACAGAAATGTTAAAGAAGGTGATGTTGTAAAAAGAACTGGAAAAATTGTTGATACGCCAGTTGGAAAAGAGTTACTAGGTAGAGTAGTAGATGGTTTAGGAAATCCAATTGATGGCAAGGGTGCATTAGATAAAAGTGTACAAAAGAGCAGAGTAGAGGTTAAGGCTCCTGGAATTATCCCTAGACAATCAGTTAATGAACCAATGCAAACAGGTTTAAAATCAATTGATAGTTTGGTTCCAATCGGAAGAGGACAAAGGGAATTAATCATTGGTGATAGACAAACAGGAAAAACTGCGGTTGCAGTTGATGCAATCATAAACCAAAAAAAGATCAATGAATCAGGCGATGAAAAACAAAAATTATATTGTATTTATGTTGCTGTAGGTCAGAAAAGATCAACTGTTAGACAAATTCAAAAAACTTTAGAGGAAGCTGGTGCAATGGAATACACAACAATTGTTGCTGCAACAGCATCAGACTCAGCACCACTTCAGTTTTTAGCTCCATATACTGGTTGTGCTATGGGTGAATATTTCAGAGATAATGGAATGCACGCGTTGATTATTTACGATGATTTATCAAAACAAGCAGTTGCTTACAGACAAATGTCACTTTTACTTAGAAGACCTCCAGGACGTGAGGCTTATCCAGGAGATGTATTCTATTTACATAGTAGATTATTAGAAAGAGCTGCAAAATTGAGTGATGAACATGGTGGAGGATCTTTAACAGCACTTCCAATTATTGAAACTCAAGGTGGAGACGTATCTGCATTTATTCCAACAAATGTAATTTCAATTACGGATGGTCAGATTTTCTTAGAAACTGAATTATTCAACCAAGGAATTAGACCTGCAATTAACGTTGGTTTATCAGTTTCAAGGGTAGGTTCATCTGCACAAACTAAAGCGATGAAAAAAGTTTCAGGATCTATGAAACTTGAGCTTGCTCAATATAGAGAAATGGCAGCATTTGCTCAATTTGGTTCAGATTTAGATGCTTCTACTCAACAGTTATTGAATAGAGGATCAAAATTAACTGAGCTTTTAAAACAAAAGCAATATTCTCCAATGACAGTTGCTGAACAAGTAATTTCGGTTTTCTGTGGTGTTAAAGGATATCTTGATGATATCGATTTAAAAGATGTTGCAGGTTTTGAAAGTAAAATTATTGAGAAATGTAAATCAGAAAAACCTGAGATTATTGAGTCGATACAAAGCTCAGGAAAACTTGAAGAGGATAAAGAAAAGTTATTAGTTGAACTGATTACTCAATTAAAGGAAACCATTAAATCTTAATTTGATATGGCAAGTTTAGACGACCTAAAAAAAAGAATAGCTAGTGTAAAATCTACACAAAAGATTACTAAGGCTATGAAAATGGTTGCAGCTGCAAAATTAAGAAAAGCACAAGAAAGTGCTGAAAAAGGACGACCTTATTCAGAAAAAATGAACAATGTAATTTTAAACCTTTCTAGTGGAATTTCAGATAAAGAAAATGCACCAAAGTTATTAGCTGGTACAGGACAAGACAAAGTTCATCTTTGTGTTGTTATGACATCAGATAGAGGTCTATGTGGCGGGTTTAATTCCAACATAATTAAGAAAGCAAAGAGTTACTTTTCTAAAATTTTAGATGAGAATAAAGAACTTAAAATTATCACTGTAGGTTCAAAAGGCAATGACCAGCTTAAGAGAATTTATGGTGATAAAATAATTGAAAATATTTCTTTTAAAGAGTCGAAAAATGCAAATTATTTTGATGCAGATAAAGTAGGAAAAATTATTATTGAAAAATTTGAAGCAGGTGAATTTGATGTTTGTACAATTTTTTACAATAAATTTAAAAATGTAATTACACAAATCCCACAGGCTCAACAAATAATTCCTTTAAATGATGAGGGAAGTGAAAATAGTTCAGATGAAAGTTACGAATTTGAACCAGATGAAGATGAAATTTTAAGCAATTTGTTGCCAAAAAATATTTCAACACAAATATTTAAGGCAATGTTAGAGAATTCAGCTAGCGAACAAGGATCCAGAATGAGTGCAATGGATAATGCAACCCGAAACGCAGGTGAAATGGTTGACAAACTTACTATCGAATATAATAGAAGTCGTCAGGCAGCAATTACTAAAGAACTAATAGAAATCATATCAGGAGCAGAAAGTTTATAATTATGAGCAAAGGAATAATCACACAAGTTATTGGAGCGGTAGTAGACGTAAAATTTGAAGGAGAATTACCGGAAATTTTAACAGCATTAGAATGTAAAAATGGTGACAATAGATTGGTTTTAGAGGTTGCTCAGCACTTAGGAGAAACAACTGTAAGAACTATTGCAATGGATGCTACTGAAGGATTAAAAAGAGGAGATGAAGTTGTAAATACGAATGCTCCTATCCAGGTACCTGTTGGACCAGAAACACTAGGTAGAATTATTAATGTAATTGGTGAGCCAATTGACGAAAGAGGTGAGGTTAAAACTAAAGAAAGCTGGCCTATTCACAGACCTGCGCCTGAATTTAATGATCAATCAACTGAAACTGAAATATTAGTTACTGGTATTAAAGTTATCGACTTATTAGCACCATATGCCAAAGGAGGAAAAATTGGACTATTCGGAGGTGCTGGTGTTGGTAAGACAGTTTTAATTATGGAATTGATTAACAACGTTGCAAAAGCACATGGTGGATTTTCAGTTTTTGCTGGAGTTGGAGAAAGAACTAGAGAAGGGAATGATCTTTACCATGAGATGATGGAATCTGGAGTAATCAAGCAAGATGGCCCTGGTTCTAAAGCTGCATTGGTTTATGGACAAATGAATGAACCTCCAGGAGCAAGAGCAAGGGTTGCTTTAACTGGATTAACAGTTGCAGAATATTTTAGAGATCAAGAAGGACAAGACGTTTTATTCTTCGTTGATAATATTTTTAGATTTACTCAAGCTGGTTCAGAGGTATCTGCTTTATTAGGTAGAATTCCTTCAGCTGTAGGATATCAGCCTACATTAGCTACTGATATGGGTAATCTTCAAGAAAGAATTACAACAACAAACAAAGGATCAATTACTTCAGTGCAAGCGATTTATGTTCCAGCCGATGACTTGACTGATCCAGCACCTGCAACATCATTTGCTCACTTGGATGCTACTACTGTACTTTCAAGACAAATAGCTGAAATTGGTATTTATCCTGCAGTAGACCCATTAGATTCTACTTCAAGAATTTTAGATCCAAGAATAGTTGGTGATGAGCACTATAGAGTTGCGAGAGATGTACAAAGAATTTTACAATCTTATAAATCACTTCAGGATATTATTGCTATCCTTGGTATGGATGAATTATCTGAGGAAGATAAATTAGTTGTAGCAAGAGCAAGAAAGATTCAAAGATTTTTATCTCAACCATTCTTTGTTGCTGAAGTATTTACAGGTTCACCAGGAAAATTAGTTGATCTTGAATCTACAATCAAAGGATTTGATGCAATCTGTAAGGGTGAATATGATCACTTGCCAGAAGCAGCTTTTTATATGGTCGGTACAATTGAAGAGGCTATTGAAAAAGCTCAAAAAATGGAAAAAGAAGCTGCAGCTTAATGAGCGAAGAATTTAAAATTGAGATAGTAAATCCCGAAAAATCTTTTTTGGTTAAAGAAGATGTATCGGAAGTAGTAGTTCCTGCTTTTGAGGGAGAAATGGGGATATTAAAAGATCACATTTCAATTATCTCATTTTTAAAACCAGGTATTATTAAAGTAAGTTCAAAATCTGGTGATGAAAATTATTATATTGAGGATGGTATAGTAGAGTTTAAAAATAATAATTTATCTATTCTAACAAGCTCAATTTATAATTTGTCTGATATGGATAAATCTGTTCAACAGGATTTACTGAAAAAAGCTGAAGAAGAGGCAGGAAAGTCAGATATTAATGATCAAGCTAAATATTTAGTAGATCAAAAAATTGAAGTTTTAAAAACTCTTAATTAAGAATTTTTTTTACTTTATCTTTAACTTCTTTGTAAACGTGGAGTTTAAAATCAACCACTAAGTCTG
>NZ_CVST01000018.1 GCF_001180225.1 Candidatus Pelagibacter communis | reverse complement strand
ATATCTGATTTCAACTGCTCCATAGTAGTTGCACCTATAATAACACTTGTCATAAATTCTTGGATTTCACAGAATTTAATAGACATTTGAGTCATATTTAAATTGTGTTTCTCGCAGATTTTAAAATAAAGTTCTACAGCAGCCTCTGTGTTAGGTTTTCTATATCTTGTCCAAAAATCAAAGTCTCTTTCCATTCTTGATCCTTTAGGAAAATTCTTATTTCTATACTTGCCTGTTAAGTATCCACTTGCTAGAGGTGAGTATGCAAGACATCCAATTTTTTCTCTAATTGAAACTTCGGCTAATCCTACTTCATACGTTCTATTTAGTAAGCTGTATGGATTTTGAATAGACATCATTCTTGGTAAATTTTTATCTTTTGATAGCTGCAAATAATTTAACGCTCCCCAAGGAGTTTCGTTTGATAATCCTACATATCTTATTTTTCCAGCTTTAATATATTTATCTAATTCCCCAAGAACATCTTCAAATTGATTCCAATCATTTTCTTTATGAACATAACCAAGTCTTCCAAAATTATTTACATTTCTTTCTGGCCAATGTAGTTGATATAAATCAATATAATCTG
>NZ_CVST01000017.1 GCF_001180225.1 Candidatus Pelagibacter communis | reverse complement strand
AGGTTAGAGCTGTGGTTTTTAAAAAATCTCTTCTTGATATCTTCATGCTTTTAAAAACTCCGGGTGATTAAAAAGTAAAGTATGTTTCGCAATAGATCTACTTTTTTGATTTAAATATTTCATTATTTTGTCTGGGTTGTTGAAATTTTTTTCTACCATTTTTTCATAATATTCTAAATTTTTAGAATTTTCCATTTTAGTGAAATTATAACTTGATTTTGCATAAACCAGTCTTCTAATTAATAATTCTGGTGAAATCCAATCATCCGAATGATCTGACCAACCATTTGGTTGTTTTGCTCGATATGGATGATGGCCAATATTTTCCAATAACCACTGAGGTTCTCTTTGTGAATCAAGTGGTTTTTGGCCTAGCTCGTATTTATCCATTAGTTCTGGTGAGGGTGGCCAATTTAAATCTGCAATTTTAGCAACTTGAATAAACCAATTTTCAGGTGTCTGAAATTTTTTATATTTATCATTATATTCAAAGGCAACCTTTATAGCTGCTTTATGTATTTCAGGAATATGACCATCTGATTTCTTAAATGCATCAATAATTGGTTGCTTCATCTCTTTCGTAGGTTCATCCGTGATTAAATATCTACAAAGTCTTTCAGCAACAAAATCTCTACAATTAGGATGATTAACTAGATCTTTAATTACAGCAGCTAATGCTTTTTTTCCTTTCTTATATTCTTTGCCCAAAACATTCTTTTTTCCTCTTTGATGATATTCAGAATTAAACCAAACATTTCCTGTCTCTAATTTTTTTTTACTCCACCTTTGTTGCCATCCAGTCATAATATAAGCCAATTGAACGACATCTTCCTGAGTATAACCAGCTTTAGGGGAAACTGTATGAAGTTCCA
>NZ_CVST01000016.1 GCF_001180225.1 Candidatus Pelagibacter communis | reverse complement strand
AAAATATTAATAGGATTAGAAAAGAAAAAATCAAAGTTTACGTTGGACATAAAAAACAGAATATAAGTAAGGCTACAATTTTGGTTGTTTCTTCAGCAATTAAACAAAATAACCCAGAATTAATTGAAGCAAAATCAAAAGGTCTACCAATATACAAAAGAGGAGAAATGCTAGCAAACATTGTGTCTCTGTCTAAAAATATTGTAGTTGTCGGATCTCACGGCAAAACAACAACTACTTCTTTAATTGCATCAATTTTTCAAAATACAAAAATAGACCCGACGATTATTAATGGTGGAGTTATAAATTCAATCAATAATACAGCAAAATTAGGTAAAAGTGATTGGTCTATTTTGGAGGCAGATGAGTCTGATGGTAGCTTTATATTTATACCGCCAACTTACTCTATCATAACTAACATTGATAGAGAGCACATGGATTTTTATAATTCGATGAAAAAATTAAATAAATATTTTATTGATTTTGTTGAGAAGGTTCCATCTTTTGGAAAATCATTTATCTGTTTAGATGATAAGAA
>NZ_CVST01000015.1 GCF_001180225.1 Candidatus Pelagibacter communis | reverse complement strand
AAAAAAAAATGGAGATAAATGGGAAATTTTTACACATGGTGGAAGAAACAATACTGGAATTGATTCAATAGAATTTGCATCAAAAATGGAAAGTAGTGGAGCAGGGGAGCTATTAGTAACATCAATGGATAGAGATGGTACACAAGTAGGTTATGATATTGAGCTTATGTCTAAAATTTCATCCAAGGTAAATATTCCTGTCATTGCATCAGGTGGAGTAGGGAATTTAGATCATTTAGTTGATGGAATTAAATTAGGAAATGCTAGTGCAGTCTTAGCAGCATCAATATTTCATTATGGCAAACACTCTGTAAAAGAGGCGAAGGAATATCTGGATTCAAAAGGAATACCTGTTAGAATTTAGTATGCTTAATACATTAGAAAATTTAATTAAACTTGCAAGAGAAAGAAAAACTAATCCAGTTGAAGGCTCTTATACAAACAAATTGCTTACAGACAAATCTCTCAGCAAAGCAAAGGTCTTAGAAGAAATTGATGAATTAATTGAAGCTATTGAAGAAAATACAAACAAAATACACGAAGCTGCTGATGTATTTTATCATTTATTAATGTATTTAGAAGCTAATGATGTGAAAATTGAAGAAGTAATGGAAGAATTAGAAAAAAGAAAAAAATGAGTTACGATGACAATAATATTTTTGCTAAAATTTTACGTGGAGAGATACCTTGCAATAAAATTTATGAAGATGATTATGTTTTGTCATTTCATGATATCAACCCACAAAAGAAAGTTCATGCTTTAGTAATTCCTAAGGGAAAATATATAGATCTTGATGATTTTAGTGTGAATGCATCATCAGAAGAGATGGTAGGTCTTTTGAAAGGTATTAATATAGTTGCAAAAAAGCTTGGTATTTCAACAGAAGTAGGACAAGGCTATAGGGCACTAGCTAATATTAGTGATCATGGTGGTCAAGAGGTCCCGCATTTACATTTTCATTTATTTGGTGGTGAACGTGTTGGAAAAATGGTTGAGTGACAGAAGAAGTTAAAAGAAATTATCTAGAAATAAACTCACTTTATGATTTAAAAGAGGGTGAACAACCTTCAGATGATTATATTGTTTATTCAACTGAACCAACTGACTTTCAGTTAAATAAATTTTTTTATAAAAATATAGGTAAAAAACATAAGTGGATCGATAGATTAATATGGACAGAAGAGCAGTGGATCAAATACGTATCTAATAAAAATGTTAAAACATTTGTATTAAAAAATAAAAAAGACTTAGTTGGTTTTTTTGAATTAATTATTCATTCCGAAAAGAAAGAAGTGGAAATAGCATATTTTGGAATATTAGAGGAATACCAAAATAAAAAATTAGGTTCATTTTTATTATCGGATGCTATTAAAAAATCATTTCAACAAAATGTACAGAGAGTTTGGCTTCATACGTGTTCTTTGGATCATAAAAATGCACTTAATAATTATCTAGCTAGAGGAATGAAAATATTTAAATCAGAAATTGTTAAAATTTAATTTTGAAGAGGAGTTTTAAATATTTTTTCATCAACAATTTGATTTGATTTAACTGAATAAAGAAGTGTGACAGCAATATTTTGATAAATATCCTTAGTTTGCCAGCCAATTAAATTATAATTATTTATATCAAAAAAAATCTCTATTGATTGATTATTTTCATTTATTGTAAATTTGACTAGAGAATTATTAATAATTTCTTCATTTAATTCGGCTATTTTTTTTAATAAGAAATTTTTATCTAAAATAAAGTTTAATGGTGTTTTATCTAATGGATATCTGTAATAGCTCGAAGCAGATTTTATAACTAAAGATTTTCCATTTGAAACTATAACTTTGTTTTTTTGATCATATGCACAAAACATTTTTTTTGGATATTGAATTGTACAGTTTCCAAACTCAATTTTTCCATTTATATCTTGTTCAAAATCAAAATTTAAATTTAAAGTATCTTTTAATTTATTAATTATTTGATTTTTATTATTTGCATTTACCTCACTAGATAAACTAATTAGACAAACCAATAGCAACAACCTCAACATTAAAGAACGTCTCTTTTACCCACATGATTTGCTTTGCTAACAATTCCATCAGCTTCCATCATATCTATTATTCGTGCAGCTCTATTGTACCCAATTTGAAGTTTTCTTTGTAAAAACGAGGTAGATGCTTTTCCTTCAGATCTAATTATTTCAACAGCTTGTTGATATAATTCATCTTTATCCCCTTGATCTGTATTTGAACCCAACTCTTTTTCGTCAGCAAAATTCAAGATTTCATCAATATAATCTGGTTCCGCCTGTGATCTTAAAAAATTGTTTATTTTCTCTATCTCATTATCTGAAACAAATGGAGCATGAATTCTTACTATTCGGTTAGCAGATGACATATAAAGCATGTCACCCTTTCCTAATAACTGCTCTGCTCCTTGCTCACCTAAAATTGTTCTACTATCTATTTTTGAAGTCACTTGAAAAGATATTCTTGTTGGAAAATTAGCTTTAATTGTACCTGTT
>NZ_CVST01000014.1 GCF_001180225.1 Candidatus Pelagibacter communis | reverse complement strand
AAATAAAATTAAAAGAGAGTTCATTGAAATTGACATAAATGAAGAATTAAAAAAATTAGTAAAACAAAAAGAAAATGAGCAGTTTAATCAATTCTCAAATCTATACTTTAATAAAATTAAAAAAGAGTATCAAATAGATGAGTTCTAAAAAACCTATATTAATTATTAATGGAGATCCAAAAAGTATTTTTTTAGAAATATTTTTAAAATCAATAAATAAAATAAATTTTAAAACACCCATCATATTAATTGCTTCTTACAAACTACTTTCAATAGAAAAAAAAAATCAAAAAATAAAAAAAAAAATTAAAATCATTGAATATCCAAACTTTGATATACAAAGTTTAAACAACACCAATATTAATTTAATAAATATTGACAATAATGATAATGATACATTTGATTATATTAATAAAAGCTTCGAAATAGCTTTTAAGATTATTAAAAAATATAAACTTAAAAAATTTATAAATGGACCAATTAATAAAAAAAATTTTTTAAACAAAAAGTATTTAGGCATTACAGAGTATATCGCTAAAAAATTTAAAATTAAAGAAAGTGCAATGCTTATTTACAATAAAAAATTATCTGTATGTCCAGTAACAACTCATTTGCCCATTAAGTACGTTGCAAAATCAATTAACAAAGAAAAAATTGAGGAAAAAATTATATTAATAAATAAATTTTACAAGAATACTTTTAAATTTAAACCCAAAATAGCAGTACTTGGGTTAAATCCACATTGCGAAAGTATCGATAAGTTTAACGAAGATGATAAAATAATTAAACCACTAATATTTAAACTAAAAAAAAAAAACTTTTTAGTCGATGGTCCAATTTCAGGTGACACTATTTTTTTATCTCAAAATAGATGCAATTACGATGTA
>NZ_CVST01000013.1 GCF_001180225.1 Candidatus Pelagibacter communis | reverse complement strand
AAAGAAGATGATCATGACCACGATCACGACGATCACGGTAAAAAAGAAGATGATCATGACCACGATCACGACGATCACGGTAAAAAAGAAGATGATCATGACGACCATGGACATGATGATCATGATGGACATGCACATGGTGAATTTGATCCACACATTTGGTTGGACCCAATTAATTCAAAAGCTATATTAAATGAGATGGCAGAACATTTAATTGAAAATGACCCAAAAAATGAAGCTAAATACAAAAGTAATTTAGCTAAAGCTTTACAAGAAATCGATAAACTTACAATTGATGTAATGACAGATTTAAGTAACAGTGTTTCTTCAATTGTATTCCATGATGCTTATCAATATTTTGAAGAAAGATTTAACGTAAATGTATTAGGTGCATTTACTGTTAATACAGATGTAATGCCTGGTGCAGAACAACTAGCTGAAATTAGAGAAATTATCGAGCATGATAAAGTAGCTTGTGTGTTCTCAGAGCCTCAGTTTAATCCTGATATTATCAATGCTGTAGCAAAAGATATGAAGATTAAAACTGGTGTTCTGGATCCTCTAGGTGCAACATTAGATCCAGGTAAAGATCTATATTTCAATTTAATAAGAAATATGTCTGCATCTTTTAAAGGTTGTTAATTAAAAATTAGGTATAATCCGGGAATTTTTTTAAATTCTCGGATTAACATATAACCTTCACTGATATTCTTATAACACAATAAGCATTGTAATTTTTTCTAAGAAGATTTATTTTCTTCATAATTCGATTTTATGAATGATTTAAATTTATTTAAAAAAAATGGCTATCTTGTTAAAGAAAATT
>NZ_CVST01000012.1 GCF_001180225.1 Candidatus Pelagibacter communis | reverse complement strand
TGTTCATTATATACTTGTTTGACTAACTTTATTTTGTTTTTCTTTTTCCTTTTTCTCTCTCTTGTTCCTCTTTCATCTGCATGACCTTCTAAAACTACAGTGATGTTAGAATTTTCTCTTAACCAAGCAGCTTGAGCTCTTAAAGTTTCTCTTGAAGCTGTAGTTAATATAGATTCGTTAGTTGCAAAGAACACTCTATCAGCAACACCATCTGCTAAATATTTTACGCTATCTGTTCCAACGTAAACGTCTCCTTGCATTTGACCTGCAATTTTTTCAATTTTAGTTACTTCTTTAGTTTCTTCTTTTGGCGCCTCTACAGCTACCTCTTTTTTTGTTGCACACGCTGTTAAGATTATTCCAGCTGAAATAACTAATAACGTGTTTTTTAAAATTTTGTTTAATCTCATTAATTTGCTCCTTGCTGCTTTTTCAAATACTATTTTTTTCACAACTAATTAGATGTTTCAACCCAAAAAATCAAGAAATTTCATCCTATTTAAAGATAAAATGATATTAATTACTTAATAAAGACGACCAAGATGGGTCAGATGCGTCAGTCTCAGTTGTTATCAATCTTTCATTATAACCAGTTAAATCAATAGACCATAATTTAGCAGAAAAACCTTCGCCTTTAGAATTAGTTTTTGTTTCTCTATAAAATATCAAAACTCTTCCATTGGGTGACCAAGATGGGGCCTCTTGATAATAGTTTTCTGTTAACAATCTTTCACCAGTTCCATCCGTTCTCATCACTCCAATATAAAATTTTCCTTTATGTAATTTTGTAAATGCAATTAAATCACCTCTAGGAGACCAAACTGGTGTTCCGTACAAACCATTACCAAAAGAAATTCTTTTCACGTCACTTCCATCATTTTTCATGACATAAATTTGTTGGTAACCACTTCTGTCAGAGTTAAAAGTTATATATTTTCCATCTGGAGAATAAGAAGGTGATGTATCAATTGAAGGATGATTTGTTATTCTCTCTACTAATCGAGTTTCTAAATTCATTGTATAAATATCTGATTTTCCATCTTTTGCGAAACTCATGATTATTTTTTTACCATCAGGTGAAAATCTAGGAGCAAATGTCATTCCAGGAAAATCTCCAACTACTTCCTGTGTTCCGGTTTCAATATCTAAAAGATAAACACGTGGCATATTTTTAAAATAAGATAGATAAGTAACCATTTGGCTAGCAGGGTTAAATCTTGGAGTAAGTACAAGCTCATTTCCTAAAGTTAGAAATTTGTTATTTGCACCATCTTGATCCATGATAGCTAATTTTTTTATTCTTTGTGTTTTTGGTCCTTCTTCAGCTACATAAATTATTCTTGTATCAAAATACCCTTTTTCTCCTGTTAACCTCTCATATACTTTATCTGATATTATGTGCCCAACTCTTCTCCAATTTGTTGGTACAGTTGTAAATGCTAAAGCCATCATCTCTTTTGCAGCAAGCACATCCCAAAGTCTAAACTCAACTCTTAATTTATCATTAATAAAATTTACTTTACCGGTGATAAGAGCTTGAGCTTTAATTAAATTCCAATCCTCAAATCTTGGTTTTAAATTTGCTATATCTGGAGCTTGTAAAAATGCTTTTTTATCCAAAGGATTAAATAAACCTGAAGTTCTTAAATTATTTTCAACAATTAATGATATTTCAGATCCAATGTTCTCTTTATCTAAAATTTGCTCAAAATTTTTTCTAGACGTTTCATCTATTGATAATGGTGAGACTGCAAGTGGAAGAGGGTTTAAATTTCCCCTTGTAATATCAACTTCAATTAACGCTAAAGCTTTTAATGGAAAAAAAACAAAAATGAAAATTATAAATTTTTTAATCATAAATTCTTTATACTAACCTCCTAACATCTCTCTTGCATCAAAATTTAATTGTAATTCTTTCCATCTCTCGTAACCAGAAGCTGGAACTCTCAAAGGTTGACATAATCTTACTGCTCTTAAGGCACTTTCTGCTAAGACTTTATAAAAACCTTGTCCAGGTTTATTCATTCTAGCATGATCTAAAATCTCAGTTTTGGTGACTGAACCATCTGGTTTAAGCTTTAACTTTATTCTAACTAGTAAATTTTCATCATAAGGCAAACCTAAAGGTATGCTCCAACAACCAAATATTTGGGCCTTTAAAGCATCTTCCTCACTTAAAGTTAGTTTAGAGTTTTCAATGTTTCTCACTTGATCTTGAGTAACATCATTATTGGTTTTCACTTTTTCTGCTGTTTCTTCTTTTGATTTATCTATTAATGCTGCAATATTGTTTGGATCAAATAAATCTTTTTTTTCAAACTCAGATACTTGCTTTACTTCATTATCCACTTTTTCTGGATTTTGTTTTTTTTCCTCTTTGGTCTTTAATTTTTTTACCTCTTTATCCGGCAAAGGGACAGCTTCAGGATTTTGTTTTTCTATCGTTTTGTTTTTTTTCTCTGAGACAACAGTCTTAGTTTTGGTTTTTTTTACTTTTTTAGGTGGAGCTTGTTCTGAAACCAGTTTTTTTTCTTTTTCTTTTACTTTTTCAATAATTTTTTTTGCTTTAGGCGCAAAAGGAATATTTGTTTCTTCTGTTATTTGAATTAATTCAACAGAGACTATGGGTGGAATATCAATGGGTTTTTTTGAGAGAAAAGGCAAACTTAAAGCTGTAAGAACAACTAATGATATATGTAAAGCTGAGGATATAGCGATACTACTACTCTTCACTGTAACTACCTTTGTTTAAGGGGCTCAGAGATTAGCGCAACCTTTGTAAAACCAGATCCAGATAATAAACCCATTATCTCTAAAACTCTTCCATAGTTTATTGTTTTATCACCTCTTACATAAATTCTTGTGTCAGTTCTATTTTTTGAAACAGCTAAAACTTTAGCAATTATATTGTCATACTCTACTTTTGATTCTTGAATAAAAATTTCACCTTTCGCATTAATAGAAAGTGTTAAAGGTTCTGTTTCCTCAGGCAAAGAATCTGCTGAACTCTCAGGTAGATCAACCTGAACACCTACTGTTAAAAGCGGTGCAGTGACCATGAATATAATTAATAGAACCAACATCACATCAACAAAAGGTGTTACGTTAATCTCACTCATTGGTTCTTTTGATGAGCGATTTAATTTAAAAGCCATTTAAATTATTGTTAAAAATCTTTTTGAAAAATTCTCTAATTTTTCTGAATATTTTTTTGCGTCTGTATTAAATTTATTGTAAGCAACTACAGCAGGTATCGCAGCTAACAGTCCTAATGCAGTTGCGAATAATGCTTCTGCAATACCAGGTGCAACTATTGCAAGACTAGTATTTCTTGAAATTGCAATTGATTGAAAAGAATTCATTATACCCCAAACAGTCCCAAATAATCCAATAAATGGAGCAGTTGAACCTACGGTTGCTAAAAATGTAAATCCCTTTTCAATTTTTGACATTTCCTTTTCTATTCCTCCCTCAAGGAACGCAGTCATTCTTTCACTTATATTTGTTTTTGATTTTTTCTTAAGTAAGTTTTCCATAGCATTTTGGAATACCAAAGACATTGGGTCTTCTAAATTATTTGGTAAACTGTTATAAAAATTTTCAGCAGATTTAGAGTTCCAAAATTTTTCTTCAAATTCTTCTGAAGATTTATTTATTTTTTTAAAAAGTCTATATTTTTCTATAATCACCGCCCATGAGTATACCGAGCAAAGTATTAAGCTAATCATTACTGCTTTAACAATTATGTCTGCTTTTAAAAATAAACTTAGAAGTGAAAAATCTGTATTTGTTCCTAAGTCTAATGCATTTGCGGCTATGTCTGCTTCCATAATCACTCTTCACACTTAATTGTGTCATGAATTTGACTATATAATTTTAAAGATTAGTCATTTTTGTATGTTTCATGAAAATAACTAGCTATCAGAATTGCATCAGCTTTATTGGAGTCTTTTTTTTTAGATAAATTTGACGAAAAATAAGGAAATATTTCAATAGCTCTTGTCCTACTAGCATCCTTTTCTGAATTAATTAAATTAAAATATTTTTTCCATTTTGCAGGTCTTACAAAATAAATTGGTAATTGCATTGCACTGCAAATACCTTTTAAAATTCCAAAAGATTGACCAAAATTAAACATACTAGTTACACCTTGACCTGGCATGGCTGAAACTTGTTCTACAACAACTTTAATATTTTTTTTTTCATATGTTTTTATTCTTGAAGAAATTTCATTAAATATCTGAGATCCATTTACTTGTTTTTTATTTTTTTTTCCTTCGATCATTGTTGGCATTTCAATCACATCTTTGATTATTCCATCTTCTAAAAAACAAATAGATCCTGATATACCTGGATCAATTCCGATTATTAACATTAAATATTTCCTAAATTTACGTTTGAAAAAACGTTCTGAACATCATCATCATCTTCAAGATTTTCTAAAAACTCAATCACACTTTCTTTCTCATCATTTTGAATATTAACACTATTTATAGGCACCCACTCAATTTCTGTTGAAATAAAGTTCGCTATTGTATTTTCTAAATTTTTTTTAACATTATATATTTCATTTGAAACACATTGAACTTCATGAAATTCTTCGTGAGAGATGCATTCCTCTGCACCGGCTTCTATTGCCAACTCAAAAATTTTATCATCTGATATTTCATTTTTATCAATCTTTATTATCCCAAGTTGTTTAAAGTTATGAGATGCCGATCCTTGCGTACCTAGACTTCCACCAGATTTCTGAAAAATTGTTCTCACATTGGAAGCTGTTCTATTTTTATTATCAGTTAAAGTTTCTACAATTACAGCAATTTTCTTTGGACCAAATCCCTCATATCTCAAATTTTCAAAATTTGCACCAGATGCAGCTGAAGATTTATCTATAGCTCTTTCAATATTATCTTTTGGCATATTTGCTGATCTAGCAGCCTGTACTGCTGATCTTAATCTTGGATTCATTGCAGGATCTTTGTCTCCGAGCTTTGCAGCTACTGTGATTTCTTTAGATAACTTCGAGAAAATTTTTGAACGTTGCTTATCAGCTTTTCCTTTTTTATGTTTAATACCTGCCCAATGAGAATGACCTGCCATATATAAATTAAATATTTTTTAGTTTATCTCCAAATATATAACTATTAATGTTTTTAGCTAAACCAGTATTTATATCACAATCAACAATAACACCAGATAAAGTCCCTTCCCCAACTGCAGGAAAATGTTTGACCGAGTCTTTTTTTAAAAATCTGTTTAATGAATTCTCTTTATCCATTCCAATTACAGAGTCGTAATCTCCACACATACCAGCGTCTGTTTGGTATCCAGTACCATTGTTTAGTATTCTTGCATCGTTAGTTGGAATATGAGTGTGAGTTCCAACAACTAACGTTGCATGACCATCAAAAAAGTGACCTATAGCATTTTTCTCACTGGTAATTTCACCATGAAAATCAACCACTAATAAATCGTAATCATCTTTTAATTTATATTCACTTAAAAATTTTTTTGAAGTTTCAAAAACATCTTCACACTTTTTCATAAAAACATTTCCCATGAGGTTAAGCACCCCAACTCTTATATTTTTATCTGTTTTGAAAATTTGAAAACCTCGACCAGGTGCAGGCTCAAAAAGATTTTTAGGACGTAACAATCTCTCTTCTTTTTCTATGTACTTCATGATTTCTTTTTGATCCCAAACATGATTGCCTGTTGTAATTACGTTAACACCACAGTTATAAAAATCTTTGCAAATTTCTTCTGTCAAACCCACCCCTTGGGCTGCAGCATTTTCACCATTGGCAATAACAAAATCAATTTTTTTTAATTTAACTTCACTAAGTAAGCTGCTCGTAAGTTTAGAGCACCCCGAAATACCAACAACATCGCCTAAAAATAAAATTCTCAAAATATCAAACCTCTTTCAGTAATTATTAAATCAAGCTTCTTATCATAATTGTTAACTGGTACCTCTTTCAATTCTTGGAAAGAAAAAGCAAATCCAACTTTAAAGACCTTTTTTTTAATTTCAATTTCTTCAATATAACGATCATAAAAACCACCACCATAACCTAAACGGTTAAATTGCTTATCAAAAGCTAATAATGGAACTAGTAATATATCTGGATAAACTTTCTTTTGAGATAATGGTTCAATTATCCCGTATTTATTTATCTTTAACGGATTATCTTTAGACCATTCATAAAAGTCCATTTGGTTATTTTTCTTGATGATCGGTAATGAGGTAATTTTTTTATTTTTACTAAATAGATTTAAAACTTCTAAATCATCTATTTCATGATTGCATGGATAATATCCTCCAACAATTTTTATTTTAAGCTTATTATCTCTTAAAAATTTTATTAATTTTAAAGAATTGATTTTCAAATTTTCTTTAAAATTTTTTTTTCTAAGTGATCTTATCTTTCCTCTTAATTTAGATTTATTCACAAATTTATTGAGATAAATTTTCTTGTTTTGCTTTTTCGACAAAACTTGAAATTTTCTCTGCAGCAGTTTCAATTAAATCTTCATATTTTTTTTGATTAGTTTCTATCTCGATTTTTAATTGGTCATGATTTAAATTTAACTCTTTTATTTCTTCCTCTTTTTTATCTTTATATTCATAAATTAGAGTTTTTAATTCTTTAAATTTATTTGATAAATCTTTTAATTCTTGTTTCTTTTGTTCAACTTTCTTTTTTGTTTCGTAGTATTCATCCATTATTTTAACTGCAGTAATTAATAAAAGTTTATTCTCTCCCAAATTGCCAAGATCATTTTTTAAATGATTAAATTTTTGGTTTATTTGTATTAACAATTCTTCTAGATGTTCCTCTTGCCCATCATCACAAGATAGTAAAAACTCTTTGTTATTAAATTTAATACTTACATTTGCCATTTATCAATCTCTTCCAACAAAGTATCTGTTTCTTGATTTAATTCATCAATTTTCTCAGAAAACTCTATTTGTTTTCTTTCTTCCGCCTTTTCTTTACTTCTGAACTCATCTAATCTTTTTGACAAAATTTCGTTCTGATCTGATAGCTCTTTATATTTTTTTTCTAGCTCATTTTTTTCAATCTCTAATTGATTTTTTTGCAAATTAAGATTTTGAATATTATTTTTCAAATCTGGATTAGTTAGATCTAAATTTTTTAATTCTTCTAAAGCTTGATTAAGTTTTTTTTCTTTTTCGTTTATAGAATTCATATATATATACTTATAATATTAAATAGAATCTTCTTAGTCTAGTCAGGATAATTTTGAGTAAAATACACAACGATTTAGCAAATTGTATTAGATTTTTATCTATAGATGCAGTTCAAAAAGCTAATTCTGGCCACCCAGGAATGCCAATGGGTATGGCAGACGTTGCGACAGTACTTTTTAGGTATTTTTTAAAATTCAATCCACAAAATCCAAATTGGATAAATAGAGATAGATTTGTTTTATCAGCTGGGCATGGCTCAATGCTTCTTTATTCTTTGTTGTACTTAACTGGTTATAAAAGTATATCGTTAAATTCTATTAAAAAGTTTAGACAACTAAACTCTATTTGTGCAGGTCACCCAGAGTATCATCCAAAAACTGGAATTGAAACAACCACTGGTCCACTTGGACAGGGAATAGCAAATGCAGTTGGATTCGCAATAGCTGAAGAAGTCCTCAAAAAAAAATTAGGTAAAAATTTAATTAATCACAAAACTTATGTTCTAGCTGGTGACGGTTGCTTGATGGAAGGCATTAGTCACGAAGCAATGAGTTTAGCTGGCCACTTAAAATTAAAAAATTTGGTGATGCTTTTCGATAATAATAATATTTCAATAGATGGTCCAACAAGTCTAGCTGTATCAGACAATTTCAAAAAAAGATTTGAAAGCTATGGATGGGATTACATATTAGTTGATGGTCACAATGAAAATCAAATTTATAGAGCTTTAAAAAGAGTTCAAAATGCAAAAAAACCAACAGTAATTTCTTGTAAAACAAAAATTGGATATGGATCTCCAAATAAATCTGGCAAGTCGTCTTCACATGGTAGTCCTTTGGGATTAGATGAAATTAAATTAGTAAGAAAAGTACTTAACTGGGAATATAAACCTTTTGAAGTTCCAAATAAGTTATTGAAAGAATGGAGAGCTATAGGAAGCAAGGGTCAGTTAATTGAAAAAAAATGGAACAAATTAATAAAAAAACAAAGTAAAAAATTAAATCTAATCAAAAATAATAATAACTTTAAAAATATTTTAAATTCAGAAAAAATACTTGCAATTAAAGAATCTAAAAGCTTAGCAACTAGAAAATGTTCTGAGCTAACTTTAAGTGCATTAACCAATTCAAATAATAATCTTATTGGTGGCTCTGCAGATTTAGCTGGATCAAATAATACAAAAACAAAAAAACATAAAATTATTACACCAGGAAATTTTAATGGAAATTATATTCACTATGGTGTCAGGGAACACGCAATGAGTGGGATAATGAATGGAATCTCACTCCACAGTAATTTTATTCCTTATGGTGGTACTTTTTTAATATTTTCTGATTACTGTAAACCATCGATAAGATTATCAGCTCTAATGCAACAAAGAGTTATTTATGTAATGACACATGATTCAATTGGCTTAGGTGAAGATGGGCCAACACATCAACCAATTGAACAATTATCTGGTTTAAGATCAATTCCAAATCTAAATGTGTTTAGACCTGCAGACAGAATTGAAACAATTGAATGCTGGGAGCATGCTTTAAAAACTACAAAGACTCCGAGTGTATTGTCTCTAACAAGACAAAATTTAGATCCAATCAGAAAAAAATATTCCTCAAATAATAAATGCTCACTTGGTGCTTATGAAGTGCTTAGAACAAATAAGAAAATTAAATTAACAATTTTGGCAAGTGGTTCTGAAGTAAATCTTGCAATCGAAGTGAGTCATAAACTTGCTAAAGATAAAATTTATTCTAAAGTTATTTCAGTACCTTGTATGGAGCTTTTTGATAAACAAAGTAAAACTTATAAAAATAAAATACTAAATGAAACTAAAAATAAAATCTCTATAGAAGCTGGATCTAGTGATTGTTGGAAAAAGTATGTTGGAGAAAATGGAAAAAATTTTGGAATTAATGAATTTGGTAAAAGTGCACCGTTTAAAGAAATATATAAATATTTTGGGCTAACAAAAGAAAATATAACTAACAAATCAAAAAATTTAATTAAAAACTAATTATGACAATTAAAGTTGGAATTAATGGAATGGGTAGAATTGGTCGAATGGTAGTTCGATCAATAATAGAAAGCCAAGATAAAAAAATAAAAATACAGCACATAAACAATAGATCAAATTCTGAGACTACTTGTACACTGATAAAATATGACTCAATTCATGGTAAATTTAATGCTGATTTAGATTTTGACGAAAGTCACTTAATAATAAACAATGAAAAAATCACATTTTCACAGGAGTCTAATATTGAAAATATAGACTGGAAAAAATTTGATGTTGATTATGTTTTTGAATGTACAGGAAAATTTAATTCTAAAGAAAAACTTTTAGCTCATATAAAAAATGGAGCAAAAAAAGTAATAGTATCTGCGCCATGTAAAAACGCAGACAAAACAATTGTATTTGGTGTAAATGAAAAAGATATAACCAGTAATGATCAAATAATCTCAGCCGCATCATGCACCACAAACTGTTTGGCTCCAGTTGTACATACGCTAAATGAAAATTTTGAAATTGAAAAAGGATTTATGACTACCATTCACGCGTTTACAAGTGATCAGAGAATTCTAGATAATTCTCATAAAGACCCAAGAAGAGCGAGATCAGCAAGTCAATCAATTGTACCAACATCTACTGGTGCATCAAAAGCAATTGGTGAAATAATTCCTAGCTTGAAAGGTAAATTAGAGGGAGTTGCAATGAGAGTACCTACCCCAAATGTTTCACTTGTAGAATTAGTTTTCACTACAAAAAAGAATATCGACAAAGAAAATATAAATAAATCCTTTGAATTAGCATCTAAAAATAATCTAAAAAATGTACTTGAAATTACTTATGAAAAGTTAGTATCAATTGATTTTAATCATAACCCCGCATCTGCCATAGTTGACGGATCGCTTACTAATGTTGTTGGTGACAATATGGGTAAAATTTCAGCATGGTATGATAATGAATGGGGTTTTTCAAATCGTATGTGCGATATTGCAGAGTTTATTCATCAAAATTCTTAATGCAAAGTATTTCCAGATTAACAGACCTGGCAGGTAAAAAAGTTATTTTAAGATTGGATTTAAATGTACCTCTTGAGAATGGTAAAATAACTGACACTACAAGAATTGACAAAGTTCTTCCAACAATTAAATTTTTATTAAAGCAAAATTCAAAAATAATTATCTTATCTCATGTCGGTAGACCTAAAGGAAAAATAATAAAAGATCTTTCGTTAAAACCAATTCAAAAAGATATAGAAAAAAAATTAAATGAAAAAATAAAACTTATTGAAAAAAATATTTATGAAATAAAAAAAGATATGCTTGATAATTTTAATGAAAAAATTTTATTAATTGAAAATATAAGATTTTATCCAGATGAAGAAAAAAATGATACTAATTTTGCAAAACATTTAGCAAGCTTAGGTGATATTTATGTAAATGATGCTTTTTCATGCTCACATAGAGCTCATACATCTGTTTGTGAAATTTCAAAATTTTTACCTTCTTTTTCAGGATTACAACTAGATTTAGAGATTGATGCATTAAAAAAAATTACATCTAATATAATTAAACCTGTTACTTGCATAATTGGAGGATCTAAAATTTCTACTAAAATCAATATTATTAAAAATTTAATTCCAAAATTTGATAACATAGTAATTGTGGGTGCAATGGCGAATAACTTAATTGAACACAATGGACACAATATAGGAAAATCTCTTAAGGAAGAAAATGTTAATTCTATAGTTAATGATATACTCTCATATTCAAAAGAAAAAGAATGTAATATAATTTTTCCAGAAGATGTAATCGTGGCAAATGATTTGAATGGTCAACCTGAAATTAAAGAATTAAATCAAATTAAATTAGATGAAATGATTTTGGATATAGGTCCAAAAACTGTTGAAAGTATATGTAACATTATAGATAATACAAAAACTATATTATGGAACGGTCCTGCTGGTTATTTTGAAAATCCCAATTTTGCTAATGGAAGTGCTGCAATTGCAAAAAAAATAATTGAAAGAAATAAAGAAAATAAAATTTACTCTGTTGTAGGTGGTGGAGATACCGTTTCATTAATTAATTCTTTAAATGCTGCTAAAGAATTTAATTTTGTTTCAACCGCAGGTGGAGCATTTTTGGAATATCTTGAAGGAAAAGAACTTCCTGGTATAAGCGCTTTAAATTGATATGTCAGAACTAAATAAAATAGCTCTTAAAATACTTTCAAATGGCAAAGGAATACTTGCGGCAGATGAAAGTAACGGAACTATGACGAAAAGACTTGAGGCTGTTAATGTTGAATCTACACCAAAAAACAGACTAGCTTTTAGAGAAACTCTTTTTAGTTCAGAAAGTATGAAAGATTGTATCGGTGGTGTGATCTTATACGATGAAACAATAAACCAAATTTCAAGTTTAGGTAAATCAATTCCTGAATTAATCTCTGCTAGTGGAGCAGTACCTGGAATTAAAGTAGATACGGGTGCAAAAAACTTAGCAAACTCTCCAGAGGAAAAAATTACAGAAGGGTTAGACGGGCTAAGAGAAAGATTAAAAAAATACTACGAGCTTGGTGCAAGATTTACAAAATGGAGAGGTGTTTATTCAATAAGCAATAACTATCCTAGCAAACTTGCAATTCATTCCAATGCTCATGCACTTGCAAGATATGCCGCTTTAGTTCAAGAATGTGGGATGGTTCCTATAGTAGAACCAGAGGTTTTGATGGATGGTGATCATTCAGCAGATGAGTGTTTGGAAAAAACTTCAGAAGTTATAAAAAATTGCTTTGAAGAATTAATTTTGAATAAAACTGATTTGTCAGGGATTATATTAAAGCCAAATATGATTTTAGCTGGCAGTAATTCAAAAAACAAAATCTCTAATGAAGAAGTTTCAGACAAAACACTTGAATGTCTTAAAAATTCAGTGCCAACGGAGGTCCCAGGGATAGCTTTCTTGTCTGGAGGTCAATCCGAAATAGAAGCAACAGAAAATCTAAATTTAATTAACATGAACAATAGTACCAATTTTATAATGACCTATTCATATGGTAGAGCTTTACAACAAAGTGCTCTTAAATTTTGGTCTAAAGATACAACTAAAATCACCGAAACACAGCATGTATTTAACCATAGAGCAAGAATGTGTACTTTAGCTGCTCAAGGCAAATGGTCAAGCGATCTTGAGAATAAATAAAAAAAAATTTATCTATCTTATCTCTCCAAATAAAATTAAGAAGGATTTTTACCAAAATCTAAACAAAGTATTAAAATCAGATAAAATTAGTTTTTTTCAAATGAGATTTAAACAATACTCTTTTAAGAAAAAAATTTTGATAGGAAAAAAAATTAGACAAATATGTAAAAATAATAGAGTAAAATTTATTGTTAATGATGACCCAATTATTGCAAAAAAATTAAACGCTGATGGATGTCATTTGGGGCAAAAAGATATGAATATTAAAGAGGCCAAAAAAATAATTAGAAATAAAATTATTGGTATAACATGTCATAACTCAATTAAACTTGCAAAAGAGGCAATTAAAAATAAAGCTAATTACATTGCGTTTGGTGCTTTTTTTCCAACAAAAACAAAAAAAGTTAAATACAGTGCTAAAATAGAAACTTTGAATAAAGTAAAGAAATTAACAAATATTCCTATCGTAGCTATTGGTGGAATAACAAATGAGAACTATAAAAAACTTTTATTGAACAATGTAAATTTTTTAGCTATCTCAGGCTATATTTGGAACAATAAAAAATACAAACCTGTAGAAGCTATAGAAAGTTTAATATGAAAATAAATGCAAGTGAAATTAGAGTTGGAATGCTATTGGAATATAAAAATGATCTTTGGCAAGTTTTAAAAACACAACATGTAAAACCTGGAAAAGGTGGTGCGTTTGCACAGGTTGAAATGAAAAGTGTTGGTAAAAATACCAAACTAAATGAAAGATTTAGATCTAGTGAAACTGTAGAAAAAGCATCACTAGATGAGAATAAATATAATTATATGTATGAAGATGATGTTAATTATTTTTTTATGGAACCCAAAACTTTTGAACAAATTGAAATTAAAAAAGAAATTATTGGAGAACAAGGTAAATTATTAACTGAAAATCTTGAGGTATCTGTAAGTTTTTATAATGAAAATCCAATTTCAGTTGAATTACCAAATCAGATACAGTGTAAAATTGAAACTACTGATGCAGCACTAAAAGGTCAAACTGTATCCTCATCTTATAAACCTGCAACCTTAGATAATGGTTTAAATATTCAAGTTCCACCGTTTATAGAGGCAGGAGACGACGTAATTGTTGATACTCGAAATTTAGAATACGTAAAAAAGATTTGAAATGATATCGATATCTTCAAATCTTAATTTAATGATAAAAGCTGCTGAAAAAGCATCTAAATCTGTAATAAGAGATTTTGGTGAAGTGGAAAAATTACAAGTTTCTAAAAAGGGCCCTTACGATTTTGTTACAAAAACAGATAAAAATGTAGAAAAAATTTTAATAGAAGAATTATCTAAATCAAAAAAAAATTACTCCTTTATAACAGAAGAAACCGGCAAGATAAATAACAAGGACAAGGAAAATTTTTGGATTATAGATCCAATAGATGGAACCACTAATTTTCTTCATGGAATTCCACACTTTGCTATTTGTATTGCTCACATCTCTAATAACGAAATTATAAGTGGATTAATTTTTGACCCAATAAAAGATGAAATGTTTTTCTCTGAAAAAAACAAGGGGGCATATCTAAATAATCAAAGACTAAGAGTGTCAAAAAAAAATTCTACCGAAGATTGTTTATTTTCAAGTAATCATGAAGGTACAAAATTTAGTGACCTAAATATGAGATGTAGTGGATGTGCAGCACTTGATCTCGCGTATGTGGCCTGTGGAAGACTTGATGGTTTTTTTCATAATAAAATAAATATTTGGGATGTTGCAGCTGGTGCTTTGATGGTTGTAGAGGCTGGTGGAATAATTAACGAAATCAACAAGTTTGATATAAAGAATATTGATATCCGAGCTTCAAGTAGTGCAATTAATAGTAAAATGCTTGAAAAATTAGTTAACTTTTAATTGTTTTAAAATTTTCTTTTGTTATAAGTCTCCGCATGAAAAAAAATATTCATCCAAACTATCATACCATAAAAGTAGAAATGACTGATGGCACACAATTTGAAACAAAATCAACTTGGGGTGCTGAAGGTGATTTACTTAAACTTGAAATTGATCCAAAATCACACGCTGCGTGGACGGGTGGAAAGCAGAAATTAATGGATAAAGGTCGAATAAGTAAATTTAATAAAAAATTTCAAAACTTTAAATCAGAAAAGAAAAATTAAATGTCAAATGCACCTCTAATGCCAATGGCTACTGCTGTTTGGTTAGTAGAAAACACAACTCTTACATTTAAACAGATTGCAGATTTCTGCAAACTACACGAAGTAGAAATACAAGGTATAGCAGATGGGGAAGTTGCGAAAGGGATTAAAGCTTATAATCCAATTATTTCAGGACAACTTTCAAGAGAAGAAATAGAATTATCATCTGAAGATGAGAATAGACCGCTACAAATCAAGAGTAGCGATATTGAGATTTCAAATGATGAAAAGAAAATAAAAAAGTATATCCCTCTTTCAAAAAGACAAGATAAACCTGATTCTGCTTTGTGGCTTATCAGACAACATAATATTTTAAAGGATTCACAAATAGCTAAATTGGTTGGAATTACAAAAAATTCTGTAACTTCTATAAGAAATAAAAGTTACTGGAATTACAATAATCTTAATCCTAAAGATCCAGTAGCATTAAATTTATTTTCTCAAAAAGATCTAATGGATGCAATAGAAAAAGCTGAAAGAAGAATTAAGAGAGAGAAAAAGGAAAAAGAAAAACAAAATAAAGTTAGTCAAACAAGTATATAATGAACAAAACTAATAGACATAAATTAATAAAAGTGATAACAAACCACTTTTTTGGAGGTAGTTATTAAAATAGAAGTTAAAGATAATAATGTTGAACAAGCATTAAGGGTTTTAAAAAGAAAACTGCAAAGAGACGGTTTTTTTAAAGTTATTAAATTAAAAAATACATACGAAAAACCTTCCGAAAAGAAAAAAAGAATTCTTCAAGAAAACATTAAAAGAGTTAAAAAGTTAAATAAACTCAAGAATAGAATTTGAATATATCGCGGGGTGGAGCAGTCTGGTAGCTCGTCAGGCTCATAACCTGAAGGTCGGCGGTTCAAATCCGTCCCCCGCAACCAATTAATCTATAATGTAAAATTAGATTTTTTGCTATCGATTAAAAATGCTTTGACTGTTTCAACAGTTAGCTGGTTAAAAGACTTACCGAACTTTTCAATTTTTTCAATTAAAGTTGGTGGGATAGTGATTATATGACACCCTATTTGTTTAGCTTGCAAAAAATTATATGGTTCTCTCACACTAGCCCATAAGATTTCTACATTTTTAAATTTCTTTGCTAATTTTATACTTTTAACAAATTCTGGAATTGGATCTTTGCCAGTGTCTCCTGCTCTTCCAGCAAAAATAGATATAATTACTTTTGTTTTCTTATTTATTACTTTAAGTATTTTTGAAGTTTGTTTGGCTGTGTATACTGCAGTTATATTCAACTTAATATTATTACTATTTAGCTCTTTAATAACTTTGCCTGAAAATTTATTTTTCGAATTCACTACCGGAACTTTGACGTAAACATTTTTCCCCCAAGAATTTATTTCTTTTCCTTGTTCAATCATAGATATTTGATCATCAGCAAATACTTCAAATGAAATTGGTTTGTTTTTACAAACTTTTAGAATATGTTTAGAGTATGATTTGTAATCTTTAGCTCCAGCTTTTCTCATTAGGCTTGGATTTGTTGTAAATCCTTTTACAATCAGTTTCTTATTAAATTTTTTAATTGAAGATAAATCTGCAATATCACAAAAAATTTTTGTATTCATTAAATCTTATAAATTCTTGGTAATATCTTCAGTCATTTTTTTTGCATCCGCAAATAACATCAATGTATTTTCTTTATAAAATAAATCATTATCAATTCCTGCATACCCAGGAGACAAACTTCTTTTAACAAATAACACTGATTTACATTTTTCCACATCTAGAACTGGCATTCCATAAATTGGGCTTTGTGGATCTGTTTTTGCTACAGGATTAGTAACATCATTTGCACCAATTACAAATGCAACATCTGCATTTGCAAAATCGTTATTAATCTCCTCTAATTCAAATACTTCATCATATGGTACATTTGCTTCCGCCAACAATACATTCATGTGTCCAGGCATTCGTCCTGCTACAGGGTGAATTGCATAAGATACCTTTATGTCGTTCTTTTTTAGTGTGTCGACCATTTCTCGAAGGGCATGTTGAGCTTGCGCAACTGCCATTCCATATCCTGGAACAATTATAACTGATGAAGCATTTTTCATTAAAAAAGCTGCATCGTCTGCATTACCACTTTTTACTGGTCTTTGTTCTTTACTTTGACCTCCAGTTGCTTGATCAGTAGCACCAAAACCACCTAATATTACATTAAAGAATGATCTGTTCATTCCCTTACACATTATATATGAAAGTATTGCTCCTGATGATCCAACTAAAGCACCAGTAATAATTAGTGCTGTATTTTCCAAAGTAAATCCAATTCCCGCTGCAGCCCAACCAGAGTAAGAATTCAACATCGAAATCACAACCGGCATGTCTGCACCACCAATAGGAATAATGATTAAAAATCCAATTAAAAAAGATACTGCTATTAATAACCAAAATAAATTGGTAGATTGTGTTGAGCAAAGATAAATTGTTAAAATTACAATTAATATTAATAATAATGCATTTAATAAGTGTTGACCTTTAAAGGTTATAGGCGCACCTGACATTATTCCTTGTAATTTTAAAAAAGCTATAACGGATCCAGAAAAAGTAATTGCACCAACAGCTGCTCCAATTGCCATCTCTATTAAACTTGCAAGCTTAATATTTCCTGGTGTACCTAAATTGAATGCAGCTGGATTTATAAATGCAGAGATTGCAACAAATACCGCAGCTAAACCAACTAAACTATGAAATCCAGCTACTAATTCTGGCATTGCAGTCATCGGTATACGGTATGCTATAAATGCACCAATGCTTCCACCGATAGCTAAAAATATCAGAACATAAATAAATCCAGAGCTAAAATTACCAACTGACAGAAATGTAACTGTTACAGCAATAACCATTCCGATTATTCCAAATAAATTACCTTGTCTCGAAGTTTCAGGTGAGGATAAACCTCTCAAAGCTAAAATAAATAATACCCCAGATACCAAATATAAAATTGCAGATAAGTTTGCAGACATTATTTATCCTTTTTCTTTTTTTTATACATAGCAAGCATCCTTTGAGTAACTAAAAAACCACCAAAGATATTAACTGCTGCTAAAATAATTGCTAAAAATCCATATATACTGGATGATGAAAAAACTTTTCCTTCACTTCCAGATAAAGCTGCAATTATTGCACCTACAATAATTACTGAAGAGATTGCATTTGTGACTGACATTAATGGAGTGTGTAATGAAGGCGTTACACTCCACACAACATAGTAACCAACAAATATTGATAAAATGAATATGCTTAATCTAAATATAAAGGGATCTATCTCCATAGTACTATTTAATAAGTGTTTTCTCTATTATTTCATCTTCTAAATTAATACTTAGTTTCTTATTTTCTTTATCATATAAATTAGAGATAAAATTAAATACATTTTTAGCATATAAATTAGAAGCTGATACAGGCAATTTGTTTAAAATATTTGCCTCCCCCAAAATTTTAATACCATCTTTTTCGACAGTTTTATCAGCTTCAGTAAAAACTGTGTTTCCTCCTTGAACAGCTGCTAAATCATAAATAACTGAACCTGGTTGTAAATTTTTAAACATATCTTCTTTAATAATTTTGGGAGCTTCTTTACCTGGAATTAAAGCAGTACAAATTATTATATCAATTTTTTTTAATGTCTCTGTTAATAATTCTTCCTGTTTCTTTTTAAATTCATCTGAAGCTTCTTTTGCATAGCCACCTTCGGTTTCTAAATTTTCAGATCCTTCAACAGTTAAAAATTTACCACCCAAACTTTCAACCTGTTCTTTAGATGTCATTCTGACATCAGTTGCAAATACAATGGCTCCCATTCTTTTTGCAGTTGCTATCGCTTGAAGTCCAGCAACTCCTGCTCCAACTACTAATACTTTTGCAGCAGGAACAGTTCCAGCTGCTGTCATCATCATTGGAATTGCTTTTTCATAAACTTGGAAAGCCTCCACTACAGCTTTATAACCAGCTAGGTTAGCTTGTGATGATAAAATATCCATTGATTGCGCTCTTGTTATTCTTGGTAGCAACTCTAATGAAAAACAATTTATTTTTTTGGATTTTAAATTCTCTAATTTTTCTTTATTTAAAAATGCATTTAACGAACCTATTAAAGTTTGGTTTTCTTTAAATAACGACAACTTTTCTTCAACTGGCAATCCTAATTGAATGACAATTTCAGAACTTTTAATTATTTCATCTTCATTATCTAAAAAATTAACTCCTAAATTTTTATAATCTTCATCACTGAAACCTAAGTGGGTTCCATAATTATTTGGTAATGTTAAATTAAATCCTAAACTAATATATTTTTTTGCAATTTCTGGAGTTATAGCTATTCGTTTTTCAATATTATGGTTTTCTGAAATTGAAGCTAAATTCATAAAAATTTAAGTTTGATATTATAATAGAAATATTGCCATTAAAACTAAAACTGTAATTACAGCAACTGTTCCCCATAAAACAAATTTGGTAAAATTATTCCAAGTATTTTTATGGTTTTCATTATCCATAAAACTATTTCTGTCTTGCTTTAAATTTTGGGTTCGTTTTGTTAATCACGTAAACTCTACCTCTTCTTCTAACAAGCTTAGAGTTTAAATCTCTTTTTTTAATAGATTTTAATGAGCTTTTAATTTTCATAATTTTAGCTTTTAATAAAGGAACTTACATAATCTTTCAATTGTAATTTTCCATATTTTTGTATTATTTTGTTATTACTTGACATTTTGGTTAAAGCAGAAGCATATCTTTCACCTAATCTTGGTTTTAAGAACTTGATTTTGCTTTTAAACATTTTTGCAACTTCTAATATTGAATATGAGTTTTTATTACTAATACTATAATATTTGCACTTATCAGCTTTGAATGCTTCATAACAAATTTGAACAGTGTCATTAATATGAGTAAATCGTCTTGTCTGAGTACCAGGTTTAACAACAGTTAAAGGTTTTCTATATTGATATTGATTTTCAAATATTCCAATTACAGTTGCCATATCTCCAACTTTAATTTGTCTTGGTCCATAAACATTATAAAAAAAAATAACCTCAAATTTAAAGTTAAACCATTTTTTTAAATTTTCTAACAATTCTAAATTTTTAGATTTTGTAAAAGCATAGGGAGAAAGATTTTTATCATCACCTTTGTTTCCCAAACTTGCAGAAGTTGCTGAATAAATTAATTTTATATTATTATCTAAGCAAAATTTAAAAACTGCTTTTGAACCAATTGAATTTGATTGATAGCATTCATCAAATTTTTTAAAACTTTGAAAAATTCTTGCAAACTCTCCAAAATGAAAAAAAGCATTAATTTTTTTTTTATATTTATTTAATATTTTATCAATTTTTGAAGTATCACCTTTTAAGTATTTAACTCTTTTATGATTGATATGATTTTTTTTTGATCCTGATGAATAGTTATCTAAACTAATTATTTTATAATTAGTTTTCTTCAATAATAATTCAATTAGATTTGATCCAACAAATCCCGCTCCACCTGTAACGATTATGAGATTTTTCATTTTAGATATGCCTGGCAATGTCCTACTCTTCCGTGTCTTAAGACAAAGTACCATTGGCGCTGAAAGGCTTGACTGCCGAGTTCGGAATGGGATCGGGTATTACACTTTCGCAATAATCACCAGGCACATGATGTATATTTTAATTTAGAGCAAAGTCAATTAATAAAAATTTTAAACTACAATAAGTATCTTTTTGTATAATCATTAATTGTTATTGTTAATCCCTTTTTAAGCGAGTTTTTATGTTTCCAACCATATTTTTTGGCTAATGAAACATCTAAAACTTTTCTCATAGTTCCATTGGGTTTATTTTTTCAGTAAGATATTTTAAATTTTACACCTAAGTGTTTCATAATTAGATGTACATATTCTGAGATACTTTTGTCAGTACCTGTTCCAATATTAATCAAACTTTTTGAAGTTTTTTTTAAAAAAAATAAACATGCATCCGCAATATCGTCACTATAAATTAATTCTCTTAATGGTTTGCCGTTACCCCAAATACTTATTTTTTTTGCCTAAATCTGATAGCATCAACAATTTTTTTGATCAGTGCTGAAAAAAAGTGAGACTTTAGAGGATCATAACTATCATTAAGGCCATATGCATTACATGGCATTAAACATTTATAATTTAATTTATATTGTTTGTGATAACTTTCGCACATTTTTACACCTACAATCTTTGCTATAGCGTAAGGTTCATTAGTTGGTTCTAACATTCCAGATAAAAGATATTTTTTTTTATTGGCTGTTTGCTAAATTTTGGATAAACACAGCTTGATCCTAAAAAAATTATGTTTTTTACATCAACTAAATAACTTGAGTGAATTACATTTGTTTGAATTTCTAAATTTTCATAAATAAAATCTGCTGCAAAACTATTATTTGCTTGAATACCACCCACTTTGGCTGCAGCTAAGACAACTGCATCAGGTTTGATTTTATTTAAATAATTCTTTACTTTTTCAAAATTTT
Source organism: Candidatus Pelagibacter communis (assembly GCF_001180225.1). Lineage (GTDB taxonomy): Bacteria > Pseudomonadota > Alphaproteobacteria > Pelagibacterales > Pelagibacteraceae > Pelagibacter > Pelagibacter ubique_D. The sequence continues at coordinate 135,936 of NZ_CVST01000012.1, read as the reverse complement.
TTGAATCAAGTTCATTTCTTTTTTTACATAGATATTTTTATATTTTTTTTCTCTTAATTTTCTTAAAATTGCAGAACCAACCAAACCTTTATGTCCAGCAACAAAGATTTTTGAACTTTTACTAATCATATAATAATCAAATATTATTTAATTCATAAATAATCATATCTTTAATAGATTATCTTATATTATGCTTTAAAAAAAACTAATCACTATATTTATCATGAAAAATTTTTGATAATCTTTTTGATGCTAATTTATGACCTAAATAATTAAAATGATGATCGTTTTTAATATAAAGATAATCATCAACTTTTAAATTATTTAACAAATCGTAAGTGAAAATATTTTTATCTTTTAAAAATTCTTCAATCAATTTTTGATAATAGTTTTTAGTACCAATTAGAGAATGATCAAAGTCAAAATTTAAATTTTCATAAAAATTTGAATACTTACTGTCTAAATACAAATGATCCTCTAGAAAAACTATATTACATGAAATTAAATTTTTTTTGCAAAAATTAGTTAAATAAGTGAAATCATCAATAATAAATCTATCTATTAAATCTTTATTCTTAACATAGCCTAAATGATTTTCAATTTTCATTTCCCTGAAAGTTAATGAAATTGACATCCAAAAAGAATTATTGATGTCTGATTGAGCATTTAAATAAAGTTCTTCATTTACCTCAGATAAATTTTTCAAATAATATTTTTCATCTACATCTAAAGTTTTAATCAGATAATCTACATTTTTTTTTAAAGAATTTCCAAAATCAACCTTCAAATATCTTTTGATAAAATGTCTATAAATATAATTTAATAAAATTGAATTTTTTAAAACATTTTTTAAATTGAATGAATCTCCATCAATATCTCTTATTAAAGAATAATCTATTTTACGTTCTTTTGATTTTTCTATAGCTTCCAAATAATAATCTAAAAAGTCTGATGCATTATCAATAAAAATATATACAGAATGTGGTTTCTCTTTATCATTAATTTTTGTTAAGATTTTCAGATAATGAGGTATTCCTTGACCCGAAAAACCAAAATTGAAAAAATCATAATTTGATTTGTTAAAATTTTGAGTTGAAATATCGATCATATTTTTATTGCTATCCAAAAATTGTTCAATCATAGAATCTCCAATAAAAACAATTTTTTTTAAGGAATTTGAACTTTCATAATTTTCTATTCTTTCACTTAATGATTTTTTTTTTTGCCATCCAAATTTTGACGTTAATTGAGTTTGTTGAATAATAAGTTCTATTGCAATTAGATAAAAAATAAAAAAACTAAAAAAAATAAATATTTTTTTCATTAAACGAAATTAACTTTATATTAAGTAAACTGATTTTGATTAATACTTAAATTAATTAAAAATGTAAAAAAGTTTAATTTTTTATAAAAATGTTGTAGAGATAAATTAATCATATGAAAAAAGCATTAATTTTTGGTGTAACAGGACAAGATGGTTATTATCTATCCAAACTTCTTATAAAAAAAGGCTATTTTGTTCATGGAGTTAGAAGACGAAACTCGATAGTCGAAAATTTAAGAATTGATGAAATTTTTTTTGATAAAACAAAAAATTGTGATCTGCACTATGGAGATGTTACTGACTCTATATCTACTCTCAATTTAATAAAGAAAATTAAACCTAATGAGATTTATAATTTAGCCGCACAAAGTCATGTTGGTATAAGTTTTGATTTACCTGAGTATACTTCAAATGTTGATGGTATTGGTACCTTAAACATTTTAGAGGCCATTAAAAATGTAAATAAGAAAATAAAATTTTATCAAGCTTCTACATCTGAATTATTTGGTGGAGTATCTAAAATACAAAATGAAAAAACACCATTTTATCCAAAAAGTCCTTATGGCGTAGCAAAACTTTATAGTTATTGGATAACTAAATGCTACAGGGAATCATACAAAATGTTTTGTGTTAATGGAATATTATTTAATCATGAAAGTAAATTTAGAGGTGAAAATTTTATTACAAGAAAAGTATCAAAAGCTGTAGCAAATATTGTTTGTAACAAAAATACAGTACTGGAAGTGGGTAATTTGAAATCAAAAAGAGATTGGGGTCATGCCGAGGACTATGTAGAGGCAATGTGGAAAATGCTTCAATTAAAAAATCCAGTAGATTTAGTTGTTTCAACTGGAAAAAGTATATCAATTAAAAGGTTAATAGAGTTATCTTTTAATATTGTTGGAATAAAGATTATTTGGAAAGGTAAAAATGAAAACGAGTATGGTATTGATAAAAAAACTAAAAGAAAGATTGTAAAAATCAATAAAAAATTTTTTAGACCCAATGAAGTTGATAATCTTAAAGGAGATAACAGATTATCAAAAAAAATAATTAATTTTAGACCAAAAAAAAATATACAAGATATTATGTCTGAAATGATTGAAAATGATATAAAATTAATTAAAAATTAAAGTTGAAAAAGATAAATTTTATTGTTTCATCTAAAGATAGATTCCACTCACTAGAATTAGCTTCTGAATTAAATAAAAAAAATTGTTTAAAAAAATTAATTACAACATACCCTAAAAATTTTATAGAAAAAAATTATTATATTCCTAAAGAAAAAATAATTTCTTTAACTTATTTGTTAATAGTAAGAAAAACTATAAATATTCTTCCACTAAAATATCGAAGAATATTCATTGGTTTTCTTAATGAAATTTATGATTTAATTGTTTCTTTTATTATTCCAAAGAATTTTAATGTTTTTATAGGTTGGTCATCAGTATCACTAAAAACTCTTAAAAAAATTAAGAATAAAAATAAACTTACTTTTATAGAAAAAGGATCAATTCATATTAAAGACCAAAATGAAATTATGCAAAAAGAGTACAAGAAATATAACATAAATTATCCTAAAATATTGAGCTCAAGCATAAAGAGAGAGGAAGAAGAATATAAATTAGTTGATAAAATTACCATTACTTCCAATTTTGTTAAAAAAACTTTTAATAAACGTAATATTAAAAATAAATTTTTTTTAAACCCCGTTGGAGTAAATGCCAAAAACTTTAATTTTAATAAAAAAAAAATACAACTAAATAATTTTAATATTCTCTATGTGGGTGGAATCACAATTGGAAAAGGGTTGCCTTACTTAATTAATGCATTTAATGATTTAAATTTAAAAAATTCAAAATTACATTTAGTAGGAAAATCTGAAAAATATATTAAAAATTTGGTAAATAGAATTAATAATCCGAATATTATTTTGCATGGTCATAAAAATATTAAAGAATTAAAGAAATTTTATCAATTTTCTAACATTTTCTGTCATCCTTCTCCTCAAGATGGAGGGCCACTTACTTTAATTCAATCAATGTTAAATGAAACACCAGCTATAATCACATTAAATACAATGTCAAAAGATGTAATAAAAAATGGTGTTGATGGTTTCATAATTAAACCATTCAGTACTAATGAAATAAAAAAAAAATTATTGTTTGCTTTTAAAAATAAAAAAAAAATTGCATTAATGGGTAAAAAAGCCAGACAAAAAGTTTTAGGTAAATTTACGTTTGAGGATTACGCAAAACGATATATTGATTATTCAAAAAAAATAATTTCAAAAAATTAATTCTTTGAAATCATTGCCACATTCCATGTCAGATATTTCAAAAAAGGAAATAATTTGATTAAGAAGTTATCAACTGCCTCTAATGGATAATATATTTTTTCCCAACTCTTATGTTCTTTAATAATATCTTTCCAGTATCTTACCTTATTTGGATTTTTTCTTTGTATGATAAACATGTAAAGAAAGATGAATAAAGTGGTTATCCAAAAAAATTTTAATTCTGTTTTTCTGAAGTTTGATTGAATTATTTTAATATCAATATTTTTTAGAGGAACTTCATCTTTTGTCCTAACTTTATATGCTATCTTTCTGTAGACATTAATTATTGGGTTATAATAATAAGGATCCCAACTAACAAAAATACCATCTTTTTTTAGAAATTTTTTTATTCTTAGAATAGTCTCTTCAATATTCACATGATGGAGTAAATTTCCACAATAAATTATGTCAAATTTTATGTCTTCACTTATGTTAATTTCTTCAGCTGACGATTGAAATGTTTCTAAATTTACATTAAATTTTTTTGCCAATTCATTTGTAGCTTTCAACATTTTTATTGATAAATCTGTTGAATACACCTCTGCTTTTTTAAGTGCAAAATAAACACTTACTTCTCCAAGTCCACATCCAATATCAAGAACTTTTTTATTTTCCAAACTTCCCAATTTTTTAAAAATCCATCTTAATTCTGGAGATGTACATGCTTCGCAAGTAGCAACAGGATCAATTAATTCAACCTGTTCAGACGATGCCCACTCATCATGAAACTTTTGTTCTTCTTTTATTTTATTATTCATTTAAATTTATTTTATCTAAAAAAATATTAACACAGGAAATGAAATATTTATCATTTTTATTTTTTATTTCTTTAATTTCATTAAATTTATTATTTTCTCTCTGATAAAAATAAACATTTTTAATATCAAAAATACAATCTCCTAAATTTGGATATTCCCAACTTACTTTCACACTTTTATCTATAGGTTTAAATTTAATATTATTTATAAGTTTTTCTTTATCAAATTTTCTAACAACTTGGTCATTTATAGTTTTTGATAATATTTTTAAAAAATGATACTTAAAACTTTCAAATCTTATTTTTTTTGGCATTTTTATTCTGTAAAATCTTTTCAATTATTTCCAATACATAATCTTTTGTAAGCGGCCATCTCTTTTGATGTGAATTTAAAAAAAACGTTTTTTGCTCTTTGAAGTTTTGCCTTCATAAATCTCATTGATATTGAAATTTCTGGGTAACTACCATACATACATCCATCACACTTACTAACAATTGATTTTACCTCATTTCTGAAATTTCTATCTTTATAAATACTTGGAAAATTATCATTGTATGCAAAATATTCATTTGACAATCTATAATCACAACAAGGTGCAAATTCACCATTTGGCAATAAAGCAAAATATAAATTTGGCGAGTCGCAAATTTTTTGATTTTTATCTCTCCATGTTATTTCTTTACCAGATATAAATTTTTTTATATCATCTAAATATTGGTCACTATCATAAAGCAAATAACCATTATTTCTCATTTCTCTTATTTCATCAATCAATTTAGTAGCTTTTTCAATTTCATGTTCGTTAAATTTTAAACTTTTATCAAATGTCCTAAATCCCCTTGGAACACTTTGCTCTGTAATATGAATGGGCACCAATGAAGTATGCCATGAAATTTTGCTACCAAACTCTATAACATCTTTTATATCATCAAGATTATTTTTAGACATCACACATCCTAATGATGCAAAACTGTTTTTTTTTGGTAAATACTTACTAAAGTTAACTATAGAGTCTATTGCTCTATCCCAAGATTTTTTAAAGCCACCATTAATTTTATCTTGTATCAATCCATTTAAGCTGTCTAAAGAAATCGAAATATCTTTTCCTCCCGATTCAACTACTTTTGCTATTTGTTCCTCAGATGCTAAACCATTTGTTTGCATCCTTACATGAATACCTCTCATTTCAAACTCTCTTATTATTTCAGGAAGATCTTTTCTCGCAAATGGCTCTCCCCCAGTTAGCAGGACAATTGCCACCTTGATTTTTGAAAAATTATCAGCAATTTTTTTTATTTTATCTATTGAAATTTCCTCTACATCAGCATTTGCATAAATTATATTGCATTGTTCACATGTCAAATTACATCTGGCTGTTATATAATATTGAACATATACTGGCGAATTCTGAATTAATGCACCTTTAGTTAAAGATATAAGAGAATTTTTTGAAAACATTTAATCTAAGTTTATTTTTGTTTTAATTAAAAATCTTGGTCTTTTTTTCACCTGATTAAATATTTTACTCAAATAAATTCCAATTAAACCAATTAAGAATATCTGAATACTACAAAAAAATATTATAACTAAAATTATAGATGCTAAGCCTGGTACAAAAATATCTGTAAATATTTTAATAAATAATACTATTAGACCTGATAAAAAACTAAATAAAGCCATAAATACACCTATTAAAAAAGTCAATTCTAAAGGTTTAGATGAAAATTGTATTAAGCCATTTAATGCTAAGTTTATCATTTTTTTGTTAGTAAATTTTGTTTCACCAGATATCCTTTTTGGCCTATCGTAAAATACTTTTTCACTTTTAAAACCTGTCCAAGATATCATGCCTCTCAAAAAAATTTCTTTTTCTTTTAATTCTAAAATCTTAATTAATACTTTTTTTGTAATTAATCTGAAATCGCCAACATTTTCCAACTTACTTTCAGAGCTTAAGTAGTTAAAGAATTTATAAAAAATTTTTGCTGAATTTTTTTTAAAAAACATATCAGAAGTCCTTTTTTCTCTAATTGCATAGACTACTTCGGCATCTGTATTTTCTATTTTTTTCAACATATCAATAATTAAACTTGGAGGATCTTGCATATCTCCATCCATTGAAATTATAAAATCTCCTTTTGCAAACTCATATCCAGCAAGTATTGCTGATTGGTGTCCAAAATTTCTAGTGAAAGATAATACTTTGACGAAATCATTTTTTTCAGCAATTGAATTAAGTATATTTAATGTATCGTCATCAGATCCATCATCTATAAAAATTAATTCAAAATTGTATTTTGAGATAAGTTCTTTCCTTATAATACTCAACTCATTAAATGTTATCTTTAGAGAGCTTTCTTCATTTAATAACGGTACTATAATTGAAACGAATTTTTTCATAGTTTACTCTTAAAATAATTATTTCAAAATACAACTATAGTTAACAATAAAATCCTCAATTTTTTTGGAGCAATTGTCATCAAATAAGTCTGAATTTATAAAATCATTTTGATCTTTTTCTTTAGAATATCTGCCCCTGTCGATATAAATATAATTTTTATTATTAATAGTATTAATAGCTACTTTAAATTTATTATGTTCTTTTGATTTATCATAATAATTTGGTATGTCATTCACTATATTTGAATGTAAAAATTCATTATCAAAATATAAAGATAAATCTAAATTATCAATAATAATAATAGTATCTTCATTTTTGATATCATTAACAAAATGAATTGTATGATCATAACCTTTCAAGTAGTTACCTTGAACATAATTTTTATAATCTGAGTTTACTTGAAAATAAATTATTAAAACTGATGGTAAAAATACATAAGTTATTAAAAAATTTATTTTTAAATTGCTCAAATTTTTATAATTAAAAATAAAATAAATTAATAAAGGAAAAAAAATAATTAAACTTTTATTTAAAGTATTTGAAAAAAAATTATTTGTTGTAATTGAAATATCTTTTGTAAAAAAAACTGTAAAAAAGAAGATAATAAATAAGGATGTTAATTCTTTTATATTGAATTCAAATTGGAAATTTTCAAACTTCCTTAGAACAATAATTAATAAAGGCAATAAACATTCGTTTAAATATCTTGGAAATAACGCTCCATTTAATAAAGAAATAATAACATAAATTGAAAAAAAAATTATAATTACTAGGTTAGAAAAATTACGAAATACATTTTTAAATAAATTAAAATTAAATATTAAAAAATAACACAATCCAACACCTACCCATAGAAATAAACCTTTTAAAAAATATAAATTACCAATTAGCAAATTTCCTAGACTAGAATTTTGATGAGATGAAAATAAATTTACTAAATTAAATGGTGCATCATAAATATTTAAATAAAAAATATAAGAAATTAAAAAGATAGAGATTGAAAATATTAATATAATTATGGAATAAAAAATCTTCCTTTTTAGTATGATAGAGGACAAAAAAATGCTTATGCAAAAAAACAATGCTGATATTTCTTTAGTCCAAAAATAGAAAAATATAGTTAATCCAATATAAAAAAAATCTCTTAATTTTATATGTTGTTTATCTAATAAATATAATAAAATTACTGGAAATATATATCCAAGTGACATACCGGGATCACTTGAATTAAATGAATGAAAAATAGTTGGGATAAATAACCAAACTAATACAGCTAAATAATCAAATTTTTCTCTAAAAAAGTTTAAATACCAAAATAAAAATACAACTAAAATAATGAAATTCAATATTTTAACATTCAAAAAATAATTATTAGAGAAATGATTTAATATAGTTAAAAGATGACTGTATAAAGTTGTATGAATATGTAAAAAATATCTCGTATCATCTCCAACAAAATTTATAAATAATTCACCATTCTTACTCAAATATTTTGATAAAACTGCATGAATTACTGTATTTCCTGAGATAAAATCAAAAAAATTAAAACTTTGTAAAAAAATAAAAACTAATAAAAATATAATAAAAATTATTTTTTTTTTGTTATTTAAGTTTATAGTCATAGAGTGTTTGCTTTTATCAGACAGAAAATAAATTTTGTTTTTTTTTTTATATCTATATTTTTAATTACAATTATATCATTAAATAATATCAAGAAATATCATATTGTATCATACGACGTACCTGCATTTTATTTAAAAAAAGGTAATAAAAAGTATCACACGAATGGCTTGAATAATTATAATTTTAAATTTTCGTCTCTTAATATTTTTAAAGAAGAATTAGAATTAAATATTGAAAACTCGATCAGACATATTCACTTCACGTCTAACCATGAAATAAGTTGGCTCATAAATAAAGAAAAGTTATTTGAAATACAGAAAGAATTAACACCCGAAAAACTTTTAAAAATTTCTAAGAAAATATTTATTAGTGGTGAAAATCAAAAAAATTACTTAAAATATTTAATTTTTCTTGATCAAATGAAACCAGCTCAACAATATGAGATTTTGTATGACGATACCTCAAAAGACTTTTACATTACTCTTGATAACAAGAAAATTTTTAACCTTCAAAAAAATATCATAAAATTAAATCAAAGTATTTCTGATCCTGAAATTAAAAATCTTTTAAAAAAAAAAAAATTTAAAAAAATTATTAATCAGCAAAGTAAAAATATAAATAAAATTAAAGAAAATATTATTAATAATCAATTTGATAATTTACTGACTTTAAAGGATATGAATATTTCACAAATTAATTTTATTCCTAGAGATATCTATAAAACTTCTAAAAGATATTTGAAAAACAATACCTATTACTATAACACACAAAAATTTGATGAAAAAAATGTCTTATTTGTTGATAAAAATAAAATTTTAAATCTAAAAATAAATGATTGTGAAAAGTATATACATGACAATGGTATTAAATTGGATTGTGTATATTTTCCATTTAAAATTTCTAATGATATTTTAAATTTCAATTTTTTTTAAAAGAAATTTTCTTAGAAATATTATGATTAATATAATAATCACATATTCAAAACCTGACAAAATTAAACTATCTTTAAAAATTAGAGATTTAAAAACAAATAATTGAAAAGCAAAATATAAAGTTTTGGGGAAATCATAGGTAAATTTATTAATTAAAAAAAAAGTAAATCCCAAAAATATTGAGTGGAAAAAAAATAAATTATTTTGAAATAAATAAGATTCAGCAATTATTCCTGGTGCAGCAGTAGTTGCGTATGGCGGTACAAGAGGTATCAATTTCAAGTCTAACATCATAGACCATTCATTATTAAAAAAAATTTTTTCTCCAATCAAAAAACTGGGTAAAAAAGATTTAAAAAATTCAAAATAACTTAATTTATCTAAATTTTGATTCAAATAATATATTGTAGTTATTTCTGTCAAAGTGCTTAAGCGTCCATAGATATTATTTATTAAACCAATGTAATTTAAAATTATTATTTCATAATCAAAAATATGTTGAAAAGATAAATTACCGCTTCTAATTTTAGTGAATAGTTCCCAAAGAATTGGTGAAAATATTGTCACTAAAAACAACATTTTGTATTTTTTTTTAAAATAAAAATATGATATTATAATAAAAATCATATACATCAGTTCTAATCGAGAAAATCTAAGAAAAACAATAATTGAAAATATTAATATTATTGTAATAATTAATTTTTTATCTCTAAATTTTTCAAGATTAAAAACATAAAAAGGTATCAGTAGGAAAAGGCAGGAGTAAATTTTTTTTAAAACTTGTCCAAAAAATTGAATCTTAAGAAAATACGTATTAAAATAATCATCTAATATTGTCAAAAATAAATAAGTTAATACAAAAATAAAAATAAATTTATTAATTTTCTCAAAAATATTATATTTAATTTTTAATTTTGTGACATCCTCTAACTTAAAAAAGTTAAACAATAATAAACAGCTAATAAAAATAGAGCATAAAATAAATATATTAATAAAAACTAAAAACTTAAAATTTAAATCAAAATTATAGTAAAAATTATCAATACCAGAATTAAAGAAATTTGGGAACAATGTATAATAAAATACAAATATTGTTGTAATGTAAAAATATAAAGATGAATATTTGATGTAAGAATTCTTACAAAAAAAAATACTTGCTAATAAAAATACTGAAGAAATAATTAGCAAAGTTATTGAATTATATATAACTAAAAAAAAGATTAATGCTAAGTTTGTAAAAAATATGATAGAAAAATATGTTTTTTTGTAAAAATTTTGTATCATTATTTTTTAATTATAACAGTGATGTAAATAAATTAAATTTGAAACATGAGCTAATTGTATATAATTACTTTCTTTATGAAATTTAATAAAAATTTAGATATAGATGAAGTTGTAAAAAGTATAAAAAAAAACACTTTTTTTTCAGAACAAAGAGTATTATCCAAAGAGGACCTTAGAGATATTCATAAAGAGTTAGATTTATGGAATCTTAACTTAAACAAAAATCAAATCAATCCAACTAAGACTTTTAATGGCTGGTATCATTCAATGGCAATGGCTAGATCAAAAAAAGTGTATGAAATATTAGCATCTGATTTTATTTTAAATACTTGTGAAAAGTATTTTAAAAAGAGTTTTAGGCTTAAAGCTCACAGAGTTTACTCTGTTACATCTGGTGCGCGAATGCCATGGCATTCTGACGATAAATCATCTGATAAAAAACACGATTATGAAGGATTAATTTTTATTTTTTACTTAAAAGATGTTAGCAAAGGACAATTTCAAATAATTAAAGATAGTGAAAACTTCAGTAAAAAATTTCCTGATGCCAAAATTGAAGAGAGAATAATTGACAAAAATTACAAAGATCAAATTATAGATTTCATAATGCCAGAAGGCAGTATGGTAATATACAATGACAAAGCAATACATAGAGCGAAACCATATTTTGATCCTTTTTGGTATAGAACTTCTCTATTTATCCAAGTAGATACAAATATAGACAATGGTGAAAAAACAATTATCAATCCATCATTTGTAAAAAATATAGATCAAAAGAAATTAGATTATTTTGGATTTGGCAAAAATTCTGATTTACCTCATGAGCCTGTTATATCTGGTTATCATACATTGGATTATAAAGACCTTTTTAAAATTATATTTAATTCTGTGCTAAGTATATTAATCCTTAAACCTTACTACTTGCTGCGTAGATCTTTTATATTGAAAAATATAATTAAGAAGTTGTTTCGATAAATTTAATGAAAAATTTTGTTATTATCTCAAATTCTGATCCACAGTATATTTTTTTTAAAAATAAATTAGAAAAAATCGGTTTCAAAAATTATTTTATTATAAATAATAAAATAAAGAAAAGATTTTTTTTTAATTTTAAATTGTCAATTAAAAATCAAAAATTTTTCTATTTTTTAAAATATTATTTGCTTAAATTTTTTTTTTTAAAAAAATATACAAACTTATATTTAAAAAAAAAAAAAGAGTTTTTTGATTTTTTTAGAAAAAATAATAATTATTATAAAACTCATAACTTGTCACATATCAAGAAGTTTAAAAATAAAACTTTAATTGTTTTTGGAAGTCCATTTTTAAATCAACACTCAATTAGAAATTTTAAAAAATGCTATAATGTACATATGGGGGACCTACCTAAATATTCTGGTTTAAAATCTTTTGAAAGAATGTATTTAAAAGAAAAATATATAGGTTTTTCAATTCATGAGATTAATGAGCAAATAGACTCTGGAGCAATTAATCTAAAAAAAAAAATTAAAATAAATAACAAATTAAGTCCATTCGTGAACTATATAAACCTCTACCTATATAGTTTTGATGTCATTGAAAAAATTATAAAAAATAAGATCAAATTAAGACCTAAAAAAAAAAATTATCAAAATAAGTACTATGGTTTTCAGTTTACTGAGCTTGAGTACAAAAAATTTTTAAAAAAATTTAAAGATTAATTTTATCAATTAATCTATTTAAAGCATTGGTAGTTGATAAATTAAGATCTAATATTCTTTGGTATCCATTTGATTTTACCTCATTAAGTTTGTCTAAATTTTTCTTCCAATAGATAATTTTTTCTAATAGATCCTCTTCATTTTGAAAATAATCTGCCTCGATTTTTTCTCTCAAAATTTTCTTTTGATATTTGGTATCTTCTGATAATAAAAAACCCCCATAAGCAGGTATTTCAATTGTTTTGAGATTGAAAAAATCTTGGGTAAAATCTCTCATAAAATTTAAACATATTGAGTTTGAAATTATTTTTTTATACTCAGTTCCGAATACTGGTCTATCTTCAATAATTAGGTTTTTATTTGTATTTATATAATTATTCCACCCACTTCCATAAACATTTATACAAATATTATTTTCAGCTAAATATTTACAATATTTGAGTCTTTTACTATCCATTTTTCCAATAAATAATACTTTTATATTTTTAGTATAATTTTCATCTACAATTTTTTTTTTTTCCAATTCAATAAAAGGTAAGCTTAAATATGTTTTTGGTGCGAGTTTTTTTACTTTACTATTAATTTTTCTATTTCTAAAGAAAGTGTAATAAATATCAGCAAGATTTAATATTTTTAAAAAATAAAATGATTTATTTTGGTTTACAAACATATTATCTTCACACCATATTATTGTTTTAATTTTTTTTTTTTTTATTTTCCTCATTAAAGAAAAGCTAATAAAAGAAGGTTTATTAAATAAAATTAGCTCTACTGGATATTTATTTATAAAATTTTCAATTTTTTTATTAACATTATTAGGGTCAAAGAATATACCAAGTTTCTCAAAAATTATTTTAAAATAATGATAAACATTTTTTTTTCTTTTGGAGTCTATAACATAATGTTTTTCCCTATAAAATTCTTTAACGTTATTATTGCTTATTTTTTTAAAACTATTTTTTAAAGCTGAAAATTTATTAGCAGCAGAACTACTTACATATAATCTGAATTCTTTTTGTTCAATAAGATACTCAGGATCTGAGATTCTGTTTGATAATTTCAAAAAAATTATTTTAAATAATGACTTTAGCTCTCCATGAATAATAGCAAATTGCTCTATACAAAAAATTAAAAACAACTTAAGTAACGAATTTCTGTTTGAAACAAAAATTAATTTTTGTTTAAGAGAAATTAAAGGTAGAAAAATTGAAATTATATAAAATATTTTTAAAATGTTTTTAACTAAAGTTTTAGTAAATAAACTAATTATTCCCAAATTATAATAATAAAAATTTAACTGTATAGTTCCATAACCTCTGATATATCTATTATAGTAAAAATCCTTAAATTTTTCTGGTATAAAATGTTTTATTTGCAAACTTGAACTAAAATTTCCGTATGGTTGTATTTCTCTAATCATATCTGCTAATATAAAATCTTCACCAGCTTTAAAATCATTTCCTCTAATTACTGGTATTCCACCAGATTCTAAATATATTTTTTTTTTGACGACAAATCCCTCTGTAAAAGAAATAAAATTTGAATTAATCAATCTAAAAATGTGATCATCTGATCTTAATCTATATTTATTTTGTAAATCAACATATGAGCCAAAAAATGAATTGTTATTTGCAACTGTATTCAGGGTACTTAGTACTTTAATTGCTTTATTGTTTTTTAGTATTTTCTCTAAATTTTCAATAAAATTTTCTTCAAGTATATTATCTGCATTAATTATACATATATAATCACCATTAGATAATTTTACTCCATCATTACAAGCTTTTGCTAAACCACGTCTATATTCTTTTTTGTCAACTATCAATTTTGAAAATTTTTTTTTAAATTCATAAATTATTTTTGTCGTATTGTCTGTGCTGTCATCAACAATAATTAGTTCAAAATTTTCTTTATTTTTTAACTGGATATAAATATTTTCTAATGTTCTTTTAATATCGTTTTCCTCATTAAAAGATGGGATAATAATACTTACTAAAATCTCATTCATAGATTTTATAGACATTGCAGGCTCTATATCCGTCATTCATTGTATCTATAGAAAGATGACTTCCAGTAATAGAGAACCTAGGATGTAAATCACATCTTAAATTTGTATTATCAAATTCAGGTAATGATCTAAGTTTTTTCAAAGTTTTTTTAATATTATTTTGAATATTGTAATAAAATAACGTTCCAGTGTTTCCATTATCATCATCTGGATAAGTGTCAGAAATAAAACCATCACTAAATCTATTATTAAAAGTCATATGACCATCTTCAAAATTGATATCATTTTCAATCATAATTCTTTCACCATTCACAACGTTAATTATTCTATATCCGTCACCAGTAATCTTTTTTGAAATTAACGAATTATCTTTAATAAAAAATTTGTAAAAGTATTTAAAAAATTTAAATAATAATTGAAACATTACGTGCTTCCTTAATTTTCCAATTTTAGATCCGAAACTTCCGTAGAAAATTAATTGTTCATTACTTTTCCATATAAAATGAGATATTCTTCCACTGTCTATTAATAAACGAAGTTCTTTTGTATTGATATCATACATAAACAATCTGGCATAAATTCCACCATCAAGGATTTTAAATCTGTGTAAAAAAACAAACTTAGTCCCATCAGGACAAAACATTAAATGTTCCAGATAATGAATGGTATTTTTTAATTCCTGTACTGGAAATTTTTTTAATAAATTTTTTATATCAATAATTTTTTCTTTTTTTTTATCTTTAATATTACACAATGAAATCCCATCATCTGAATCTAAATTTTTTTTTTTTTCATTTATTATTGCATCATAACTATAACCTCTCCTAAACCAGTAATTTCTCTCAAAATCATTAGTAATTGAATTTAGTCCATTGTTTGAAACAGAATAAATGGGGAAAGGTAAGATTTCAATTTTCATTGTTTCAATATCATATATTTTAGAAACATACTCTCCATCCATATAATCATTGAATATTATTTTTGTATTAAAGTCTGGTCCCAACCACTGTAATCGACACCCTTGTTGAAAATTTATTGTGCTAGTTGTAGTTAAAAATTTTTTTTTATTTTTTTCAATATCGAAGCAATAAATTTCATACTTTTTTTTTGCGGTTGGTAAAATGCCAATATCATCTATTTTAATTGTCAAAATTTTTTTGTTATCTTTTGACATTTGAGAAACATCATAGTAGCCAAAAAAATGATTTTCATTTTTGGGTGTAGAAAAAACTTTTTCGATTCTCATAAGTCTTAATCAATTATATTTTTGATTGCCACGTTAAAATTAAATTTTTCATCGAGAATTTTTATAGATTTAGTTGAAAAAATCTTTCTATAAATTTTATTTTTATTCAACAAAAAAATTTTTTTTCTTAATTCAATCACATTCTTTACAATAAAACCATTATAGTTATTTACTATTAGGTCTCCAGCAGTGCCTATTTTATCTGAGAGAATTATCGGGATTTTATAATTCATTATTTCATTAACAATCTTTGGAGAAGCATCAAAATTTGACATTAAACAAAAAACATCAGTTTTATTCAAAACCTTATTCATGTCTTTTTGATACAAAAAATCAAAAAAATAAGCATTAACTTTGTACAATCTTGCAAGTCTAATAAGATTTGCTTTTTCAGGTCCATTACCAACTACCAATAAATTAAAGTTAGTATTTTTTAATGCCATAATAATTTTATCAACATTTTTTCTTTTTGTTAGCCTACAAGCTGTCAAAATATTAAAATTCTTACTAATTTTTTTTTTTAATTTAAAATCTAATTTATTTTTATTGATAGATGAAAAGTATCTAATTTTTTTATTATCAACTAAGCAAGGATAAAAAAATAATTTATCTTTATGACAATATCTCTTTAATGAATCCTTATTTCTATTACATGAAAAAAAAACTCTGTTTACAAAATAAAAATATATTTTTAAAAAAAAAAACTTAATAAATCTCTTGAAAAAACTTTGTTTTTTCATCAATGTCTCACCTCTCCAGTAAATTTTTTTTCTTAGTAAAATTGAAGTAATATAAGCGATTAAAGATGTGAAAGTATCATATCCAAAAATAAAAACTATGTCAGGATTAAATTTATAAATTTCTTTTGCAACATAAAGATTTGATCTTGAAAAAAAACCAACTTTTTTTTTTTTATTGAAATAATTATCTAAAAATTTGAAATTATAGCCTTTAAAAACTTCAGGATTTCTTTTTATATAAGTTTTATACTCTGCACTATAGTATCCTTGAAATAGATCTTTTTCACCAAATAAAACTTTGAGTTCGCACACTTTTGATAAGTTTCTAAATACTGGTGCATGATAAGTTGATGCATTACTACAAGTTATTAAAATCTTTTTCATCAATTAAAAATTTAAATTTGCCTGCTATAGTTTTTATTGGTTTATTAGTTTTTTTAAATTTAATATTTTTTATTTTATCATTAAAATAATTATTAATATTTTGTATCGCTTCTAACTCATCAAGATTACCAAAATAAATTATATATAAAAATTTATTTTTAATAAAAAATTGAACAGAATATAAACTATGAAATTTTTTAAATATATGATCAAGGACAATTAATGAATAGTGATGTTTTTTTGTATTAGATATAAATTCAAATGTTTCCCTTCGTTTTCCGATTAAATTTTCTAAAGTATAGATTGTTTCTTCATATATTTTCTCATCTTCATTTCCCAAGTAATCATCTGGAAAATATTTAATTAAAGGGAATGGCTTGTAACTTAGATCTGTTAAGCAAAGCGAATTTTTATAATTTTGTATAAGAAAATCTGACCAAATTAATCTAATTTTTTTAAAATCCATTTCGCTATATCCTATCACACCAGTCTCGGCCATGCCAAATTCAGAAATTATTTTTCCTTTTGGAAAAACATCTTTAAGATTATTTTCACATTCAACAGATAGATTTTCTGAAGTAAAAATTAAATTTATATCTTTATTGTAGCAAAATTTTTTTTCTTTGAGGTAATTTGCTAAAATTGATAATGATGACCCATAAGATAAGATTACCTTAAATTTTTTTTTTTTTATAATTGATTGAATATAATCTAAATTTTTTTCACTTAAATTATATGCAGATACTCTATAACGATTATGATAAGAATCTTTCAAATTATTTAATATATTTCTAAATATTTTTTGGATGTAATTGCCACTAAATTTATGTGAGTGCCCCCATATATATAAAGTTTTGTCCGTAACATCTAAATTATGCCAAGATCTACAAATTTTTGTATTTATGTAATTATTTCTGGAATTGATATATGAAGTTGGAAATTTTGTAATTTCTCCACTGGTCCCACCTGAGTAGGTAAATTTAAAATTATTTAGATCTTTAACAATTAGATCTAAATTCTTATTTATAATATCTTTTGTAAGATAAGGAAAATTTTTAAAATCATTTAAACTCTCAAAACTATTAGGTATTTTATTGTTTATTTTTATATTTCTATAAAATTCTAAATTATTATAACAATAAGACCAGATATAATTTAATTTATATAACTGTATTTCCTTTTTTTTAATATCATCATCAATTTCGAGAATGACCTTTTTTTTATAAATATCCTTTTCAATAGATGGATATTTAATCTTTTGTAATATGCTCATTTAATTTTTCAAAGTAGTTATACCAAATTAACTTTTTGAGTTTAATTTCAACTGATGACCAATCAATCATAAGGTTATTTTTATATTTTAAATTATTAAAGGTGTTTATCAAACTTTTGATATCAACATCTGTATAATTAAAACAATTGAGATTATCAAAATCCTCATTAGGGAATGATTCTTTTGTTAATATTACTGGTGTTTTTGAATTTAATGCCTCAAAACAGCTAATTCTAAAATCAGCCATATCCACACATACAAAATAATCATATTGATTTATTATTTCTGTTTTATTTCTTTCTTCTAAAAATCCTTTTAATTTTATTCTATCGTCGAGATTTAATATATTTATAAGTCTTTTTAGGTGAGATGAATATTCACCAACTCCATAGATATCAAGATTTATTTTTTTATTAGATTTTTTAATTGCTCTTATTACCTTAGAAATTCTTTTGTTAATATCTATTCTGCTTACAATAACCAAATTGATGTTTTTATTATCATCTTTTTTGTAATTTGTTTCCAATTTGTTTATTTTTTGAATTGCTCCTCTAATTGAAATTGCAGGTTTATTATATAATGCTTGTTTTTCCTGTGCTGAAAAAGATGATAAGACAAAAACTTTTTGTGCCTTTCTAATAGATAAATATGAAAAAAAAAATCTTAGAGTTATAAGAATTTTATTTAAAACAGTTATTCTTTTTTTTAACTTTTTAAAAATTCTTATATTCCTCAATAATTGTTTATTTTTTATAAAGGCCTTTTTCAATTTTTTCAAATTATTGAATGCAAATTTGTCTGTTTCATTAAATGATAAAAGACTAGGTTGATGTATATGTAAAAAATAAGAAAAAACGCCCACAATTGATGCTAAATAAATATCAATATGTCCAGACGAGCAAATTATTTTATGAGGTTTAATTTTTTTTATTTGAAAAACTAAGTCAATAATATTTTTTATTTTTACAACTTTATAAGATTTATTTAGAATTTTATTTTCATATGTAAAAATTATAGGATAAAAACCTATATTTTCAAAATATTCATATTCTCTAATTAATAAATTCTCAGCACCACCAATATTATTTAAAGATTTATAAAATAAAACAATGGCTTTATCTTTTTTTAAAAAATTCATTGCAAGCTTTTGATACTCTTTTTATTTGATTATTTGTTAAATCAAATCCTGAAGGAATATAAAGTCCATGATCATATAGATATTTTGAATTAGGACATTTCTGTTTTTTTCCTTTTATATATTTTAAGTCATTAAGTGGCTTAAAAAGCTTTCTGCTATCTATATTTTTTTTATTCAAAAATCTTATTAGATCATCTGATTTCTTGTTTTTCATAACAAACGCGATCATCCACCAGACATTTTGAACATGGTTATCTATTTTTTGAAATTCTATTGATTTTTTATCTAAATACTTTTTGTACAAAATTACATTTTTTTTCATTTTTAATATATTTTTTTTTGCATTGATTGCTTGAGAGTATGCAACAGCAGCTTGGAGATCTGTCATTCTAAAATTAAAACCTATATCTTCATGATCAAATCTTTTTAAATTTTTATCGCCAAAATATAAATTTTTATACTTTTCTATAATCTTATGAAAATTTTTATTTCTTGTGATAACCATTCCACCTTCACCTGATGTAATTGTTTTATTTGCGTAAAATGAAAAAGTACCCAAATCACCAAGTGTTCCTACGTATTTTTTTTTGAATTTGGCAAATGGTGCTTCAGCACAATCTTCAATAATTTTTATTTTATTTGAAATTTTTTTTTTTAAATCAGGAATATTTAAAACATTTCCAAAGATGTGAACAACTATAATTGCTTTTGTTTTTTTTGAAATTTTAGATAATATTTCATCTAAACTTGGTAACCAAGTTTCTTTTTTAACATCTACAATAATAGGTTTTGCACCAAATTTTAGAATTGTATTCAAACAAGAGACTATAGTAAATGCAGGTACTATAACTTCATCACCTTTTTTTAAATTAATTGCTTTAAGTGCACATTCCAATGCACTTGTGCCACTGCTTACTAATGATACATAATCAGTTTTAAATTCTCTTTTAATAAAATTTTCAAGTTTTTTTGAAAATGGACCATTAGATGAAATCCAATTATTTCTTAAAGCTTTTAGTGCAAATTTTTTATCAAGTGGACCGAATTTTCTTGAAAAAACACTAATTCTTTTCATAAATTTTATCTTTCAGTGGTTTATGTGGACCTTGTTTAATTTCAATTATTTTGGTTCTCTTTAAAATTTTAAATGACATTGCGCCATAAAAAACAAGTATGCAATCTCCAGTATTTAGAATTATTGATTTTATTGGTCTTTTACTTTTTATATTCTCAAATATATTTATAGAAATTTTTCCACTTTTAATAAACATAAATTTTGATATGGAATTAATTTTTTTTGGTTCTTTAAAATGCTCATGTTTTTTTATAACTTCATCTTTAGGTCTAAGCATAGTAGCAAGTTGAAAATCTATTTGATTTTTTGTGTAAAATTTTAAATTATCATATTTATGATTGTTCAGTATTGCTATTGCAAAAATTTTATCATCTTTTTTAATAATGATAGGAGATTTTAATCTGGACATATATTTTTAATTAGCATAGTTCTAAATAATTACTAGATATAATATATTAAATATTAATAACTATTAATTTTTTAAAATGATCTCTCGGGTTTTACATTTTTTAAAAAATCTAACAAATTGTATTAATTCGGTTGGATTAAAAAACACAATTAAAATTTTTTTTAAAGTAAAAAATTCTCGAAGAGGCATAACTCAAATCACTCTGAATGATTATGAATTTTTAATACGCAATAAGATAGACATAGGAGCAAGTTATAATTTTTACAAAAAACAATTTATTATTAAAAATGAACTTGAAAACCCTGTAGAATATATAATAGATGCTGGAGCAAACATAGGTCAACAAACAATAAGGTTTATCAATTCTTATAAAAGTCTAAAAAAAATTATAGCAGTGGAATTGGATTCTAAAACATTTGAATATTTAAAAAAGAATACAAAAAACTTAAAAAAAATAAGCTTAGTAAATAAAGCACTATCAAATTCAAACATGGAAAGATTTTATTTACCATCCAATAATAGTGAGATGAGTAAAATCACTAATGAAAAAAATGGGCAAAAAATTGAATCCATCACCATAAATGAAATTATTAAAAAATATGATCTTCCAAGAATAGATCTTCTTAAACTAAATATAGAGGGAGAAGAGCCCAAGCTTTTTGACGATGATATTAGCTGGTTATCTATTACTAATTGTATTGCATTTAATAATGCTAACTTAAGTTGCTTTAGTCAAGAAATGCTAAAAAAGATTTTTGCATATGGAAATTATAAAGTTTTTAATTTGGGTCAGTTCATTGTACTGATTAAATCAGATTTAAGTTGGACGGCAAAATACGAATATTCAGATTTTAAATCGTTTAGGTATTAAAATTAAAAATACTTACAATAAGTTTATTTAAAAAAGGCATATTTTTTTCCCACTTATTGTCATACTTTATTTTGTCATTTCTAAATTTCATCTCATTACCACTTATGGCATGATTAAATTTTGATCTAAAGTTTTTAATTTCATGAGAGTTTATTTTTTTTAATTCTAAGTTTTTTAAAATATTATTAACTACTTTAGTTGGTGTCTTAGCTAATTCTTCATATGAAATTTCAATAAATTTTTTAGAATAAATTTTACATACTGATCTAATTATATAATTTTCGATTAGATATTTTATTGATAGTCTTATTATTTTATAAAGATTATTCTGATTTTTCTTTGACATACTATAAACAAATGCTTGTGGTTTTTTTTTTATATGAATTGGATAAACTTCAAATTTGTTTGAACATAAGAAATAATAAAGCCTATACGGATCTTTTGACGAATCAACAATCATTTTTTTTGAAGGCGATATATTTGAATAAATTTTCCTAAATAATATTAAGTTCTGATTAATATAAAAATTTGTATTAATTTTTTTTTTAAAAAAAATTTTATAAAGAAAAAAAAATCTTAAAACTTTTCCACTTCCTGATTTTTTTCTAAAATAATTTACTTCACTTAAATTAATCCTCCCACTTTTCAAAACTTTTTGCCAAAACTTGCACAATGAAATTTTTCTTTTACATCCACAAATACCATTTTTTTTTAGTTCATTTGGTAATTCTTGCAACTCCCCTACCGTAAATATATTTTTGTGAAGATTTAGCAACATCTGAAGTAATGTAGAACCAGACCTTCCATTGGAAGCAATATAAATTACTTTTAATTTACTCATTAACCATTATTTACTTTAATTAAATTTTTATTTTCAATTTTAAAAATCTGATTACAAAGTTTGAGGTTTTGCTCTCTGTGCGAAATTATAATAATTGTAATTCCTTTGTTGCTCATTTTTTCAATTGACTTGAAAAGTTTTGACTCGGTTTCATAGTCTAATGCACTTGTTGCTTCATCAAAAACTAAAAAATTTCTATTATGATAAATTGCTCTTGCTATAATCAATCTTTGTTTCTGACCTCCTGAAACCTTTGATCCTCTCTCACCAATTACACTGTATATTTTTTCCGGAAGTTGATTTACAAAATCTAAGGATTCGGATAGCCTTAAACTTTCATTTAATCTTTTTTTATCATGATCTGAATAATCATATTTTCCAAGTGTTATATTATTCAGGATAGTATCATCTAATATATCTAGGTTTTGTGACACGTAACAAAAATTTTTTAAAACACTCTCATTTTCATTAAGCTTAATACCATCAACATAAATATTTCCTTTTTGAGGATATTTAAAACCCATGACAATGTCTGCTAATGTACTTTTGCCAGTCCCAGTTTTGCCAATGATTCCAATACAATCTGATTTTTTAATTTTTAAATTCACATTTTCTAAAATAAAGTTTTTAGAATTTTTATATTTGTAAAATAAATTTTTAAATTCTATAGAGTAATTAATTTCTAAATATTTTTTTTTCTCTTCTTTGCCAAGATTAATTTGATTATAAACTACATCACAGACTGGTGAGTTATAACGAATTTGCATAAAGCTTGTTATTACTTTGTTAAAAGATGGTATCAACCTAAATGTTGCAACAGCATAAAGTGAGGAAATTGAAATTATTTCCATTGTTGACTTATTTTTTATAGTTAAGATAACTAAAAAAATTGATAAACCTAGAACTGCTAAAAACTCTATCCAAATTCTTGGGGACCTGCCGATAAGCATTTCTTTAAAAGCTACAGTTGTAAATTTTTTTACCTGTTTAGAGTAGAGTTCAACAAAAAATTTTTGAATGAATAATAGTTTTATTTCTTTAAATAGCATAAATCCATGATTTAAATTCTTCAATCTTTTAGACTCAGCCTCTTGTCGTTTTTTTCCTAAATGGAAAACATATTTTCTCGATAAGATAAATAACAATGAGCTGGTTGATCCCAAGAAAATAAAAATACTTAAAAATCCTGCTGGTTCATATACAAAAAGAACTATGCATATTCCTACTATTATCATTAAATCAATTAAAAATTCTAATGAGTGGTTAATAAAACCTATAGAAAATCTTTCAGTTTCACTCGTAACATTTCTTATCAATTCTGAACTATTATTTTGATAAAAAAAATTAATATTTTGATTTAAATAAATATCAAAAATTTTAGATGAAAGGTTAGATATTAAATCATATATAAATCTACCTTTAAACCAATAAAAAAATTGAACAAACAAGCTTTTAAATAAAAATATTAATGAAAAAACTGAAACAGCATACAATATTAATTGTTCTGATTTAATTAATTCTATTTCAAAATATTTTTTAATAATTGAAAAAAAATAATTATCTGAATTTGTTTCTGTTATGAAGTTTATTAATGGAATTATCATAGATAAACTCAATACCTCTAAGCATAAATTTAAAATTGTTAAAAAAAATAATATAATTAACAAATTTCTTTCATTTGAATTTAATATGCTTAAAGCCTTCTTAAATCTATTAATCATTGATTTTATAGTAATCTTTGAACCAAATTAAAAAAGATTTCATACCATTGTTCAAATTAATTTTTGGTTTGAATGAAATAATTTTTTGGGTTTTTTTACTATCATTTAATGTGAGTTTATTATCTGCTTTAACTTTAGGTTTTTTTAACACTTTAAATTTTGATGTGTAATTTTTACTTATAATATTTATCAATTCAGAAATTTTATAATTTTCATCAATACCTACATTAAATACTTCATTGAACTTTTTTTTAGTTTTAAAATTATTAAAAAGTCTATAAATTATTGATATTGCATCATCAATATATGTAAAAGATCTTTTTATATTTCCATTACCATTTAAAAATATTTTTTTATTTTTTAAAATATCAAGACAAAATCTATAATATGCCATGTCTTCTCTTCCATAGGGACCATAAATAGAAAAAAATCTCAAACCAATTGAATTAATTCCATATTCTCTATAATATAAATTTGCAGTTTTTTCATTTAATTGTTTTGATAGTGCATAATTTGAATTTAGGTTATCTGCTGAATATTTTTCATTAAATCCTTTTTTTAACTCTCCGTAGACAGAACTTGAAGACGCATAATATAAATTTTTTATGTTATTATATCTCAAGAACTCTAAAATGTTGTTAAATGAAATTATATTACTCTTTATACACTGATTTACATGCGTCATTGACTTTCTTACACCAGGTTGAGCTGCTAAATGAAAAACATAGTTAATATTTGAAATTTTTTTTTTACAAATATTTTTTTTTGAAAGGTCTAGGTTTAAAAATTTGTATGTTTTAGATTTTTTTAAAATTTTATTTCTATTAATTTGAATTTTTTTACTTTTTGAATTTAAAAAATCTATTCCTATAACATTATAACCTTTATTTAAAAAGAATTTAGATAAATGAAATCCAATAAAACCTGCAGAACCTGTAATTAAAATTTTCATTTTTTTACCAAATAATTACAAAAGAAAAATAAAAAGATAGTTAATATAATACACAAAAAATAATTTATTGAAAAAAACTTTATAATTAAAACTGGAAAAAAACAAATTGATAAATAAAAAAAGTTTGCATTAAAAGTTCCAAATTTTTTATATAAATTATGATGAAAATGATTTTTATCCTTCAGTAGGATTTTTCCATGAGTATATAGTCGAATAATAAAAAGCCTCAACATATCGATAGTCGGTATAAGAAAGATAATAATGTAATTTTCAAACGGAAAATTCCCATCAAATTCAACGTTATAATTTAAGCATATATATAAACACAAAATTGTAACCAAACTATTTCCCGAGCTTCCTAAGAAAAAATAGTTTTTAGAATTAAAAATAATCATAATAACTAGCGGAAGAATAATCAGTAGTAAGTAATTATCTAATATATATTTATTCGATAATAATATTAAAGATATAAATACAAATATTGAAAAAAGTTTCAATAAACAATTTATTCCATCAACTAAATTTAATGCATTCTGCAGTAGAATGATTATTAAAGACATTAAAATTAAAAATAGAAATCCAAGATTTATTTTTTTATCTAAAGAAATTAAGTAAATTTCTTCGAAAAAGAAGGTTGGATGAGTAATTAAAAAAAAAATAATTACTGAAAATAACAATAAGAATATTCGAGTAATTGCAAATAAATTATTTCTATCGTCAAAAAAACCAATTAAAAAAAAAATATTAGAAATAAATACTAGTCCTACAAATTCTCTTAGGTAAAGGTTATTTGCTAAATACTCAAAATAAAAAAAAGATAATACAGGAAAAATTAGAATTATGCCACCAGTTAAAGGAACAGTCTTTTTATGCACAGAAGTTTTTTTGGGTTTGTCATTTATCAAAAAAAAATTTGCAATTTTTTTTGAATTTATGATTAAATAAAAAACAATAACTATGTTTATAAAAGATAAAAATATAATATTCATTCAGATAAAGTTTCCAAAATTGTTTATTAATTAATATATATATAAAAAAAATATTAAATAAGTAATTTAACATAATTAAAAATATATTAACAATTTTATGAAAAAAATTTTAATTACCGGTATATCTGGTTATATTGGTCAATGTTTAAATTTATATTTAAGTAAAAAGTATAAAATAGTTGGAATTGATAAAAAAAAAATAAAATTAAAAAATTTTTATCTTTGCGATCTCTTAAATAAGAAAAAATTAAAAAAAATTTTTGAAAAAGAAAAGCCTGATATTGTAATACATTTGGCTGCTTTAGCTGTTATTGACGAAACAAAAAAATATTCAGACTTTTATAATAATAATTTCCTCGTTACAAAAAATATAATTGAGATGATGAAAATTACTAAAACTAAAAAAATTATTTTTGCAAGTACAGCTGCTATTTTTAAAAAAAAAAAGGGCAATATAAGAGAAAATGATATTAAAAAACCAATCTCAAATTATGCAAAAACGAAATTTTTGTGTGAAAAAATTTTAAATAAAAGTGGACTTGATGTACTTTCATTTAGATTTTTTAATGTTTGCTCAAGTATGTATAAGTTTGGTTGTGGAGAAATACACAAACCTGAAACACATTTAATACCAAGCGTAGTATATAAAGCTTTAAATAATCAAGATGTTCATATTTTTGGGCAAGATTTTAATACAAAAGATGGAACAGCAGTTAGAGATTATTTTCATGTTTTAGATTTATGTGAAGCATTAAAAAAAGGAGTATCTTATATATATGGAATTAAAGGTTTTCATACATTTAATATAGGGTCAGGAAGAAGTACAACTGTATTAGAAATAATTAGTTTTATAAAAAAAAATTATAATAAAAATCTTAAAATTATTAAAATTAAAAGAAGATCTGGTGATGTTGATAGATTGGTTTGTAATATTAATAATGCAAAGAAAAAATTGAAATGGAAACCAAAATTTTCTCATATGAAAAAAATTATATCTGATGAAGTAAATTGGGTTAAATTTTTAAATAAAAAAGGAATCAAAAGAATTTTTAAAAAATAAACTTAATGAAATTTATTATAGCATCTTCTGGTAAATATCACCATTTCAGCTTAGCAAAAAGTTTATTTAAGACAAATAATCTAAAAAAGATATTTACAGGTTATCCATGGTTTAAAGTTAAAAAAGAAAAACTACCCAAGGAATATGTTTTTTGTATTGGTTTTTTCGAAATAATTATTTTTATTATTAAAAAAATTTCATTTAATAAAGCAGGATTTTTATACAAAAAATTTATTAAATTAAAAAAAATAGTATCTGATAAAATTTTTTTAAGTAGAATAAAAAAAATTAAAAATTTTGATTATTTTCTATGTTTGTCTGGTGATGGATTAAGTTCGGCTAAATATATTAAAAGTTTAAATAAAACTTACATATGTGAGAGAAGCTCATCTCATATTTTATACCAAGAAAAAATTTTAAATGATGAATATAAAAAACTTGGTTTTGAGAGAAAAACCAATAACTGGATTATAGAAAGAGAACTTAAAGAATATGAGTTGGCAGATTTAATTTTAGTTCCATCCAATTTTGTAAAAAAAACATTTGAAGATTATGGCTTAGACAATAAGGTTTGTGTTATTAATTTTGGAGCAAATACTGACGAATTTCAAAAATTGAATATTAAAAAAAATGATGATGATGAGTTTAATATTCTCTTTGTAGGGCAACTTTCAATAAGAAAAGGTCTTCATTATTTAACAAAATCATTTAAAGATTTCGACCACTCCAAAAAGAAATTACATATAGTTGGATCAAGAACTCCTGAAACAAATCTAATTGAAAAATTTTTATACAAAGAAAACACAATATTTTATGGTAATCGTCCAAAAAATGAGATTTGCCAAATCATGAATAAAGTTGATGTGTTTGTGCTACCAAGCTTAGAGGAAGGAATGGCAAATGTAATTCTTGAGGCAACAGCTTGTGGTTTGCCAATTATTTTAACTGAAAATTCTGGTGGCGCAGAGTTAATCGAGAAACTAAACAATGGATTTGTTGTTCCAATTAAAAATTCTCAAGCAATTCTTGAAAAACTTAATCTATTAAAAAACAAAGACATCTTAAAGAAACTTTCTAACAATTCGAAAAAATTTGTTAATTTTTATAATTGGGATAGATATTCAAATGAGTTGAAAAAAAATTTACAATTAAGAAATTTATAAAAAAATAAAAATTGAAAACTTTATTTATTATAGGAAGCTTTTTTCCATCTCAGAAAGGGGGGCCAGATAGCTCTATTTATTGGCTAGTAAAATCTTTAAATGAAAAATCTTATTCTCAAAATTTAGTTTTATCTTTTTTTGATGGTCTAAGTTCTCATGATATAAAAAAATTTAAAATTAAAAAAAATAAAATTTGTAAAATAAAAGGAGTAAATGTAATTTTTTTTAGTTATTTTATTTTTAAAATATTTAGTTTTAACTATTGGTTTTATTTAATTAAAAATTTAAAAAAATATAATTTAATAAATATCAACTCTTATTTTTTTAGTATTTCAATTCTGAGTGCTATAATATTTAAAATTTTTAAAGCAAATTATTATCTATCATTAAGAGGTGAAATTTTTAAAGAAACACTTAATTATAATAAATATTTAAAAATTACATTAATGCCAATATTAAATCGTATCTACAAAAATTCAAAATTTTTACATTGTACTACACATCAAGAAAAAATATCAGCAAAAAAATATCTTCCAAAATTTAATTATGAAATATTTCCAAATATTATAAATGAAGAGAATAAATTTTTTAAAGTTAACTACAAGATCAGAAAAGATTATCTATACTTAGGAAGACTACATAATAAAAAAAATATAGATAAAATTATAACAGCTTTCTTTTTGGCTGAAAAAAAAATTGATAAAAAAATTAAGTTATTAATTGCAGGTAAAGGTGATGAGAAATACACAAATTATCTCAAAAATCTTACAAAAAATAAAAATTTAAAAAACAAAGTAATTTTTCTTGGGCATAAAAATTATACAGAAAAAATGCAATTGATGCTTAAATCAAAATACTTAATTTTTTTTTCAAAAAGTGAAAATTTTGGAAATGTAATTTTAGAGGCTATGCTAAATAGATTGCCTGTCATAGTATCGAAGAACCTACCATGGAAAATACTAAATAACATAAAAGCAGGATATTTAATAGATTATAGTATCGATGCTTTAAAAAAACATATAATTAAATCATCAAAAATAAATAAAAATGAGTACTTTCGACAAATTCATAATTGTAAAATCTTGCTCAGTAAATACTCATCTAAGAAAAATTTACCTATCATAATAAAAATTTTAAAGAAATACGCATGAAACTAGTTTTAGCCGTGATTACTAAAAATGAAGAAATTCATCTTGAAAGATTATTAAAAAATGTAAAAAAAATTGTAAGTGCTATTTATATTGTTGACTCTTATTCAACTGATAATACAGCTAAAATTGCAAAAAAATATAATTCTAAATTCTTTAGAAGAAAATTTGATAATTTTTCTAATCAAAGAAATTATTGTATTTCAAAAATCCCAAAAAAGTTTGACTGGATATTGTTTCTTGATGCTGATGAGTATCTCTCTACAAATTTAAAAAAGGAAATTGTTGATGTAATAAATTCAAATAAATTTGATGCATATAAAATGAAGAGAAGATTTATTTTTGAAAAAACATGGATTAAAAGAGGATATTATCCAAAATGGTTTATCAGAATTGGAAGGAATGGTTTTTTAAAATGCGACAAAAACAAAATCAATGAACATTTAATATGTAAATCTAAAAAAGTAGGAAAGTTAAAGAATGATTTTTATGATCAAAACCTAAATACAAGAGAATATTGGATCAAGAAACATGATCAATACAGTGAATTTGAATCTGAGAGATATTTTAAAAAAGAGACAAGTATTAAGAGAATAATATGGAATTTTTTACCATTAATTTTAAGACCACTAATATTATTTTTTTTTAGAATAATCATAAAGATGTCATTTTTAGATGGGATTAGTGCTATCAAGTATCATTTTCTTCATGACGTTTATTATAGGTTATTGATTGATGTTAAAATTGTAAAAAAAATAATTATGTATAAATAAATGAAATTTCTCATACAAAATATTAGTAATGGAAAAATTGAAATAAGCGAAGGGCCTAAGCCAAAACTATCGAAAAATGAAGTTTTAATTAAAACAAAAAAAAGTCTTATTTCATCTGGCACAGAAAGATATTTGTTAGAGTTTGGAAAATCAAATATAATTAAAAAAATTGTTAACAATAGAGACAAAGTAGAACTAGTTTTAAACAAATTTAAAAATGATGGACTTAGAGATACATTCGAAGCGATCAACAATAAACTAAATACACCAATCCAAATTGGATATTGTAACTTAGGTATAGTTGAAGAGTCTCTTAGTGAAGAATTTAAGCCTGGTGACAAAGTACTATCTAATGGGTATCATGCAGAATACGTAACTGTGAATCAAAATTTATGTGTTAAAGTACCAAACGATATTAATGAGAATGATGCCTTATTTGGTATTCTTGGGGCTATAGCATTAAATGGTATAAGAATAATAAATCCACAAATAAATGAAAATATTGCAGTCTATGGCTTTGGCCTGATAGGTAATATTGTCTCAAAGATTTTGAAAATTTCTGGTTGTAATGTTATTGCCTTAGACAATTCTAACAAATTTAAGGATGCAGAAAAAATCGGTGTAAAATTTATAAACTCTAGTAGTGAAAATATTAATGAGATAATTAACAATCTCACAAATAACAAAGGTGTAGATGCTACAATAGTTTGTTCTAACTCAAATTCAGAAATTCCTTTAAATAATTCAATTTCTATAACAAGAAAATTAGGAAGAGTGGTTTTGATAGGTAATGAAAAAATTAATCTTTTAAGAAAAGAAATGTATGATAAAGAAATTAAATTTGAAGTTTCAAAATCTTATGGCCCAGGAAGATACGATTATAATTACGAAAAACTAGGGCATGATTACCCATTCGAGTATGTTAGATGGACTGAAAAAAGAAATATCGAAACAATAATTGATCTATTAAATAAAAAATTAATAGAATTTAATGAATTAATAGAAAAAAAATATAATTTCGAAAATTATGAAGATGCTTATAAAAATTTAGAAACTACTTCAAATGCAATTATATTTGATTACAATTTTGAAAAAGAAAAAGCTGAAAAACCCAAGTATGATATTTTAAATCTTGAAACAAGAACTCCAAAAAAATTACAATCAGAAATATCCTTAATTGGTTCAGGTAATCATGCATCGAAAATCTTACTGCCTATTTTCAAAAAAGAAGGTTTCCAGTTCAATAACTTATGTGGCGGTTCTGCAAGTTCGTCTTTTGTAATAAAAAAAAAATATAATTTTTTTTCAAATATTGAAAACGAAGATAAAATTTTTAGTGATGTGAACACAAAAAATATTTTAATTTGTACTCCTCATTATTTACATGCTGATCAATTAATTAAAGCAATTCATAATGACAAAAATGTTTTTATTGAAAAGCCAATAGCAATAAATACTTCACAACTGAAAAAAATTAAAAATTGTTTAGTTGGTAAAAAAATAAACTCATTTTTTCATGTAAATTTTAATAGGAGATATTCAATTTTTTCTAAAATTTTAAAAAATAGAATTTGCAATAAAGATATACCTAAAACAATTCAAATAAATGTAAATACCTCACCCTATGAAAAGTTAGATGGTTGGTTATCAGATAAAAATAAAAGTGGCGGTATAATTAATGGAGAAGCATGTCATTTTATTGATCTTGCAAAATTTTTTATAGATTCAAAAATTGTCAATTACGATATTAAAAAAAATGGAAAAAATGAGGATTTTCAAATTTATCTCGGATTTGCTGACCATTCAACTTGTACAATAAATTATTTTTTTTCAGGATCAAAAAATTTTCCCAAAGAAGAAGTTAAAATTTTTTCTAATGGTAATGTTGGTGTAATTAGTAATTTTAAAAAAATTAAAATAGTAGGTAACAAAAATTATTCAAAAAATTCATTATTTTCACAAATGAAAGGTCACAAAGAATCCATAAAAGCATTTAAGAGTAAGATAAAAGAAAGATATTCTGATAATAATTATTTTAATGATATTTTAGATACTACTGAAATTTGTTTGGAACTAAGTGGTGAAATTTAATAAGATAAAACTTTATTACTATACTTTAAGAGATTTAAAACTATCCCAATTTTTCTTCTTTTTAAAATTTTTTTTTATTAAATATAAATTTTTCGAAGAAAAACATACAGATATAAAAAAATTTTGTAAAAAAAAGAAAAAAATAAATTTTATAGAAGATGTCAACGATTATAAAAAAATTATTTTTCACAAAAAATTTAGTAATTTAAAGAAATTTGAAAGACAGAATAATGATCTTCAGAAATTTAATCTTTTTTATCTCAATCATATCTTAAATAAAAATCTCAGTATAAAAAAAAAACAAGCCAATATAAAAAAATTTTATGAATATTCTCTAATTAATAGAAATTCTATAGCTTGGCATCCTTATCCAACAAGTCTAAGATTAATGAATCTTATTAAATTCAAATATGTTTACAATATAAATTCAAAATTTATAGATAATTTCATTTACTCGCATTTTTCTCATTTAAAAAAAAATCTTGAGTATAATTTGGGTGCCAATCATTTATTAACTAATGTAATAGCTTTAAATAAATTTTTTACAATTTGCTTACATAAAACAAAAAAAATAAAAGAAGAAGAAGAAAAATATAGAAATGAACTTGATGAAATTTTGAATTATCAATTTAATTTAAATTTTCATTATGAAAACTCTCCAAAGTATCATCTATTTTTAATAAAACTTATATTAGATCTTGAAATTTTAAAAAAAGTAGTGGGGAAAAAAAATGATAAAAAAAACATAATGTTAATTAAATATGGAATTACTTTTATTAATAATATCAGTCATCCTGATAATATATTACCTTTTTTTAATGATACTAATAAAAATCATTTGAACTTAAAAGAAGTAAAAAAAAGTTTTAAAGATAATTTTGGCAATCTAGAAAAAATAAAAATAAAAAATTTTATCTTTCCAGTAATTTATAATAAAAAATTTAAATTAATTACAAAATGTTCGGAACCAAACCCAAAATATAACCCTGGTCATACCAATGGTGACAATTTAAGTTTTGAGTTATCAATATTAAATAAAAGAATTTTAACCGGAAGAGGTATATCTACTTACGAAAACAATAATGATCGTAAAAATCAAAGATCTTCAAGTAATCATAACACTATTGAAATAGATAATTTAAGCGCTAATGAAGTTTGGAAATCATTCAGAGTAGCTCGAAAATCAAAAATATTAAATCTTAAAATTTCAAACAACTCAATAAATGCCCAGTGTCTAGGGTATTTTTCGGGTTCAAACTTTAGTACTCACAAAAGAAAATGGATTTTAAACAACAAAAGTTTAGAAATAATTGATAATGTTAAAAATAAAGATTTTAAAATTCACTTTAATTTCTCACCAGAGACTAAAGTAAAATATATAAAAAAATTTAACTATTATTCTATTAAAAATGGAAATGTTGATGCAAAAATAAGCTTTGAATCAAGAAAACATAGTTTAAAAGAAATAAATTATTATGAAGACTTTGAAAATATTAAGAAAAGTTTCTGTATAGAGATAATTTCTAAAGATAATTGTAAAACTTTAATTAACTTAATTTGAAAAATATATTAGTCATTATTGGAACAAGACCAGAAGCAATTAAATTTTATCCTTTAATTAAAACTTTAAAGAAAATAAATAAATTTAATGTGAAAATTTGTATTACTTCTCAACACAAAGATTTGCTTACACAAATGTTAAATATTTTTAAAATAAAAATAAATTATGATTTAAAAATGATGAAAAATAATCAATCATTAATTGATATTTTTTCTAAAATGCCAGCTAAACTTAAAAAGGTATATAAAGCTAGTAAGCCAGATATAGTCTTGGTACAGGGTGACACTATGAGTGCAATGATAGCAGCTCAAGTGGCAGATTTTATGAAAATACCTGTTGGTCATATCGAAGCAGGATTGAGAACTCATGACAAGCACTCACCTTGGCCTGAAGAATTATGTCGACAAATTATCGCAAAACATTCATCAATTAATTTTTGCCCAACAACAATAAATGTAAGAAATCTTGAAAAGGAGAAAATTAAAAATAATTTTTTTGACTGGCAATACATTAATAGATTCAATCCAAATTATAAAAAAAAATATTTTTAAAAAAAATTTTCAAAAAAAAGTATTTTTAAAGTTTGAAAAATTTTTATCGTATAAAAATAAAATTTATTTTACACTTCATAGGAGAGAAAATTTTGGAAAACCTTCTGAAAAAATTTTTGATACAATAAAAAAATTCAATCAAGAAGATACCGCAATTATTTATCCTGTACATCCAAATCCAAACATTAAATCAAGTGCATACAAAAATTTAAAAAAATTTAAAAATATTTTTTTAACCAAGCCACTGGATTATTTTGAAAATCTTTACTTAATAAGTAAATCTAATTTGATATTAAGTGACTCTGGTGGAGTTCAAGAAGAAAGCTCAGCATTGTCAAAACCTATTCTTGTTCTTAGAGAAAAAACTGAAAGAGTTGAGATTATTGGTAAAAATGCATATTTGGTAGGAAGCAACCAAAAAAAAATAATCAAATGGTCCAGATTTTTTCTTAAAAAAAAAAAAATTAAGTTTTTTTGTCCTTATGGTGATGGAAATGCAGCTAAAAAAATTACAAATATTTTATTAAAATTCCTAAATGAAAAATAAAAAAATAACTGTTGTAGGTCTTGGATATGTTGGTTTACCCACAGCTTTAAGTTATTGTAAGAAAGGTTTTGAAGTTAATGGTTTTGATATAGATAAAAAGTTAATACTTAATTTGAATAAAGGTATTACAAAAATAGATGAAAAAAATGTTAAAATTTTACTTAAAAAATATATAAAAAAAAAATTTTTTCCAAAATCTTGTTTAGAACCCTCAGATATTTTTATAATTACAGTCCCATCAAATAGAATAGGTACAAGACAAAATTTGAAACCACTATTATCAACCATAAATCTCATTGCAAAAATATTGAAAAAAAATAATCTTATTATTATTGAAACTACTTGTGAGGTAGGGACTACTCAAAAAATAAAAAAAATAATCAACAAAAAAAGACCTGATTTATTTCATAATAAAAAAGAGAATTATTATTTGAGCTATAGTCCTGAAAGAGTTTTTCCTGGAAACTCTTTGTTTGAAATTGAGAATAATGCTAAAATTATTGGAGGCATAAATCATTCAAGTAATCATTACTCAAAAAAAATTATCTCATCAATAAATAATAATTTAAACCTTACTTCTGATAGAGTTGCCGAAACAGTTAAATTAGTTGAAAATTCGTATAGAAATATTCAACTGGGTTTTGTAAATGAATTGTCGATTTTTTCTGAAAAAAACAATTTAGATGTCAATGAAATAATTAAACTATCAAATATGCATCCAAGAATTAATTTGCTTAAACCTGGAATTGGTGTTGGTGGACATTGTATTCCGATAGACCCATATTTTTTAATTAACAGAAAACAAAATGATTTTAAATCAATTAATACAAGTATAAAATCAAATAGTTTTAAAACACTGTGGGTATCAAAAAAAATCCTTAAAATTGTAAAAGAAAAAAAGTTAAATAAAATTCTTATTTTAGGATTAAGCTATAAAGAAAATATAGGTGATTTAAGAGAAAGTCCTGCAATAAGAATTTTAAAAATTATTTCAAAAGCAAACAAAAACTTAAAATTATTTATTTATGATCCATATGTAAAGAAAAGTGATATAAAATTTGAAAAGTATAAAAATATAATTGCAATTAAAAAATCTAGTTTAATAAATTATAAAAAAATCACTACATTTAAATTAGTTAATCACAAAATTTTTGAAAAAAATAAAAATCTAAATAAAAGTTTAATTAAATTTTAATGAATTTAATATTTATCTCAGATAATTATCCTCCTGAGCAAAATGCACTTGCGCAGAGAGCATCATCACACATAGAAATATGGAAAAAAAAAATAAATATTGACTTAATTACATGTTTTCCAAATTATCCTTATGGAAAAATTTTTAGTGGATATAAAAAAAAATTTTTTCAAAAAAAAATCGAAAAAAATTTAACTATCCATAGAATTTGGTCATTTATTGCAAAAAAGGATAATTCATTTTTGAATTTTTTTGATTATGCATCATTTGGAATTTCTTCCTTCTTTTATTGTTTAAATAAAAAATCAGATATAATTTTGTGTTCAAGCCCGCCAATGCCAGTTGCTTTTTTTGCAATATTACTTTCAAAAATAAAAAAAACAAAAATAGTAATAGAAATAAGAGATCTTTGGGTAGATTCTATAGTTGATTTAAAATTAACAAAAAATTTTTTTATAATTTCAATATTAAAAAAGATGGAAAATTTTGTGATTAAAAACTCAAATTTAATTATTTGTGTAACTGAAAATATGAAATTAAAAATAAAAAAATCTTTTCCTAAAAAGAGGGTATTGTTAAGAACTAATGGTTATCAAGAAAAGAAATTAAAAACAAAAACATTTAATCATATATTTAAACATTTTAAAAAAAACAAATCAAAGATTAACTTTACTTATTTAGGCACTATAGGTCTTTCTCAAGATTTTGACAAAATATTTAATTTTTGTAAAAAGCTTGATAAATCAAAATTTTTTTTTAACTTCATTGGCACAGGGTCAGAAATAAATAGTCTAAAAAAAAAGATTCGAGAAGAAAAATTACCAAATTTTTATATTTTTGAGTTAGAAAATCCAATAATTGATAAGAGGATTTATGATTATGTTGATTATGGATTATCTAGTTTGAAAAATATTAAAACATTCAAAAAAGTTGTTCCTTCAAAAATTTATGAATATATTTTTTACAAAAAAAAAATTATTTTTTTTGGTCCAAATGGAGAGACATCTAAACTCATTCAAAAATTAAATATTGGTCATGTTTTTACGCCAAGAAGAAAAATAAATAGAATTCAATTTAATAAAAAACCAAAATTTAAATTAAATAATCAAATTATAAAAAGTTTTTCTCGTAAATTAATTGCAAAAAAAATATTAAACGACTTACAAAAACTGAAAGATGAATAGAATAGAGCAAATAAACCAAAAATATATTAATTATATTATTTTGATATTCCCCTTATCTCTTTTGACGGGTCCATTTATAACTGATATTTTAGTATTAATAAGTGCCTTGTTAGTTTTAACTCTTATAATTAATAAAAAAATTTGGATTAAGAACTTAAATTTAAAAATTTTTTTATATTTTTTTTTATCAATAATAATTTCGTCAATAATTAATTTTTTTCTAAACAATCAGATCATATTTAGTGAGAAAATAATCAGTTTATTCAAATCTTTTGCATACTTAAGATATTTTTTATTCTTTATAATTTTGTATCTCTTCATCAGCACAAGAAAACATTTTTTTAAATTGTATATAGTTTCATCAATAATAATTTGTTTTCTATGTTTTGATACTATTTATCAATATTTATTTAATGAAAATTTATTTGGGTATCACAGTAAATCTAATGGAAGATTAACTAGTATTTTTAATGAAGAGGCAATAATTGGTGGAGTGATTTTAAAATTTTTTTTTATACAATCAATTTGTTTTTTTGTAATAAAAAATTTTTCACAAAATAAATTTATTAACGTTTCATATTTGCTATCAATTATGATAATTTTGCCAACAATCATATTTACTTTGGAAAGAACAAGTGTGCTCTTGTTTACATTTGCAATCTTAATGATAATTTTATTTCAGGAAAATAAAAAATTAAAATTTTATATTTTTTTATTGTTTTCAATTTTAGTTATTTTTTTCTATTCTATGTTTCCAAACGTTTTAGATAGATGGAAAGAAACTAGAAATGATTTAAATAGAAGTATTTATAATTTTGGTTATGTTTCTCATTTTTATAGTGCAGGAAATATGTTTTTAGATAATCCTTTTTTTGGAGTAGGATTAAAAAATTTTAGAAATAATTGTGAGTACTACAAATCAGAAAGTTTTAATATTAAAGATAAAAAATTTTTTAAAAAACTTAGTGAAAAACAAAAGAAAAATTTTTTAAGAAATCTTTGTAGCACTCATCCACATAATACTTATTTTGAGATTATCTCAGAACTTGGGCTTTATGGACTGATCACTTTTTTAATTTTAATATTCAATTTTTATCTTAAAATTTATAAATCTAATACAAAACTTTTGATTATACCTATATTCATTTTATTATTCCCTTTTTTACCCTCAGGAAGTTTTTTTAATAATTATAACTCCGCTTTCTTTTGGTTTATAATTGGACTTACTTTTGCTGCTAAAAAAAATTTAGAAAAAATTTAGAAATTATATTTACGCTTAAAAATTGAACATATTTTTTTTGCTATTATTTCATTTCCCCTATCATTATAATGTACACTATCATAATAAAGTGTCTCATTGTATTCTTTAAATATATCGGAAATATCATAAATAAAATTTTTGTTTTTAGAATGCTTAAGTGCCTCTTTATAGAAATCAAAAATTTGAGCCCAATATAGATTATTCACTTTCATTTCAAAAATTTTCTTTTTACTTTTTTCAAATTCAGTCAAGTGCTTCAAATTTTCATCTAATGCTGGTTGTATGAAAGAAAAATACTCGATTCCTTTATTGGCTAAAAAAAAATTTGTTAATACTAAATTTTCAATAAAGTTCTTTGCAGCAAGAGAAATATTTTTATCAGACATTAAAAAATTATTTTTTATTTTGGTTTCGCCATCTAGTTTCGAATAATTTTGATAATTTTGAACATATCTTTCAATAAAATAATTGAATGAATAATATAATAAAGAAATTCGCAATAATTTTTGATTTATTGCACAAAGAATACAATCTTCTTTTAGATTATTAATTTTATAATTCATTCTCTTAAAATATAAATTGTCGTTTTCTCTCCAAGTATCGTTCAATATATAAGAATTGTGAGCATCATTTCTTCCTGAAAGAGATATTACAGCGTAAGTTTTATAATCTGGCACTATACTTGTTGATAATCTCAAAAACTCTTGAAAAGCTGTATCCCCACTAAATCCTGCATTAATAACTTGAAAATCTTCATCTATTTTTTGCAAACACCTTTCTAAATTAGCTGGTATTGTATTTTTATTTGATGAAGCTCCCCTTCCTTCAACAGTAGAACCGCCAACAAAAAAGATATTTTTTTTTGTTAAATTTTTAAGATCATGTTGAGTATTGTTATTTGAAATAAAACCATATTGATTTGTTGACAAATTATCAGGATAACCAGGCATATGTGCATTAATATTTGGTTTAAATTTCTGTCCCGATCTAAAATCTGTAAAAGTAAATGTTTTATTTTTGTCTAAGTGATAACTATAAAAAGATTTTTTTTTAACAAAAAAATAAACAGTTTGACCCATTAATTCTATAATAAAAAAAAGTATTACTGTTGATAAAATAACTTTATTAAAGCTATTTAGTTTGAATAGTTTCATTTTTAATTAATTTTAAATAAATTTATTTATCAAATTGAGGTATAAATAGATAGTTTTAATAATGTCAATAAAAAATAAAAAAAAAATTTTTAAAATTATCTCAGTATCAACATCAATAATAATAAGTTTTTTCATAGTAGAATTAATATTAACTTTTTCAAATTTTAATTACTACAGAGGTATAGAATACGACAGAGCTATAAGTAAAATTGATGGATTTGATAAAAGAAGAAGGTATGATTATTATCAAGAAAAAATTTTAACTGATCCCAAAACAGTAGTTACTATTGCACCATATTGGCATCTAAATAAAAAGAAGAAAATTTTACCATTATCTGGAATATCAAATCAAAACACAATTTATTGCAACGAACTAGGTTTTTTTTCAGAATATATTAGTGATAGGTATGGATTAAATAATCCAGATAACGTTTGGAACAAAAACCCAAATATAATAATCCTTGGAGATTCTTATGCTCATGGTGCCTGTTTAAATGAGCCCGACACAATTGTTGGCAATATGAGAAAACATGATCTGGATATTGGAAATATTTCTTATGGTGGAAATGGCCCTTTATTAGAACTTGCAACTTTAAAAGAAATTTTAAATGTTTCAAATCCAGAAACAGTTATATGGTTTTTTGCTGAGGCTAATGATCTATCTCAACTAGAATTTACAAAAAAAGATCCTATTCTTATAAAATATCTCAATTTAGATAAGTTTAATCAAAAAATATTTCTTAAACAAAACCAAACTGATAAATTTTTATATTCAATACTTGAAGATCAACTTATTTTAGAAGAAAAACAAAAAAATCAATATAAAAAAAAAATAAAAAAAAGAAAAAATTTAAAAAAAAAAAATTTAAAAAATTTCTTAACTTTAACAAGAGTTAGAGGTCTTCTGATTAAGATAGTATGGAAACCGCGAAACAAATATATGAAGTATGATTTAAAGCTGTTTAGCAATATCTCTAAAAAAATAAAATCAATTACTGATCAAAATAATATTGAGTTAATTTTTGTTTATTTGCCTCAATTCGCAAGATATAGTTATCTGCAAAATAATAAAGAGACTTTCAAAAACTATAAAGACGTTATTAAAATTATTGAAAATCTAAATATTAAAATTGTTGATATAAAAATACTATTTGATAAATACGATGATCCAAAAACTTTTTTTCCATTGAATATAGGTGGTCATTATAATAAAAAAGGTGCAGAAGTCGTAGCTAAAGAAATACTAAAAAATATTATTAAATAATGAATAAAACTCCTTCAAATAAAAGTTTTGGTTATGTTTTTTCAATTTTTTTTTTAATACTAGCAATACTTTTCTTTGAAAATATATTTGACCTAAAAACTTTACTATTATTAGTTTTATCTTTAATCTTTTTTATACTTGGTTTTTTTAATGCAAAATTTCTTCAACCTTTTAATAATTTATGGACAAAATTAGGAATTTTACTAGGTAGAATTATTTCTCCAATTGTTATGTTTATAGTTTATTTTGGAACTATATTTCCAATAAAAATATTAATAATTTTATTTGGTAAAGATTTATTAAGTTTAAAATATAGTAGAAATAAAGACACATATTGGGTATTAAGAAAAGATAAAACAAACTTAAAAGATCAGTTTTGATGTCATTTATTATTGAATTTTACAGATTTCTGAAAGCTAGAAAAAAATACTGGCTTTATCCAATACTTCTAGTTTTAATAATTTTTGGTGTTTTAATAGTTTTAACACAGGGCACTGCTGTAGCTCCATTCATCTACACAATTTTTTAGAAATGTCATATTTGCTGGGATTGTCTGCATTTTACCATGACAGTTCTGCAGTTTTATTTAAAAAGGACAAAGTTTTATCTGCTGTGCAAGAGGAGAGATTTACAAGAGTCAAGCATGATTCTAGCTTCCCAGTAAATTGTATAAAATTTATATTAAAAGAAAACAGCTTGCAGCTTAATGATTTAGACAAAATAATATTTTACGAAAAACCTTTTCTAAAGTTTGAAAGACTTTTAGAAACACATTTGGCATTTGCGCCTAGGGGATTTAAATCATTTTGCGCTTCTATGCCTATATGGTTAAGAGAAAAATTATTTCAAAAAAAACTTATTGGTGATCATTTAAAGAGTATAGATAAAAAATTTAACATAAATGATAAGTTGTTATTTTCAGAACATCACTTAAGTCATGCGGCTAGTGCCTTTTACCCGAGCCCCTTTGAAAATGCTGTAATTCTAACACTTGATGGTGTTGGCGAATGGGCAACAACAACGGTCGCTTTAGGTCAAAAGAACAAAATTGACATAATAAAAGAAATAAATTTCCCTCACTCAATTGGGTTACTTTATTCTGCTTTCACATACTATTTGGGTTTTAAAGTAAATAGTGGAGAATACAAAGTAATGGGTCTAGCTCCTTATGGAACTCCAAAATATAAAGATAAAATTTTAAATAATCTTTTAGATT
This sequence comes from Candidatus Pelagibacter communis, assembly GCF_001180225.1. Classification (GTDB taxonomy): domain Bacteria; phylum Pseudomonadota; class Alphaproteobacteria; order Pelagibacterales; family Pelagibacteraceae; genus Pelagibacter; species Pelagibacter ubique_D. Next base: position 93,761 of record NZ_CVST01000012.1, on the reverse strand, counting down.
TAAAAGAAGATGGATCTTTTAGAATAAATATGAAATATTTTAATTATGCAACGGGTTTAACGATGATTAATAATAAATTTGTTGATTTATTCGGTCAGAAAATTAGATCACCAGAAAAAGACAAATTAACTCAATTCCATATGGATATTGCAGCTTCTATACAGTCTGTGATTGAATACATAATACTTAAAATTGTTAAAAATTTAAGTTTAATTTATAAATTTGAAAACCTCTGTTTGGCAGGAGGTGTTGCTCTTAATTGTGTGGCAAATGGAAAAATTCTTAAGGAAAAATTCTTTAAAAATATTTGGATACAACCAGCTGCTGGTGATGCAGGAGGATCTTTAGGGGCACCTCTTTATTATTGGTACGATGTACTTGGTAATAAACGAGAATATGGGAAAGATATGATGTCTGGATCATACTTGGGTCCAAGTTATAATTCTGATGAAATTAAGAAAAAACTAAATAATTTAGGTGCTAATTACGAGGAATTCTCAGAAAGCGATCTTTTAAAATTAGTTGCAAAAGAATTAAGTAATGAAAAAGCTATTGGGTGGTTCCAGGGCAAAATGGAATTTGGTCCTAGATCGTTGGGTTCAAGATCAATTATTGCAGATCCAAGATCTAATAAAATGCAAAAAAATTTGAATCTAAAAGTGAAATTTAGAGAAAGTTTTAGACCCTTTGCTCCAGCAGTCTTGAAAGAAAAAGTTAAGGAGTATTTTGATATTGATTGTGACAGCCCATATATGCTTTTAGTAGCACAAATCCAAAATAATAAAAAAAAAGAAATGTCAGAAGAGGCACAAAATTTATTTGGAATTGAAAAGCTAAATGTTGTCAGATCAGAAATTCCTGCGGTAACACATGTTGATTATTCAGCAAGAATTCAGACTGTAGATATTAAGACAAATAAAAAATTTCATGATTTAATATCTGAATTTGAGAAGATCACAAATGTACCAGTCTTAGTTAATACTTCGTTCAATATTAGAGGAGAGCCAATAGTTTGTAATATTGAAGATGCTTATAATTGTTTTATGGGAACAGATTTAGACATTTTAGTATTAGAGAATTTTGTTTTATACAAAAATAAGCAAGCAAAAAGTAAAAAAATAGATTACAAAAATAAATTCAAATTAGACTAATCTAGATAAATGTAATAAAAAAAACAAAATATATCTTATTTTATTTTCTTTTTTTTCTATTTTTATTTTAATATTAGAATTATCAATAAGACTATTTACACCTTTTCCAATTACGCCGTCTTCAAATCAAAAATATCATCCCGAACTAGGATATGTGCTCAAAAAAAATATTGCAGATGTTGATAATTTTGGTTTTAGGTCTATGATAAAATATGAGGATGCTGACCTAGTTGTAATTGGTGACAGTCACACTTATGGTTATGATGCACATACAAAAGATAGTTTTGTCAGTTTTTTAGATAATGCTTATAATGCTGGTATTCCAAGTTATGGAATATTTAATTATATAGATAATTTTTTGAGAAAACTTTAGCATTTAATTTTTATTGGAAATAATAATCTTAGTGTTTTAGAGCCTATATCATTACATAAAAAATTTTTTTCAGTGCATAAATCAAGCCAATTGAGCTATTAGTACTGGTCAGCTGCACGCATTACTGCGCTTCCACATCCAGCCTATCAACGTGGTGGTCTACCACGGCTCTATAGGAAGAACTAGTTTCGAGGTGAGTTTCCCGCTTAGATGCTTTCAGCAGTTATCTCGTCCATACTTAGCTACCCGGCACTGCAGCTGGCGCTACAACCGGTCCACCAGTGGTATGTTCAACCCGGTCCTCTCGTACTAGGGTCAACTCCTCTCAATTCTTCTACACGCATAGCAGATAGGGACCGAACTGTCTCACGACGTTCTGAACCCAGCTCACGTACCACTTTAATTGGCGAACAGCCAAACCCTTGGGACCTGCTCCAGCCCCAGGATGTGATGAGCCGACATCGAGGTGCCAAACACTGCCGTCGATATGAGCTCTTGGGCAGTATCAGCCTGTTATCCCCGGCGTACCTTTTATCCGTTGAGCGATGGCCCTTCCACTCAGAACCACCGGATCACTATGACCGACTTTCGTCTCTGCTCGACTTGTCAGTCTCACAGTCAGGCAGGCTTATGCCATTGCACTCTACGAACGATTTCTGACCGTTCTGAGCCTACCTTCGCACGCCTCCGTTACTATTTGGGAGGCGACCGCCCCAGTCAAACTACCCACCATACAATGTCTTGATGCCGGATAACGGCAATCAGTTAGATACCAAGAAAAACAAAAGAGGTATTTCACTGGTGACTCCACAATAACTGACGCCATTGCTTCAATGTCTCCCTCCTATACTAAATATGTTTTTCCTAATACCAATGTAAAGTTGCAGTAAAGGTGCACGGGGTCTTTCCGTCTAACTACGCGAACTCCGCATCTTCACGGAGAATTCAATTTCACTGAGTTGATGTTGGAGACAGCGGAGAAATCGTTACGCCATTCATGCAGGTCGGAACTTACCCGACAAGGAATTTCGCTACCTTAGGACCGTTATAGTTACGGCCGCCGTTTACTGGGGCTTCAGAAGTTAGCTTGCACCAACCGCATTAACCTTCCAGCACCGGGCAGGCGTCAGACCCTATACATCCACTTACGTGTTAGCAGAGCCCTGTGTTTTTGATAAACAGTCGCTTCTCCCTGGCTTGTGCCACCCATCTTTAGTTGCCTAAAAACAGGTCTTCCTTATCCCGAAGTTACGGAAGCATTTTGCCGAGTTCCTTCAACATCATTCTCTCAAGCGCCTAAATATACTCTATTAATCCACCTGTGTCGGTTTAGGGTACGGTCTAATGATGGAGCTATTTCTTGGAACCTTTTCGCGGCAAGTTCAATCCATTAAGAACTCACAACTTACAAGATCCGTCACTACCATCTGGTTAAGGAATATTAACCTTATTTCCATCGACTACGGCTTTCGCCCTCGCCTTAGGTGCCGACTAACTCTGCGCGGATTAACCTTGCGCAGAAACCCTTGGATTTTCGGCGAAGAAGTTTTTCACTTCTTTTATCGTTACTTATGTCAGCATTCGCACTTCTGATACCTCCAGGATTTCTCACGAATATCCCTTCGCAGGCTTACAGAACGTTCCGCTACCAGTTATAATTTCCGAAGAAATTACAAATCCACAGATTCGGTATATGATTTTAGCCCCGTTACATCTTCGGCGCAGAAACTCTATTAGACCGGTGAGCTGTTACGCTATCTTTAAAGGATGGCTGCTTCTAAGCCAACCTCCCGGCTGTTAAGGAATTTCCACATCCTTTCACACTTAATCATAATTTGGGGACCTTATCTGGTGGTCTGGGCTCTTTCCCTCTCGACCATGGACCTTAGCACCCACAGTCTGTCTGCTGAAGAACAACATTTAGCATTCGGAGTTTTATTAGGTTTGGTAAGAATCTCTTCCCCCTAGCCCATTTAGTGCTCTACCTCTAAACGTCTATTTATTCAACGCACTACCTAAATAGTTTTCGCGGAAAACCAGCTATCTACGAATTTGGTTGGCCTTTCACCCCTTACCACAAGTCATCCAAAGACTTTTCAACGTCAACTGGTTCGGTCCTCCGGTTGGTGTTACCCAACTTTCAACCTGCTCATGGTAAGCTCATTCGTTTTCGGGTCTAATTCATAAAACTAATCGCCCTATTAAGACTTGCTTTCGCTGCGCCTACACCTAGATGGCTTAAGCTTGCTTTATAAATTAAGTCACTGACCCATTATACAAAAGGTACGCCGTCACTCTAAAAAGAGCTTCGACTGATTGTAGGCATGCGGTTTCAGGTTCTATTTCACTCCCCTAATAGGGGTTCTTTTCACCTTTCCCTCACGGTACTAGTTCACTATCGGTCACTGAAGAGTATTTAGGCTTAGAGGGTGGTCCCCCTATATTCGAGCAGGATTTCACGTGTCCCGCTTTACTCAAGAATTTTGTTAAACATTACTCATACGGGACTATCACCCTCTATGGTTAGCATTTCCATACTATTCAAATTTTTTCAACAAAACTACTGGCCTAGTCCGCGTTCGCTCGCCACTACTAACGGAATCTCAATTGATTTCTTTTCCTCTGGTTACTTAGATGTTTCAGTTCTCCAGGTTGTCTCTTTAAACCTATGTATTCAGTTTAAAGTACCACATAAAGTGGTGGGTTTCCCCATTCGGAAATTTTCGGATCAAAACTTACATACAGCTCCCCGAAACTTATCGCAGTATATCACGTCCTTCATCGGCTTTCAGTGCCAAGGCATCCACTACACGCCCTTAAACGCTTGATTTATGCACAGAAAAAAATTCTGTGTTGAATCAAATTTTTATTTTGAACATTAGCTAATAACATTACTAATGTTCGGATATAGATATTGATATTAATTATTAATTTTTTTACGATTTTTTATAGCTAAGTGTTTTGGTGGAGGATAGCGGGATCGAACCGCTGACCTCCTGAATGCAAATCAGGCGCTCTCCCAGCTGAGCTAATCCCCCATGATCTTAAATTGGTGGGCCGAGAAAGACTCGAACTTTCGACCCCACCCTTATCAAGGGTGTGCTCTAACCAACTGAGCTACCGGCCCCTATGCAAAGAGAAACACTACTTTAAGAAGAGAAATGAGGACGGTCAACATTACCTGTATATTATTTAGAATGAAATTTTACTTTCATTCATCCTTAGAAAGGAGGTAATCCAGCCGCAGGTTCCCCTACGGCTACCTTGTTACGACTTCACCCCAGTCGCTGACTATACCGTGGTCAAGGGTTTTAAACCTTGCCTTAAGGTAGAACCAACTCCCATGGTGTGACGGGCGGTGTGTACAAGACCCGGGAACGCATTCACCGTGGCACGCTGATCCACGATTACTAGTAATTCCAGCTTCATGCACTCGAGTTGCAGAGTGCAATCCGAACTGAGGTATCTTTTAAGGATTTGCTTGACCTCGCAGTCTTGCTTCCTGTTGTAGATACCATTGTAGCACGTGTGTAGCCCAACACGTAAGGGCCATGAGGACTTGACGTCATCCCCACCTTCCTCCAGCTTATCACTGGCAGTTCTTTCAGAGTGCCCAACTAAATGATGGCAACTAAAAGTGAGGGTTGCGCTCGTTGCGGGACTTAACCCAACATCTCACGACACGAGCTGACGACAGCCATGCAGCACCTGTGTTTCGTCCGGCCGAACCGAAAACTCTAATCTCTTAGAGTCGCGACGAACATGTCAAGTGTTGGTAAGGTTCTGCGCGTATCTTCGAATTAAACCACATGCTCCACTACTTGTGCGGGTCCCCGTCAATTCATTTGAGTTTTAACCTTGCGGTCGTACTCCCCAGGCGGTGTGTTTATCGCTTTCGCTGCGACACTGAAAATAAATTTCCAACGTCTAACACACATCGTTTACGGCATGGACTACGAGGGTATCTAATCCTCTTCGCTACCCATGCTTTCGTTCCTCAGTGTCAGTAATGATCCAGAAAGCTGCCTTCGCAATTGGTATTCTTTCTAATATCTACGAATTTCACCTCTACACTAGAAATTCTGCTTTCCTCTATCATACTCTAGCTGAAAAGTTTTAATGGCAGTTCCAGAGTTAAGCTCTGGGATTTCACCACTAACTTTTTCAACCACCTACGAACTCTTTAAGCCCAGTAATTCCGAACTACGCTAGGTCCCTTCGTATTACCGCGGCTGCTGGCACGAAGTTAGCCGGACCTTCTTATTCGGGTACAGTCATTTTCTTCCCCGACGAAAGAGCTTTACAACCCAAGGGCCTTCTTCACTCACGCGGCATCGCTGCATCAGAGTTTCCTCCATTGTGCAAGATTCCCCACTGCTGCCTCCCGTAGGAGTTTGGGCCGTGTCTCAGTCCCAATGTGGCTGATCATCCTCTCAAATCAGCTATTGATCACAGTCTTGGTAGGCCATTACCCCACCAACAAACTAATCAAGTGCAGGCTCATCCAATGGTGCATAAAGCTTTCTCCGTAAAGACTTATCCGGTATTAGCACAAGTTTCCTCGTGTTATTCCAGGCCAAAGGGTAGATACCTACATGTTACTCACCCGTCTGCCACTAAGTATTGCTACTTCGTTCGACTTGCATGTGTTAGGCGTGCCGCCAGCGTACGTTCTGAGCCATGATCAAACTCTCAAGTTTAAAAACGGCGCACACTAGCTTCCATATAAATTCTAAGAATAAAATTTATATGTGATTGAAGTGTGTACGACAAATTTTTGGTAACCTTAACCGTCCACACTTCTCTTCTTAAATTTTAACTTTTAAAATAGCTAATTGAGCAAAAAAAGCTCAATAATCCTCACTAATTTATTGTGTTAACAATAATTTCACTGAGAAAGTTCAGTGCTTATAGGCTAAAAATAACGGAAATCAAGCTTTTAAGAATAAATTTTTAAATAAAAACATCGCATTTTAAGGGCTTTTTTTTGATTTTTTACACTCTCTAAACTAATAATTGTGTTCACTTAAATATAAAATGTTTAAAGATCTATTTAGTAAGATTAAAAAAAATATTGAAATTTTTAGTTTAGTTTTATTGATTATTCTTACTGCTATCTCCACTAGTTATTTTAATTCTACAAAAAAAGAGGGTTTAGAAATCTATAATAATTTTATTGATAACATCTATTTTAAAAAAACTCTTACACACATAGTTGAAAACCTTGAACCAAAATACAAAAAAATAAAACATAAAATAAGATCTGGTGAAACATTTGATAAAATTTTAGAGAATTATCTAATACAAAAAAAAGAAATATTAGAAATAAAAAATGCTCTAGAAAAAAAAATTAACCTTAATAAATTGAATACAAAACAAATTATTGAGTTCAGCTTAGATAAAACTACTAATCAAATTAATGAATTTACTTTTCAAATATCAAATAAACAAAAAATATTTTTAATTAGAGATAATTCTAAAAATACTTTTAACGATGAAATTATATCAATTAAATTGGATAAAAAAATAATCTACAAAGAAAACATAATTTTACAAAGTTTATATAAAGCTGCAACAGATGAAAAAATACCAGCAAATATAATAATTGAATTTGCTAGGATATATGGTTTTCAAGTAGACTTTCAAAGAGATATAAGAAAACAAGATAAGTTTCAAATAATGTATGAAGTTCTACTCAATGACAAAAATGAAATCATTGAAACAGGAGAAATACTTTTCGCTAATTTAAAATTAAGTGGTCAAGATAATGGGCTTTATTATTTTGATAAAGAAGGAAGCGAAGGTCATTATGATAAAAATGGTAAGAGTGTTAAAAAAGCTTTAATGAAAACTCCAATTAATGGAGCAAGACTTTCGTCTCCTTTTGGTATGAGAAAACATCCTATAGATGGATACAATAAAATGCATAGAGGTACCGATTTTGCTGCACCCACAGGAACGCCTATTATGGCATCTGGTGACGGTGTTGTAAAAAAAGCTGGATGGTGTGGTGGAGGTGGTAACTGTGTAAAAATAAGACATAACTCAACTTATCAAACAGTGTATGCTCACATGTCAAAGTTTGCTCGTGGCATTAAAGCAGGAGTAAGAGTAAAACAAGGTCAAACAATTGGCTACGTTGGTTCAACAGGTAAGTCTACTGGACCTCATTTACATTACGAAGTAATTGTAAATGGAAAAAAAGTTAATTCTCAAAAACTAAAACTTCCTTCAGGTAAAATATTAAAAGGTAAAGAGAGAAAATTATTTGAAACTAATAAAATCAAATTGGATGTTCTTAAATCAGAAAAAATTATAGGTTTGAATTAATTAGCCTCTGCTGGTGTTTCAGTTTGAATATCTAAGTTAGAATTATCTTTTAAATTTTTTTCAGAAACATCAATATTTTCTGATGGCTTATTTGTTTCTTTTTCATTTTCATCAGATTTCTCTTCTAAATTTCTCTCTTTTTTGAAGCTTTCTCTTTCATTTAGTATTCTTGTAAAATGATCAGCATGCTGAAGATAATTTTCAGAAAGAATTTTATCACCATTTGACAAAGCCTCTCTAGCTAAATCATTGTACTTTTCGATTAATTTTGGTGCATTGTGATTGTTTCTGCCTGGAGACTTTCTTTTGAAATTATCACCATTAGAAAAATTTGAACTAAATTTCTGCCTGTCACCATTAGATTTAAAATTTCTGTCGTTTCTTCTAAAATTATTTCTTCTATTGTTGTTATTACTGTTGTTCCTAAATGTTACCATGATTTAAATAATTATATTTTTGTGCAAATTATGCATCGATCATTATAAGCAAGATCTTTTAGAGCACTATTTATATAAAAACCCTCTTTATTTAATAATTTAATTACTTTATTTTTTTGATCAAAACCAATCTCTAAAATAAATTTACCATTTTTTTTAATCAGCTCAGATGATTTTTTAATAACTTTTCTGATTTCTGATAAACCATCTAATCCACCATCTAGTGCTATTTTTGGTTCAAACCTAGCAACTCCTTTATCCAAATATTTTATAATATGCTTTTTAATATAAGGAGGATTAGAAACTATCAAATCATATTTGCCTAAACTAAATTTGTCAACATTTGATTTATATAATTTAAGTCTATTATGTACTTTTAAACTAGTTGCATTCATATTAGCTATTTTTAAACAATTTTTGCTTATATCTATTCCCGTTCCATAAAAATTTTTTCTCTCTTTTAATATAGACAAAAGTATACATCCAGATCCTATGCCAATATCTAAAATACTAAGTTTACTTTTATTTTTTGTTAAATTTAAAATATTTTCTACAATTAGCTCAGTATCAGGACGAGGTATTAAAGTATCCTCTGTTACAAAAAATTCTGAATTCCAAAATAACTTTTTATTTGTCAAATGCGATACTGGCTTACCTTTGGACCTTTCATTAATTAGTTTTTGAAACAAATTTAAATTTATTTCTTCTATTTTTTCTTGAGAATTCAGTATTAAGTATTTTTTATCCTTATTAATTGCTTTTGACATTAAAATTTCTGAATCTAAATAAGGATTTAAAAAAAATTTATCTTTTAAAATTTGAGCACCTTGAGTTATTGCTGATTGAATATTCATTTATTTTAAATTATTTAAACTTTCTTCTTGTGCTTGCAGTGTAAGTGACTCTATCATTTCATCAAAAGCTTCACCTTCAAGAAATTCTTCTAATTTGTGCAAAGTTAAATTTATTCTATGATCTGTAACTCTACCTTGTGGGAAATTATAAGTTCTAATTCTTTCTGATCTATCTCCAGTACCAATTTTAGTTTTTCTATCTTGTGATCTTTCTTGATCAATTCTTGATCTTTCAAGTTCATATAATCTTGCTCTTAAGATTTTCATTCCTTTTGCTTTATTTTTGTGCTGTGATTTTTCATCTTGTTGAGAAACTGACAAACCAGTGGGTATATGAGTTATTCTAACAGCGCTATCTGTTGTGTTAACTGATTGTCCACCTGGGCCACCCGCTCGAAAAACGTCAATTCTTAAATCAGAGTCGTTTATTTTTAAATCTACTTCTTCAACTTCAGGTAAGACAGCAACTGTGGCTGCAGATGTATGCACTCTTCCTTGCGTTTCGGTATCTGGAACTCTTTGAACTCTATGCACACCACTCTCATATTTTAATGTAGAATATATATTTGTACCTTTAATAGATGCAATTACCTCTTTTAAACCCCCAGCATCACTTCTTGAAATAGAAATAAGTTCTAATGACCACTTTTTTTTATGACTTACTTTTTCATACATTTTGAAAAGGTCTGAAGCAAATAAACTTGCTTCTAGTCCACCAGTTCCAGCCCTTATTTCTATTATTGCATTTTTTTTATCTGCTTCATCTTTTGGCAGTAGAAATAATTTTAATTTTTTTTCATTGATCTCATGTTGAGATTTCAAATCAACAAGTTCTAACTCAGCCATATTTTTTAATTCTTTATCTGATGAGTTGTCCTCTAATATTTTCTCTAATTCTTGTTTTTCATTTTCGAAAGATAAATATTTCTTAGCATTTAAAATTATTTCATTAACATCTGAATATTCTTTTGATTTTTCAGCAAATACTTTATTATCTAAACTTCCTGATGACAGATCTTTCTCTAGTGTAGAATGTTTTATAATTAATTCTTCAATAGTCTTTGTTGGTATCATTGTAAATTTTCTAATTCAGAGGCCTTTTTTTCAACTTCTGCTACGACTTTATTAACTATATCATTAGTTAATACTTTTTCACTTTGTACCCCAGATAAATAAAGCATATTGTTACCTTTTCCACCTCCAGTTATTCCAATATCAGTTAAAGCAGCCTCACCAGGTCCGTTCACAACACAGCCGATTATAGATAGGGTAATTGGAGTTTTTATATGAGATAATTTTTCCTCTAAAATTTTAACTGTATCAATTACTTGAAACGCTTGCCTTGCACAAGATGGGCAAGAAATTATTTTAACTCCTCTGTTTCGTAATCCTAAAGATTTAAGGATTTCATTTCCAATCTTAACCTCTTTAACAGGATCATCTGACAAAGAAACTCTTAAGGTATCACCTATTCCGTCTAACAGCAATGAACCTAGTCCTATTGAAGACTTAACACTTCCTGATACAAAACTTCCGGCCTCAGTTATTCCAAGATGAAGAGGATAATCAGTAGCATCCGAAAGCTGTCTATAAGCTGCAATCGACAAAAATACATCAGAGGACTTAACACTTATCTTGAAGTTAAAAAAATCTTGATCCTCTAATATTTTAACGTTTCTTTTTGCGCTCTCTACTAATGCTTCAGGGCATGGCTCCTTATACTTTTCTAAAATATCTTTTTCAAGAGAACCTGCATTAACTCCTATCCGAATTGAACAATCGTTATTTTTTGCTGCACTTAAGACTTCATGGATTTTATTTTTATCACCAATATTTCCAGGATTTATTCTTAAACACTTCGCTCCATTTTCTGCAGCCTCTATGGCTCTTTTATAATGAAAATGAATATCTGCAATTACAGGTATTTGAACATTTTTTGTAATTTCTTTTAAGGCTTTTGCGGAGTCTTCATCTGGACAGGAAACTCTAACTAAGTCAGCACCCTCTTCATGAATCTTATTTATTTGTTCTATAGTAGCTGAAATATCTGTGGTCAAAGTATTAGTCATTGATTGAACTGATATTGGATTGTCGCCACCAACTTTAATACCACCAACGTTAATTACTTTAGTTTTTTTTCGATTTATATTTCTAAATGGTCTTACATTCATAAGTTTAATCTAGTTTAAATTCTTTATGAAGAGCGGCTATTGCTTTTTTTACATTTTTTGATGAAACTAATACTGAAATTTTAATTTCAGATGTTGATATAACTAAAATATTTATTTGTTTTGAAGCTAAAGCTTGAAACATCCTGTAAGTAATTCCAGGTGTAGTAATCATCCCAACTCCAATTATAGAAACTTTGGAAAGATTTTTATCAAAAGAAAGTTTTTTATAAGATATCGATTTATTTTGCTTAATTAATTTCTCAGTTTTTTTCAGATCATCAGATTTAATTGTAAAAGTTAAGTCAGTATCTTTTCCATTTTGAGAAATATTTTGTACAACCATATCAACGTTAATTAAATTTCTTGATAGTGGTCTAAAAACTGAAGCAGCAACACCAGGTCTATCTTTAACTCCTACAATTGTGATCTTAGCATCATTTTTAGTTGAAGATATCCCGGTAATTATTTGATCGCTAAACGCTTTTTTAGAGCCTGTTATTAATGTACCTGGTTTACTAACAAATGAAGACTTAACTTTAATATCAATATTATTTAGCTTTGCATCTTGAACCGACGTTGGTTGCATCACTTTCGATCCCAATGATGCCATTTCCAACATTTCGTCATAAAATATTTTTTTAATTTTCTTTGCTTTTTTATGTTGTCTTGGATCAGTAGTATAAACACCATCGACATCTGTATAAATAATACATTCATCAGCTTTAATAAATTTTGCTAACATTATTGCAGTTGCATCCGAACCACTTCTTCCTATTGTGGTAATTCTATTTTCATTATTAATTCCTTGAAAACCAGTAACAATTGGGATCCCACCTTGTTTCACATAATTATTTAATTCTTTTGTAATTATCTTATTTATTCTTGCTCCAGAATAAGGTCCATCAGTAATTATTGGTAATTGCCAAGAAACCCATGACCTAGACTTAAAACCATCATGAGTAAGTCTTCCAGCAATTAAAGCACATGAAACTTGTTCTCCAGTGGATACAAGTGCATCATATTCAGATCTGCTAAAATTATTACTAATTTGCTTCGATTTTTTTACAAGCTCATTGGTTACTCCGCTCATTGCAGATGAAATCACCAAAACTCTATTTTTTTTCTTTTTATAAGCAGCTATAATTTTGCATACTTTTTTTATCCTATCGATACTACCAACAGAAGTTCCGCCAAATTTTAGTACAACAGTTTTCATGATCAGTTGAATTAATATAATTTAATTATAAATTGATAAAGTACATCTTAATTGTTATGTCAACTAATTATATATTATGAACAGTATTAATAAAAAAGAAATAGAAAAATTTTCAAATATGGCGGCCGAATGGTGGGATCCAGAAGGAAAATTTAAACCTCTTCATAAATTTAATCCTATAAGAATAAAATATATTAAAGAAAATATAGTTAAGGAATTTCAACTTAAAAATAAAAAATATCCTCTTTCTGGAATAAATGTCCTTGATATTGGATGTGGAGGTGGATTGTTATCTGAGCCCATGTGTAGATTAGGAGCTAATGTTACAGCAATCGATGCTTCAAATAAAAATATTGCCATAGCAAACCTACATGCAAAAAAAAACAATCTTAAAATAAACTATATATGTTCATCGCCTGAAAAACTAAAAACTACAAAAAAATTTGATGTAATTTTGAACATGGAGATTGTTGAACATGTTGAGGATGTTGATTTTTTTTTAAAATCATGTGCTAACCTTTTAAAAAAAAATGGATTAATGTTTGTTGCAACTATAAATAAAACCTTAAAATCTTATATATTTGCAATTGTTGGTGCGGAATATGTTTTGAGATGGCTTCCTATCGGCACCCATGAATGGGAAAAGTTTGTTAAACCTGAGGAATTAAAAAGTATTCTAATCAAGAACAATTTAAATCTGAAAAAAATTGATGGAATGAATTTTAACATTCTAAAGGATGAATGGAATGTTTCTAAAGATTTATCAGTAAATTATATTGCCGAATTTAAGAAAAACTAATTTTCTTTTTCATTAACCCAAGGAATTAATTGTGTATCTATGCCCTCTTCTTTGAGCTCTTTAATGTCTTTCTGAGAGGCTTTACCATATATCCCTTTTATAGGTTTTTTGCTATTGTAGTGAATAGATCTAGCTTCATATGCAAAATTATCCCCAACATACTTAAAATTATCTTTTATAAACTTTTGGTAATTTTTAATTGTTTTCTTAATTTTTTTATACTTCTGAGTATCAAATTTTTCTTCATTTTTAGCTTTTCTACTTATTAGCTGAGGAGCCATTAATGTTTTTTCAACTTTTTCAGAATTACAGTTGTGACAGATCAAAAGTTTTTTCTTTTTTAATTTTTCATATTCTGATGAAGTAGAGAACCAACTATCAAACTTTAATTCACAGTCATTACACAAAAGTTTGTATTTTATCATAGTATAGAATTAGTTATCAAAATTTATATTTCAATATGTTCAACTTCTATAATCAGCATTAATCTCAATATAATTTTTTGTAAAATCCATAGTAAAAGCAGTAAAGCTTTTAGTACCAGTAAACAAATCTACAGTGACATCTATATTTTCACCTTTCATATATTCCGCTACTAATTTTTCATCGTAATTCTTATATAATTTTCCATCCTGAATTATTTGATAATTTCCAAATCTCAAACCTAATTTATTTAAATTTATTTTTGGTCCTGCTTTTCCTATTGCCATCACTATTCGTCCCCAGTTTGGATCTTCTCCCGCAATAGCTGTTTTTACCAAAGCTGAATTTGCTATTGAAAAAGCAATTGTCTTTGCATCTTGTTCACTTTTGCTTTTACTAATATTTATAGTGACAAATTTTGATGCTCCTTCTCCATCAGAAACTACTCTCTTAGCTAAATTTAACAAAACATTGTTTAATGCTTTGTCGAATTTTTTTAGTTTTATATCATTAATACTTTTAATATTTGAATTGTTTGCTTTATTTGTTGAAAAAATACTAACCATATCATTTGTGCTAGTGTCCCCATCACACGAGATAGCATTAAATGTATTTGTAATATTTTTTTTTAATAATTTACTTAAAATATCATTCGATAAGTTGGCATCAGTAAATATGTATGCCAAGGTGGTTCCCATATTTGGAAATATCATACCTGAACCTTTGGCAACACCATAAATTTTTACCTCTTTATCTCCAATTTTACATTGTTCCATCGCAAGTTTTGGTTTTGTATCAGTGGTCATTATTCCTAAAGCTGCTTTCATCCAAAGAAATTTGTTTTGTGTATAGTTAATTTTTTTAATCAAGTTTGGAATTTGATCTATTATCTTCTCACATGGAAATGTTTCACCTATTGTACCTGTGCATCCAAAAATAATTTCCTTTGAAGTAATTTTTTTTGGATAATCTTCATCTTCAACTTGTTTTTTTGATAATTGCTCAGAAGTTAAATCAGCAATTTTTGCAAGACTTTCGTAGCCTTGTTTGCCTGTGAAAGCATTTGCATTTCTAGTATTTACAATAAGAGAATAAATTTTTTTTTGATTTTTGATTTATATTCCATTTAATATTTTCTGAGACAATTTTTGACTTTGTATAAACAGAGGCATGATTTGCACCATCTCTAAAGTAAAACATTACTAAATCATCTCTTTTAGTTTTGTATAAATCTGCGCTTAGAGCTGAAATAGATAACCCATCTATATGATCGAGGTCCTGGAAATCCATCATTCTGGTATTTTTTGATTTCGAGGTTAAAAAATTTGTTAAATTAATACCCATGATATTTAAAATAATTGTTTAATACATATATTAAACAATATATTTAAAGAATAAATCAAATAGTCATGTTTAACCCGCTTAACCTAATTACAAAATTTATCAAATCTAGTAATCAAAAAGAACTAGATAGAATTGGAAAAATTGTAGAAAAAATAAATTCACACGAGGAACAATTCATAAAATTAAGCGATACAGACTTTCCAAAAAAAACAGTTGAATTTAAAAATCAATTAAAAAATGGAAAAAGTTTAGACGAAATTCTACCTGAAGCATTTGCACTAGTAAGAGAAGCTGCAAAAAGAACAAGAGAAGAAAGACACTTTGATGTTCAACTTGTTGGGGGGGTAGTTCTTCACGAAGGTAAAATTGCTGAAATGAGAACGGGTGAAGGAAAAACGCTCACTATTGCTTTAGCAGCCTATTTAAATGCACTTTCTGAAAATGGGGTTCATATAGTAACGGTTAATGATTACTTAGCAAAAAGAGATTCGATGGAAATGGGTCTCATATATAATTTTCTAGGTCTTACATCTGGATTTATTAATAATGACCAAGATGATCCAGAAAGAAAGAAAAACTATGATTGTGATATTACTTATGCAACTAACAGTGAATTAGGATTTGATTATCTAAGAGATAACATGAAGTTTTCTCAAAAAGAGATGGTTCAAAGATCTCATGCATTTTCAATTGTAGATGAAATAGATTCTTGTTTAATTGATGAAGCAAGAACTCCACTTGTAATTTCTGGAGCTGCAGAAGATAAAACTGCTCAATACCTAGCAATAGATAAACTTGTTAAAATTTTAAATAACAAAGATTTTGAAATAGATGAGAAAGAAAAAAATATACTTTTAACAAATGAGGGTATTAACAATGTTGAAAAGCTTTTTTCTAATGCAGGTATCCTAAAAAATGATAATTTTTATGACCCAGAAAATCTTCATTTAGTTCACCACGTAAATCAAGCACTTCGTGCAAATCATTTATTTGAAAAAGGAAAAGATTACATTGTAAAAGATGGAGTTCTTAAAATTATAGATGAATTGACTGGTAGAATTTTAGAAGGAAGAAGATTTGGAGATGGACTTCATCAGGCTCTTGAAGCTAAAGAAAAAATTCAGATACAGGCTGAAAATCAAACCTTAGCGTCTATTACCTATCAAAATTATTTTAAACTATATAGGAAAATATCAGGTTGCACTGGAACTGCTGTAACAGAGTCTGAAGAATTTTTTGAGATATATAATCTTTCGGTCGTTGTAATACCAACAAATAAAGAAATGATCCGAAAGGACTATAATGATTTGATCTTTAGAACTGAAAAAGAAAAAAATGATGCAATAATTAATAAGATCATTGAAAAACATGAAGTTGGTCAACCAATTTTGGTTTTCACATCTAGTATCAACAAATCTGAAGTTTATTCTAAATTATTAAATGAAAAAAATATTAAACACGTAGTTTTAAATGCAAAGAACCATGAAAATGAAGCCGAAATTATTGCAAATGCTGGAAAAGAAAAATCTTTGATAATTACAACCAGTATTTCTGGTAGAGGTGTTGACATCCAGCTTGGTGGAAAAAAAGGATCAATTCCTGATGATCAGTTAAAAATAGATAAAGAAAAAATTAAATCTCTAGGTGGCTTATTTGTAATTGGTACAGAAAGAATGGAGTCTAGGAGAGTGGACAATCAAGCAAGAGGAAGAGCTGGACGACAAGGAGATGAAGGTAGTTCTGTATTTTATGTAAGTTTAGAAGATGATTTGATGAGAATTTTTGGCTCAGAATCTATGAATAATATGCTTGAAAAACTTGGTTTAAAAGATGGTGAAAGTATTGATCACCCTTGGATCAATAAAGCATTAGAAAGAGCTCAGCAAAAAGTTGAAGCCAGAAATTTTGATATCAGAAAAACACTTATCAAATTTGATAATGTTTTGAATGACCAAAGACATGTTGTGTTTTCCCAAAGAAAGAACGCAATGAATAGTGAAAATATTTTTGATTATTCTGACGAATTTTTAAGAGAAATATCAGAAGACTTGATAAAATTAAAAATTCAAAATCTATCTAATCCAAAAAGTAATGAATTTAACAATAAAGTTAGGCAAATTGTTGGAAAAAGTTTTAATGATACTGAACTTGAAAGTTTGATTTCTGCAAAAGATAATGAACTGAAAGAGCGAATATCCTCAAAATTTAATGAGACACGTAATGAAAGAATTAAAGTGCTAAACGAGCAGCATGCAAAAGAAATCGAAAAAAGAATATTTTTGCAAACAATAGATTTAAATTGGAAATCTCATATACAATATTTAGAACAACTTAGACAAGTGATTGGATTAAGATCTTACGGTCAAAGAGATCCTTTAGTTGAATATAAAAAAGAAGCTTTTGATTTATTTTCAAATTTATTAGAAAAACTAAAATTAGACTACGTTACAATTTTAATGAATTTAAAAGTTATAACAGAAGAAAGATCTTCCAATGAGGAGAGAGTAAATCCAAAACCACAAGCCAAAAAAATGGGAAGAAATGAACCTTGCTTCTGTGGATCGGGCAAGAAGTTTAAACATTGCCATGGAGCTTTGTAATTCTTAAAAAAGAAAAAATAAAGAAGCTAAAAATAATAAACCTACACCAATACCAAATAATAATTTTTTTGATTTGAAAATGTTATCAAAATTATTTTTCTTAATGGTCAAATTACTTAAATCTTCTACATTGCTCATAAAACCATCATTTCTTCCAATTTTTAAAAATTTATTTTTTCTTTCATTAATTATATCTTCTGACATCATTTCTTTGTATTGATCTAAATTTGTAGAAATAGATTTTCTAACGTTATCAAGCATCAGGTCTCTATCCCTGTGAGCACCACCTAAAGGTTCTGGGATTATTTCATCAATAACTTTTAATTTTAATAAATCTTTTGCGGAAAGCTTCATTGCTTTTGCTGCATCAAGCATTTTTTTTGGATCTCTCCATAATATAGTTGCACAGCCTTCAGGAGATATAACTGAATAAATAGCATTTTCTAGCATGATAACTTTGTTAGACGATGCTAATGCAATCGCACCACCTGATCCACCCTCACCTATAATTATTGCGATAGTTGGAACCTTAAGTTCCATGCAACATTCAATTGATTTTGCTATTGCCTCAGCTTGACCTCTTTCCTCTGCACCAACACCAGGATAAGCGCCTGGCGTGTCTATAAAAGAGATAATTGGAATTTTGAATTTATTTGCTAAATTCATTAAACGAATAGTTTTTCTATAGCCCTCAGGTCGCATCATCCCAAAATTTCTTTGAATTCTGCTATCCAAATCTTCACCCTTTTCTTGACCGATAACTAAAACTGACTGACCATTAAATTTTGCAAAACCAGTAAGTACAGATTTATCTTCACCATAATAACGATCTCCAGATAGAGAAATAAAATCTTCGAATAAATTATCTATGAAAAATTTAGACTTTGGTCTGTCTTCATGTCTTGCAACCATGGTGGTTTGCCATGGATCTAGGTTCGAATATATATCATTTAATTTTTGATCTAACTCAACTTGTGTTTTTGAAATTTTTTGGGTATCCACTTCTGATAATCCCTCTTGATTGTAGGGATCTTTTAATTTTTCCAATTCTGTCTCTAAATCTTTAATCTCAGTTTCAAAATTAAGATAATTTTTCATAATAAGGTTATAGCGGATGGTTAATTCATAAAAAAGGCAATAAAATGATATTTAATTTAAAGTGTAATTGTTATTAATTGACTCTTTTCTAGAAGAAGATACATATTTTATTGTCGGGAGAGACTATTAAATTTAGCACCGAAGGAGCAACCACCCCGGAAACTCTCAGGTAAAAAGGACCGATAGTTGCATAACACTCTGGAAAGAGAATTAATTCCGCCGAAGGAGCAAAACTCTCAGGCAAAAATACAGATGGGGTAATTTAAGTGATATGCAAGAAAAATATATAAATATTAAAACTTTAAAAGTATCTGAAAAACTTTCTCAATTTATTAGCGACGAGCTATTAAAAGAAACAGATCTATCTGTTGATAATTTTTGGTCAGGTTTTGAGAAAACAGTCAATGAATTAGCACCTAAAAATAAAGAATTAATTAAATTTAGAGAAGAATTACAGAAGCAAATAGACAATTGGCACATAAAAAATAAGGGAAATGAATTTAATTTATCAGAATATAAAAAATTTTTAACAGAAATTGGTTATTTGAGAGAAGAAGGTGATGATTTTGAAATATCAACTCAAAATGTTGATGAGGAAATAACAAGTATTGCTGGGCCTCAACTTGTTGTACCAGTCATGAATGCGAGATACGCATTAAATGCAGCTAATGCTAGATGGATGAGCTTATACGATAGTCTGTATGGAACAGATGTAATTGAACAATCAGAAGATAGCGTATCTGAAAGATACGATCCGTTAAGAGGTGAGATGGTAATAAAATATGGAAGAGATTTTTTAGATAAATATTTTCCATTAGCAGGATTGAGTTGGCAAAAAATTACAAGTTTTGCGGTTAAGTATGGAAAATTTAAAGCTTTAAAAGGTGCTGATATTTATGATTTGGTAGATGAGAATAAGTTTATTGGACATAGGGGTGAAGCTGACAACCCTTCTGCTATAATTTTAAAAAATAACAATTTACATATAGAAATTTTAAAAAACTCTAGAGCTTTTGCGGCTCAACAAGATCATGCTGGGATTAGTGACATTATTTTAGAATCTGCGGTGTCAACTATATGCGATAACGAAGATAGTGTTGCTGCTGTAGACGCAGAAGATAAAATTGTTTGTTACAGAAATTGGCTAGGTCTGATGAAGGGTGATCTAAAATCAAAATTTGAAAAAGAAGGAAAATTATTTGAAAGAAAACTTAACCCTAACAGAAGCTATATTTCAAAAGATGGAAAAGGTTTAAAGCTTCATGGAAGAAGTTTACTACTAGTTAGAAATGTTGGTCACTTAATGACTAATCCATCAATAATTTTAAAAGATGGCAGTGAAGTTCCAGAAGGAATAATGGATGCATTCATTACTACAGCTGCAGCCCTTCATGATATTAAGAAAAAAACTAATTCAAGAACTGGTTCTATTTATATTGTGAAACCAAAAATGCATGGACCAGATGAAACTGCATTTACTGATTTGCTTTTCTCAAAAGTTGAAGAAGTTTTAGGTTTACCAAAATATACCTGCAAGATTGGAATAATGGATGAAGAAAGAAGAACTTCAGCTAATTTAAAAGAGTGCATTAGATCCTTAAAAAATAGAGTTTTCTTTATAAATACAGGTTTTCTAGACAGAACTGGTGATGAAATGCACACCTCTATGGAAGCTGGTCCAATGATTAAAAAAGGTGACATGAAAACTTCAAAATGGATTACAGCATATGAAAACAACAATGTTGATA
Organism: Candidatus Pelagibacter communis; assembly: GCF_001180225.1. Taxonomy (GTDB): domain Bacteria; phylum Pseudomonadota; class Alphaproteobacteria; order Pelagibacterales; family Pelagibacteraceae; genus Pelagibacter; species Pelagibacter ubique_D. Next base: position 73,217 of record NZ_CVST01000012.1, on the reverse strand, counting down.
TTGGTTTAAAATGTGGATTTTCTGGAAAAGCTCAAATTGGAAAAGGAATGTGGGCAATGCCTGATAAAATGAAAGATATGATGGAGCAAAAAACTGGGCATTTAAAAGCAGGTGCAAATTGTGCATGGGTTCCATCTCCAACTGCTGCAGCTTTGCATTCACTACATTATCATGAAATCAATATTTTTGATGAACAACAAAAAATTAAAAATAGAGAACAAGCAAAACTTGATGATCTTTTAACAATACCTACTGCTGATAGACCAAATTGGTCTGTAGATGAAATTAATAAAGAAATTTCTAACTCAGCTCAAACTTTATTAGGTTATGTGGTCAGATGGATCGATCAAGGAGTTGGATGCTCTAAAGTACCGGATATAAATAACGTAGGTTTGATGGAAGATAGAGCCACACTTAGAATTTCATCTCAACATATTGCAAATTGGATACATCACGGAATTACAACAAAAATTCAAGTTGTAGAAATTCTTAAAGACATGGCTAAAATTGTAGATGATCAAAATAAAAATGACTCTAATTATGTAAGAATGAGTGATAACTTTGAAAATTCAATTGCATTTCAAACCGCTTGTGATTTGGTGTTTAAAGGAAAAGAACAACCATCTGGTTATACTGAACCTTTACTGCATTTAAATAGACTTACTAAAAAGTCTAATCTGAATTAGAAACTAAATTAGACCGATTTTTAAAAGCAGAAAATAAAGTCCCGTCATCTAAACTTTCAATTTCACCACCTACAGGTAGCCCCTGTGCAAGTTTTGTAATTTTTACATTGGAATTTTTCAGGCTATCTTGAATGTAGTAAGCAGTAGTTTGACCTTCAACAGTTGCACTTGTGGCTAATATAACTTCTTCAATTTTATCTCGATTAACTCTCTCAACCAACGAGTTTACAAGTAAATCTTCTTTTCTTTGACCTACTGATGAAATGGTGCCTCCCAGAATGTGAAAATACCCTTGATAAATATTTGAATTTTCAATCGACCATTGATCAGCAATGTCTTCTACAACACAAATCTTTGAATATTTATTTTTTGTATTTTCACAATTTATACATCCAGTTGAAATTGATTTAAGTGAACCACAAGAATTACATCTAGTTACATTTTTATAAACTTGAGCCAATGTATTTGCCATTGGTTTTACTAATTCATCACGGTTATTAATGAGTTTTAAAACAATCCTTTTTGCAGATTTTGGCCCCAAACCTGGAAGCTTTGAAATTAATTTTATTAATTCCTCAATCTCGTTAATATTTTGCATCTGCTATAGTGGCCACTTAAAACCAGGTGTTCCAAAACCACCTGTGGCTTTTGATATCTCTTCTGATGTTTTCGACTTTAATTGTGATTTGGCGTTATTATGTGCAGCTACAATTAAATCTTCTATTATTGATTTGTCTTCTTTCATTATTTCATCTGATAGTTTAATTGATTGCATTTCACCTTCTCCATCCAAGACGATTTTTGCTGAATTTGAGCCAGAAATACCCTCTACTCTAATCTCCTTAATTTTTTGCTGACTCTCTTTCATTTTTGCTTCAAGTTCTTTTGCTTTGTCTAATATTTTATTAAAATCAGTCATTATTTTTATCCTCCTTAATTATCGATTTAACATCTACCAGTTCTGCATCAGGAAAATTTTCCATAAAGTTTTTATAAATTTCAGTTTGTTTAGCTTTTTCAATTAATATTTTTTTTTCATTTTCTTTCTTTTCTCTAATTGAAAGATCTCCTTTTGATTTACTAAGTGTGATAATCCATCTTTCTTTTGTCCATTCAAAAAGCTTTGTGGAAAGATCTTTTACAAAATCTTTATCAAGGCTGTCATTAAATGAAATCTCAATCCTATTTTTTTCAAATTTAACCAAATTGACATTTTTCTCTAATTCAAATTTAAGTTTTAATTCTCTTTTACTTGTGCAAGTATTAATTAATTCATCAAAAGAATTAATTTGAGTTTTAATCTCTGCTTTAACTTCTGTTTGTATTTCAGGATTCTTTTTTTCTTCTTGAGAAATATTTTTTATTTGGTCAATAATTTTAGTCTCTCTTTTTATTTCAATTTCGCTAGTTGAATTTTCTTCTGTAGGTCTAGTGTCTATTTGTTTGACTTGTTTTACAGAATTTAAGTGCATTAATCTAATCAAAAACATCTCAATTGATAAATGTTGATTTGATACAATATCTAATTCTTCTAACGACTTGATAGAAAATTGCCAAAATAAAATTAATACATATGGTTGGATTTGATTAGAAATATTTTTTATTTTGTTAAATTCTTCATCATTGAGAGAAAAATTTGTACTTTCTAAAGTTAAAGAATTTATATTTTTAAAGTAATACAACAATTCTAAAAAATCATTTAAAAATATTTTTGGTTCAACTCCCTGATCGTATATTTTTCTATAAATTTTTATTACCTTTTCTTCTTCTCCTCTTAATATCAATTCAAATAAATCAATTAATTGTGATTTATCAAAATAACCAAAAATCTTTTGAGCAGAATTTAAATCTAGTTCTTTATCATTATCTAAACTCAATAACGCTCTATCTAACAGTGATAATGCATCTCTTACTGAGCCCTCTGATATTTTTACAATTAATTTTAGAGCGTCATCCGTAACTTTTCCGTTTTCTTTATCTTTAATTTTTTTTATAAAATCTAACAATTCAGAAGATTTAATCCTTGAAAGGTCAAAACGCTGACACCTTGAAACGACTGTTATAGGAATCTTTTTTATTTCTGTTGTGGCAAAAATAAATTTTAAATATGAAGGTGGTTCTTCCAATGTTTTTAGTAAAGCATTAAAAGCTTGTTTACTTAACATGTGAACTTCATCGATTATAAAAATTTTGTACTTTGCTGAAGTAGGTCCGTATCTAGAAAACTCAATTAGATCTCTAACATCATCAACTCCTGTCTTGCTGGCCGCATCCATTTCAAGTACATCAATGTGACTTGAGTTTGCAATCGACTGACAATTTTCACACAAATTATCAATGCACATTTTTTCAATACCATTTAAACAATTCAAGGCTTTTGCTACTATTCTTGCAGTTGTAGTTTTTCCAATCCCTCTAATACCAGTAAACAAATATGCATTAGGTACTTTGTCAGCTTTTATTGAGTTTATAATTGTTTCAGCAACAACTTCTTGACCAATAAGATCATCAAATATTTGAGGTCTATATTTAAGAGCTAGTACTTTTGAATTGTTATTCATATATTTTTCAAGGAGACTAGAACCTGAATAACTGTCTCTACGACTGCTTCCGTTAAGATCTGGTCGGGTTCAAGCAGCATCCACCTCTAGCCTCCAAATCTATTATAGCAGTTAAAATTTCTAATCTACAAGAAAAGATTATTGTTTTTTTTGTCTCAAACTATCGGCTTCAAAAACACCTAGGACGTGAAAATCCTCACAATGTAAGCCTAGCTCTTCAAGAGATTTTTGAACTTTTGGATCTTCAATATGTCCATCTAAATCACATAAGAAAAAATATGAGTCGAAAGAATTTTTTTCAGGGTAACTTTGAAGCTTAGTAAGATTTACTCCATTGATAGCAAATCCTCCAAGCGATTGATAAAGAGCTGCAGGTTTACTTTTAAGTTTAAATAAAAATGAAGTTATATATTTTTTATTTCCAAAATCAGGTTGAGATATATTTTTTCCCATAACAAGAAACCGTGTTAAATTTCCACTCTCGTTTTCTATATTTTTTTTAATTACATCAAGATTATAAATTTCAGCACTTAGAGATGATGCTATTGCTGCCTGTTTTTTGTCTTTTGTTTTAGAAATCATTTCGGCTGATCCAGCTGTATCTGCTCTTATATGTTCAGCAATATTATTTTCTTTTATGAAATTTGAACATTGCGATAAACCCTGTGCATGAGAATAAACTTCTTTTATATCAGACAGTTTAGCTCCCTGTTGACCTAATAAATTATGTTCGATTTTTTGAAAGTGTTCTCGGTAAATATTCAACCTATGCTTAAAGATTAAATATTCAATTCCTATATTTCCTGTAATTCTATTAGACTCTGGAATTATTATTCTACAATCAGGTTCTTCCGAAGCTTTATTAAAACAATCATCAAAAGTTTTACAAGGTAAAATCTCAGCATCAGGGTCAATTGATAACGCTGCTAAATGAGAATAAGCTCCAAATGTTCCTTGAAAATATATTTTACCCATCAGGACTTATATTCCATTATTTTTTTTAAAGCCAGATAATCTTCCTCTGTATCAACTCCTATAGGGGCTTTACTTGCTAGAGCAACATTTATTTTGATATTATTGTCTAGAGCTCGAAGTTGTTCTAATTTATTTTCAATTTCATTTTTTGATTGTGGTAATTCAACAAAGTTTTTAAGAATTTCAGATGAATAACAGTAAATTCCAATATGGTGATAAATATTTGAGGTATCTTCAGATTTCCTTAAAAATATTTTTGCTTTAGAAAACGGGTCATCTTCAAAATTATTTTCAGTAATAACTTTAACTATATTCTCATTTGCTAAATCTGATTTATTCTCAATTTTAGCAGCAAGGGTTCCTATTTTTGCTTTATGATCTATCATCATTTGGTTTAGGTTTACAATATCCTCTATATTTATTGCTGGCTCGTCACCCTGTAGGTTCATTATAAAATCAACATTATCTAAGTTGAGTTTTTGATAAGCTTCATATATTCGGTCTGTACCAGTTTTATGCTTATCACTTGTTAAAATAGCATTTCCTCCATTATTTTTAACATCATTGACAATCTCTTGATCCTCTGCAGCAACAAATACCTCTCCAATATTTGCTTCTTTTGCCTTATTAAATACATGTGAAATAATTGAAATATCATTGATTTTTAATAATGGTTTTCCTGGAAGTCTAGCTGCGGATAATCTAGAGGGTATAATTATAAGAGTTTTCATTAATCACTAATTAAAATAGAGGCAAATTTGTACATTAAATTTTAGTCAAATTTTAATTTATCATGTTATACGTTCAAAATTAAATTTATAAAAATGGATTCTTTTGAAATTAACAAAATTGTAGCTGCAGTTCTAATGGTAGCACTTCTTGTTATTGGTATAGGAAAATTATCTGATGTAATTTTTCATGTAGAAAAACCAGAAACTCCAGGTTACACGGTGGAAGTTGAACAAGTGTCTACTGCGTCATCTTCTACAACAACTACTGCAGAAGAAAAAGTCGACATTGCTGCATTAATGGCTATGGGAGATATAGCAAGTGGAGAAAAAATATTTAAAAAGTGTGCAGCCTGTCACTCAATAATAAAAGGTGGAAAAAATGCTATAGGTCCAGCTTTATATAATGTCGTTGGAAGAAAAGTTGGAGCAGTTGAAGATTATAAATATTCAAAAGCATTAGCTGCTTATGAAAAAGAATGGACATTTGAAGAGCTAAATGGATTTCTAAAAAAACCCGCAAAATATATTAAAGGTACAAAAATGGCTTATGCAGGGTTAAGAAAAGAAGCAGATAGAGCTTCGGTAATTAAGTATCTAAATGAAAATTCAGATAGCCCAGTTCCACTACCTTAATTTTCCAAAACAATACAACAGTATACTTTTTTGAACATGAACTCTGTTAAGAGCCTGTACCCATACATGAGATTTTTTTCCTAAGAAAATATCTTCAGATACTTCATTCCCTCTAGGGAGACAATGCAAAAAAATACAATTCTTATTTGCAAAACTCATTAATTTTTTATCAATTTTAAATTTTTTAAATGCCTGAATTTTTTTCTTTTTATTTACTTTGTCATTTAACGAAATAACTTTGTCAGAAAAAATTACATCAGCTCCACTAGCAGCTTTTTTTGGATTATTATAAATATAAATTTTTCTTTTATTTTTTTTTACCCAACTTCTTACTTCTTTTCCTGGTTCGAAGTTTTTTGGACAACCAATGCTTAATTTAAAAGAAAATTTAACTGAAGCAGCGATTAAACTATCCAATACATTATTTGAGTCTCCAATCCAGCAAATATTTAATTTAGAAATGGGTTTTTTTGTAATCTCCTCAACTGTAAAAATATCTGAAAGCACTTGAGTTGGATGCGAAGATGGGCTCAAACCATTAATAACTGGAATAGATAAATATTTTTTAAAATCTTCAATTTTTTTATCGCTATCTGTTCTCAACATAAATCCATCACCATAAGTTGATAAAACTTTCGCTGTATCTGATATACTTTCACCACCTTGTCCTAAATGAAGTTCATTAGATCTAAGTGTTACAGTACCTCCTCCAAGCTGTTTTATTGCTAAATAAAAGCTCATTCTTGTTCTTAAGCTTGGTTTTTCAAACATCTGGATCAAAATTTTACCTTTTAATGGAGCACCTTTGTCTGTCTCTAATGTATTAAGTTTTTTTCTTGAACTTTTTCTTTTTTTTGCATCAGTAATTATTTTTCTTAAATCTTTCCCAGGAATATCTTTTAAATTTATAAAATGTTTCATAATTATTTAAATTGACCGCAAACTTTATTTATAATTTTTAAAGCTTCATCAAGCTCACTTTTTTTAACATTAAGAGGTGGTAGAACTCTGACGACATTTTCTGCTGCACGAATAGTTAATAATTTATTTTCCATTAATTTTTTAATGAAACTTGTCTGATCTTGATGCAGCTGTATTCCGATTAAAAAACCTCTTCCCCTTATTTGTTTAATAATGCGAGGATATTTTTCCTTAATTTTGTTTAAGTTTGATAAGAAATATTTAGATAATTTTTTTACATTATTTAAAAACTTTTTATTTGAAACTATATCCATTACTTTATTTCCAACTGACATAGCTAATGGATTACCTCCAAATGTAGATCCATGAGTGCCGGGTACCATGCCTGCAGCTACTTTTTTATTCATCAGAACTGCTCCTATTGGAAACCCACCTCCAATTCCTTTGGCTATTGGGACTATGTCTGGTTTTACTTTAGATTTTTCAAATGCAAAAAAATCTCCTGATCTGCCTATTCCACATTGAACCTCATCTAAGATTAAAAGAATTTTTTTCTTATCACATAATTTTCTGAGCTCTCTTAAACAAAAATCTGGAATAACTTTAATTCCTCCCTCTCCCATTATAGTTTCAACCATTATAGCTGCAGTGTCTTTTGTTATTTTCTTTTCTAATGCCTTGTGGTCTCCAAAGATAAAATGATCAAAGCCTTTTACTTTAGGGCCAAATCCTTCTGTCATTTTCTTTGACCCACTAGCATAAATTGCAGCTAGTGTTCTTCCATGAAATGAATTTTTAATGCATAAAATTCTATTTTTATTTGGTTTACCTATTGAAAAAAAATATCTTCTAGCAACTTTAATTGCTGCCTCTGTTGCTTCTGCTCCACTATTTTGAAACATTACATAATCAGCGAATGTTTTTTTACATAGTTTTTTTGCTAGAATTTCTCCTTCTGGAATTTGAAAAGCGTTTGAAACATGCCAAAGCTTTTTTGATTGGTTATTTATAGTTTTTACTAAACTTGGATGAGCGTGGCCTAAGGAATTAACTGCAATACCCATGACAAAATCAAGATATTTTTTTCCATCATTTGAATAAAGATAGCTTCCCTTTCCATAATTAAATGAAATTTTTTTTCTATTATAATTTTTTGCTAAATTACTCATAAATTAAATTCGTTTTTATAAATTTTATTTCATAGATACAAGTTATGATTGAAAAACTAATTTTATTTGAGATTAGCTTTTATTGTTGATAACTCTAATTTATTGATTGTTTAACTTAAATTAATAACAGTATATTGTCATTTTATAAATAAATAATACAACATGTAGATATGAGTTGGACTGAAGAAAAAGTTTCAAAATTAAAAGAATTGTGGGGCAAAGGTAATACAGCTAGTCAAATAGCTGAGATTATTGGAGGTATAAGTCGTAATGCTGTGATTGGTAAAGCTCATAGATTAAATCTTTCAGCGAAAATCAAAACTAGAACTGCTACTTCTAATAAAAATTTTGAAAACCCAAGAGAGCAAAATTACATTCAATCAAAAAGAGGTCGTAAAAGTAAATTTAAATCATTAATCATTGAAAAAGATTTTGAACCAGAAAATCCTAAACAGTTAGAGGAGCTGGATGAAAATTCATGTAAGTGGCCAATAGGTGATCCAGATGAAAAAGAATTTTATTTTTGTGGCAGATCCTCTTTAAAAGACTTCTCTTATTGTAAACTTCATTTACTTTATGCTTATCAACCAAAAGGTAAAAAAGAAGAAGTTACAGAAAAAGAGGAAGTTCCAGAATTTCTTGAAAAGAAAATTAAATCTGCTTAGAATCTTAGCTCGTTTTAATATCTATATTATCTGAATTATATTTTTCTGTAGAAAATTGACCACCTTCCCTCCACATATAGCAATATTTTTTAACTTCTTCGTCGAAGTATCTCAAACTAGGCACTCCTATATCTGAATTAGATTTATAGTTTCCAGATAAAACATTGTCATATTTTAGAAGTTTTAATTGATCTCTGGTCAAAAGTGGTTTGGGCATTACTTCAAAAAATCTCGCTGACATTTGAGCTATAGGTAAAGGTATTGGTATTAACAATCTTTTTTTTCCAATTAAATTTAATAATTTTTCTATTATTTCTTTAAATGAAATTATTTCTGGGCCAACGCATTCAATGATTTTGGAATTAATATTATTAGAAATAACATTAAAAATAACGTCTGTTAGGTCAGAACAGTGAATTGGTGCAAATTTCGTTTTGCCTTTATAATAAAGTGGAAATATTGGCAATCTGCTTAAAAGTGTCATAAAATTTGTCGTAAAGTTATCATCTACTGAATAAACAATTGAAGGTCTGATAATTGTACCTAAAGGAAAATTTTTTAGAATTCTTTCCTCACCCTCTAATTTACTTTTAGCATAATCAGAGTCTATAGCCTCGTTTATCCCAAGTGCTGATAGATGAATAAAATGTTTTAGTTTGTATTGTTTTGAAAGCTTAGATAACAAAGAAGGAAAAATTGTGTGAATATTTTTAAAAGTATTTCCTTTTTTTGACTCAAACAAAATACCAACTAAGTTTACACATATATCTGCTTTTTCAAAAAGATTTCTAAGTTTTTTTTCCTCAAAAATATTTGACTCTACAATATCTATATAGCCAGCATTTGCTTGGGTTTTAATAATATAACTTTTTTGATGAATGTTTCTTGTTACAACAGTTACTTGATAATTTTTCTTTGTAAGCTTCCTAATTAAATTTCGACCAATTTGACCACTTCCACCAAAAATTAGACAATTTTTTGCTTTCATATATATATGTTTAATAATGAGTAATAATATTCAACTTCATAAAAATGATCTACCAGATGATTTAAATTTAGGCAATATAATTGCCGTAGATGGTGAGTTTATGGGTCTAAATGTTAGGCGTGACCCATTGTGTTTAATTCAAATATCTTCGGGAAAATCAGATGCACATATAGTCCAATTTGATAGAAAAAATTATAATGCACCAAATTTAGTGAAATTATTAAGTGATAAAAATATAACTAAAATTTTTCATTATGGGCGTGCTGATATAGCCCATATTAAGTATTATTTAGAAACAGATACTAATAATATTTTAGATACAAAAATTGCATCTAAACTTGCAAGATCTTATTCAGATAATCACTCTTTAAAAACATTAATAAAAGAATTTGTAAATATAGATATTAGCAAACAATTTCAAAGCTCAGATTTTGGTGGAGAACTATCTTCAGCCCAACTCAAATACTGTGCGAATGATGTAATTTATTTACACCAAATACACAAAGAATTAAAAAAAATATTAGAAAGAGAGAATAGAATAAAACTTTATGAAAATTGCTTAAAGTTTTTAAAAACAAGAGTTGAACTTGATCTCGCTCTATTTAAAGATGATATCTGGTCTCATTAATGAATAAAAAAAAATTTATTTCTATTTCAAAGGATGTAATTAATCTTGAAATTAAAGCTCTTCAAAGTTTAAAAAAAAGTATCAACCAATCATTTACTAAAGCTGTATACGAAGTAGCAAATTGTCAATCAAAAGTAATATTGTGTGGAGTAGGGAAAAGTGGACTTATAGCATCTAAAATTGCTGCAACCCTAGCTTCTGTGGGAACGCCCTCTTTCAGTCTATCTGCAAGTGAAGCATCTCACGGAGATTTAGGGATGATATCTAAAAAAGATATTTTAATACTTATTAGTAACTCAGGAGAAACTAGTGAACTAAAAAATATAATACAATTTGCGAAAAGAAATAAAATTTTAATAATTGGCATTGTATCAAAAAAAGATTCTATTCTACACAAAAGTTCAGACATAAAACTGCTTATTCCAAAAGTTGAAGAAGCTGAAGGTATAGTTCCCACATCAAGTACTACTACACAGCTTGCATTGGGTGATTCAATTGCAATAGCTGCAATGAAATATAAAAAATTTGGTAAAATGGAATTCAAAAAACTTCATCCTGCTGGAAGTCTGGGAGCTCAATTAAAAACCGTAGATGATATTATGATAACAGGTAAAGATCTTCCTCTTGTGAATGAAGCTTTGCAAATGAGAAATGCAATAAAAATTTTAACTAAAAAAAAATTAGGAGTGTTGATTGTTGTTAATAAAAATAAAAAACTAGTTGGCATTATTACAGATGGACAACTAAGAAGATTTAGTCAAAAAGAAAAAACTCTACACTCTTTTTTAGTTAAGGATGTTATGACTAAAAACCCACTATATATTGATAAAAATGAACTTGCTGCCAAAGCACTTTCTATAATGAATAATAAAAAAATAACATCTTTGATTGTTGTTAATAACAAAGAACCTGCAAAAGTTATAGGATTAATACACATACATACAATTTTACAATCAAATATTTCTTAAATGAGAAAGATAATAATTCTAGCAATTATTTTATCATCCATTACCATTTCTTATAAACTCATAGAGCAACACTTTGACAAAAAAAACCTTCCGATTGATTTAGATGAAAATTACATTCAAAATATAATAGAAAATGTTGAATACAAGTCTCAAGACTCTAAAGGAAACAAATTTATTATAAGAGCTGAAACAGGAGAAATAGACTACAACAAAGATAATATCATATATTTAACAAATGTGAGTGCAAAAATTATTTTGACTAATTCGCAGGATATAACTATTACCTCAGATTTTGGAAAGTATGATAATTTAAACTATGATACAATTTTTTCAAAAAATGTAATAATAAAATATTTAGAAAATAATATTAAGAGTGACTATATGGATTTTTCAATTAATAGAAATACAATGATTATTTCTAAAAATGTGGTTTATAGTAATCTAGAAAATGTAATTAAAGCAGACGTATTGGAGATTAAAATTGACTCTAAAGATGCAAAAATTTTCATGTATAAAAATAAAGATAAAGTAAAGATGAAAAGTAAAAATTATAATGGCAATAATTAAAAAATTCAGGATAAAATCATTCAAACAACAAGACTCAGCAATAGAGTTTGAAAACGTTTCATTATCTTATGGAAACAGATTAATCTTAGACAATATTAATTTTAAAATAAACAAAAACTCAATTCATGGAATGTTGGGCCCTAACGGTGCTGGAAAAAGTACAATATTTAATTTAATAACTGGTCTAATTAAACCAAAAAGTGGAAAAATCAAAATTTATGGAGAAGATGTTACTAATTATCCTGTTTATATAAGATCAAAGAAATTTAAGACTTCTTATTGTCCGCAGTATGGAGGATATTTTAGTGATTTAACACTTTACGAAAATTTAAAAGCAATAAGTGAGATAGTTATTGACCAAAAAAACTATAGGACAGAAAAAATTAATTATCTAATATCAAAATTTGAATTTGACAACTTAAGGGATGTGAAAGCTAAGTTTTTATCTGGGGGACAAAAAAAAAGGCTTGTTATTGCATTAGCTCTTTTAAGTGATCCTAAAGTGCTGTTATTAGATGAAGTTTATGCTGCTCTAGATGTATTAACAATTAAAATGTTACAAGAAACAATTGTAAACTTGCAACAAGAGCACAATATAACTACTTGCATTTGCGATCATCAAGCAAGAGATCTCCTTGCCACATGTGATATTGCAATGATACTAAATAATGGAAAAATTATTGCCCAAGATACACCTTCAAATTTAGTAAAAAATATAAAAGCTAAAAATGCTTATTTTGGAGATAGTTTCAAAATAAGTTAAATATTTTTTATGTCTAATGAACTGATAATCACCAAAAAAATCAATAGCTTTGACAAAAAGATTAGTGTTAGTGGAGATAAAAGCATAAGTATTAGATGGATATTATTTTCATCTTTGGCAAACGGAGTTTCCACTTCAAGAAATCTCTTGAAATCTGAAGATGTTTTAGCAGCTCTTAAAGCAGTCAAAAAATTAGGTATTGAGTCAAAAATAAAAAAGAATTTATGTAAAATTTATGGAAGAGGACTTGAAGGTTATAAATATAAAAAAAATATTACAATTAATGCACAAAACTCAGGCACCTTGGGAAGATTAATTTTAGGTTTATTAATAGATACACCATATCCCATAAAAATAATTGGAGACAAAAGTTTATCTAAAAGAGATTTTAGAAGGATTGCAGAACCTTTAAGTAAATTTGGAGCCAAATTTAAGTTGAATAAAAATAAAGGTCTTCCTTTAAAAATTTATGGCTCAGATAACTTGAGACCGATTGAATATTTTGAAAATAAAGGTTCAGCCCAATGCAAAAGTTCGGTTATCTTTGCGGGTCTTAAAACAAATGGAAAAACTTTAATTAAAGCAAAGAAATCAAGAAATCATACAGAAATACTTTGCAAACACTTACGCTTACCAATCACAGTAAAAAAAGAGAGAAATTATGATAAGATAAAAATTGAAAAAGTAAAAAAAATAAAACCTTTAAATTATACAATTCCCTCAGATATTAGTTCGAGTGCTTTTTTTTTAGTTTTAACTGCGTTGTCAGAAAATTCAAAATTAACAATTAAAAATGTAAATATTAATTCTTCTAGAACTGGCATAATCACTATACTTAAAAAAATGGGTATTAAAATAAATTTTAAAAATAAGAGAAATTATAAAGGAGAAAAAATAGCTGATATAAAAATAACAAGCCCTAAAAATATAAAATCAATTAATTGCCCACCTAAATATAATAGTGGAGCTATAGATGAGTTTTTAATTATATTTTTATTAGCAGCAAAAGCTAATGGAATTTCTTATTTTAAAAATCTCTCAGAATTAAATCAAAAAGAAAGTCCTAGATTATTTTGGGGCAATTACATTCTTAATAAAATTGGTATAAAAACTTTAATGACAGAAAATTCAATTAAAATATACGGAAATCCAAATTTAAAAATCAAAAAAAAAATAATTATTAAAAACTATCTAAAAGATCACAGGGTATTTATGACAAGTGTAATAGCTGCTTTATCATTTGGAGGATCATGGAAAATTTATGACAAAGATTCAATCAAGACTTCCTTTCCAAATTTTTTGAAAATTATAAATGATTTAAAAAAATGATAAAAAAAAAAAATATTTTAAAGATCGCCATTGACTCGCCTGCAGCAGCAGGTGCAGGAACTTTATCTAAAGCTATTTCTAAACATTATAATCTATTTTATCTTGATACTGGAAAAATTTATAGATTTATCGCCTATCTAAAAATTAATTTTCCAAAAAAATTTAACAATAAATTTGTAAAATCAAAAATTAAATTATTGAAAATAAAAGACCTGGCAAATAAAGATTTATTATCAGATGAAATTGGAACTGAAGCTTCTATAATTTCTAAAATCAAATCTATAAGAAAATTAGTCCACTCTTTTCAAATCAATTGTGCATACAACCCACCAAAAAAATATAAAGGTTCTTGTTTGGATGGGAGGGATATTACGTACAATATTATTCCTGACGCTGACTTTAAATTTTATATAACTGCAAATGTAAGAACTAGAGCATTAAGGAGATATAAAGAATTAAAAATTCTTAAAAAAAATATAACTTATAAAGAAGTCCTAAAAAGCATTAAAAAACGCGATAAAAGTGATTTATGTAGAAAAATATCTCCATTAAAGAAAACAAAAGATTCACTATTGATTAATACGACAAACCTTAATAAAAGGGCATGTTTTTTAAAAATAAAAAAAATAATAGACAGGAAAATAAATAATTAATGGAAATTTATAAAGATTTATCAAATCCAGCATCTCAAGAATTTGAAAAATTACTAAGCAGTCAGCTTTCAAAAGTACAAATAGAAGAAGGTAAAATTATTGAAGGTAAAATAAATAAAATTACAGAGAAATTTGTATTTTTATTTGTTGAAGGCCTTAAATCAGAACCAGTTCTGGATATTAATGAATTAAAGAGCATGGGTCTTTCAGAAAAGATTAAAGTTGGAGAAACTATTCCTGTTCTACTGGAAAAAATTGAAGATAAACATGGCGAAGTTTTAGTTTCCGCAAGTAAAGCTCAAAAAATTAAAGGTTGGGACAAACTAGTAGAAGCATATGAAAAAAATGAACCTATCATGGGAAAAATCACATCTAAGTGTAAAGGTGGATGTATAGTCGAACATATAGACACGGGTTCACTAATGTTTTTACCTGGATCGCAGATTAGTGACAAGCCTTTAAAAGATATTAGTCATCTAATGAACGAGCCGCAGAAATTTGCTTTAATTAAATTAGATAAAGTTAGAGGTAATGCCTGTGTATCAAGAAGAGAAATAATTTCATCATTCAAGAAAGAAGATAAAGCAAAAATAGTTGAGAAATATAAAGTCGGAGACATTATTAAAGGTGCCGAAGTAAAAGGATACAGTTCATTTGGATGCTTCTTTAATGTAAATGGCGAATTAGATGTATTGGTACATTTACAAGAAATTTCTTATTCAAGAGTAAATCATCCAGATGAAGTGTTTAATATAGGTGAAAAACACGACCTAAAAGTTATCAGTGTTGATAAAGAAAAATTACAAGTTGGATGTTCGGTAAAACAATTATCTCCAGATCCTTTTGAGCATATTGAAAATTACGAATTAAATAAAATCTACAAAGTTAAAGTAGTAAAATTAATGGACTTTGGAGCTTTTTGTGAGCTAGAGCCAGGTTTAACAACCTTGCTACATTCAAGCGAACTAAGCTGGACTAAAAAAAATATTTCAGCAAAAAAAATGTTTAAAGTTGGAGATGAAATAAATTGTGTAATTACCGAAATCGACAAAGACAAGAGGCGTGTTGCAATATCACATAGATTAACTCAGGATAATCCTTTTGAAACATTTGAGAAAAAATATCCTGTTGGTACAATTGTTGAAGGAGAAGTTGTAAATAAAAATGAATATTCTTTATTTGTTAAAATTGAAGATTTAGATATTGATGCTTTTTTACATTGCAATGATTTAACTTATTTAAATAATGGTGAAGAAGAACTGTCTAAGTATAAAAAAGGCGATAAACTTAAAGTTAAAGTATTAGAAATAAAATCTTCAGAACAAAAGATTAGAGTTGGTTTAAGACAAACTCAAGCAGATCCATTTGACTGGTTTAAAGATAAGTCAAAAAATCAAACAATAACTGTTAAGGTTGTTTCAACTGATAACAAAGGACTTATAGTAAGACCAGAAGGTTGTGAAATGGACTTCCAGATTAAAAAATCTGCAATAGCGATTAATGCTGCTGATGCTAGACCAAGCAGGTGGACAGGTGGTGAAAAATTAGACTGTGCAATCGCAGATTTGGACATGAATAAGAGAAAAGTAACATTAAGTATTAGATTACTTGAAGAAATTGAGAAAAAAGAAGCTCTTGAAAAATATGGATCTGAAGGTTCTGGTAAAAACCTACCTTTTTCATCATTATCTGAAGATTTAAAGAAAAAAGAAGAAGAGAAAGAATAATTGAAGAAGTTATAAATTGGCTATTGTAAAATCAAAGCTTTTAAAACAACTCTCTCAAAACTACCCAAATTTCTTAAAAAAAGATTTAGAGAAATTTACTGATATAATTTTAAATGAAATAAAAAGATCACTTCGTAGAGGAGATGGAGTCGAATTAAGAAATTTTGGAACATTTAGAGTTAAGACTCAAAAAGCCTCAATTAGAAGAAATCCAAAAACTGGCGAAAAAGTTGCAGTTCCTAAAAAGAAAGTAATATCATGGAAAATGAGTAAGGAAATGTTTAAAAAGATCAATAATGAAGAATAAAATTATATTCATTGCATGTGATACTTCAAATTTAGATCAAATAAAGAAAATTCTTAAAAATATTAATTCAAAAAAGCTAAAAATTATTCCAAAATTTGGATTACAGTTTTTTTACTCAAAAAATGGAAGAAAATTTTTAGAAAAATATAAATCAGATTTTTGGTTGGATTTAAAAATAAATGATATTCCACAAACAGCTCTTTCTGCAGTTGATAGTTTGAAAGATTTAAAAAAATGTAAATACATTACTGTGCATGTAAATGGTGGACTTAATATGCTTAAAGCTATCAAGGAAAAGACTAAACAAATTAATAAAAATTTAAAAGTACTTGGGGTTACTGTGTTAACTAGTCTCAACAATAAGTCGTTAAAAGAAATTGGTCATACTAAAACAGTTGACCAACTAGTTTTAAAGCAAGCTGGTATTGTTAAAAAATCAGGATGTGATGGGATAGTTTGTTCTGCAAAAGAAGCAAATATGATTAGAAAAAAATACAAAAATTTATTAATCATCACACCTGGTATAAGATTGCCAGGTGACAATACAAATGATCAAGCTAGAATAATGACACCAAAAGATGCTTTCAAAAATAAAGTTTCAGGGGTGGTAATTGGAAGATCTCTTACAAAAGGTAATATTAAGAATAATATTAAAAAATTAATTAATCATTTATACTAATGATAAAGGGTTGTAAAATTTGTGGGATTTCTGATCCTGATACTTTAAATTTTTTAATTAATCACCGTCACCCACCGACATTTATAGGATTTATTTGCAACTATCCAAAAAGTTCTAGATATGTTGAATATGAAAATTTAAAAAAACTTTTAATCAATAATCCAAAAAAAAGTTACTATGTTGCTGTTCTGGTAAAACCAAATATAAATATTTTAGAGAAAATTAAAAATTTACCTTTTGATTATTATCAATTATATGATTGTACACCAGAGGAAATAAAAGAGATAAAAGAAAAATATCAAAAGAAAATTATTACAGCTTTCACAATAAAATCAAAGTCTGATTTGAGTAATTATAAATTATATTCTGATCATACTGATATTTATTTATTTGATAGTAAGGGCTACGAGAAAAGTCAGTCTTTTGATCATGACTTGATTAAAAATATCAAATTAAATAAGGAATTAATGATTGCTGGAAATATTCAATACAATGAAGAGCTTAAAAATTTCAAAAATTTGGCAAATTTTATAGATTTATCTGGTGGTGTAGAAACATCTGGATTAAAAGACCTATCCAAAATAGAATTTTTTTTAAATAAAGTTAATGAAATTAAAAATGAAGCTTAAAAAAGGTATTCCATTAATTGATCAACACGATCAACAAGGGTTTTGGGGAGGAAAATTTGGAGGTAGTTTTATACCTGAAACTTTGAAAAAACCAGTAGAGGATTTAACAAAAGAATTTAAGAAACTTAGAAATAATAAAGCCTTTTTAAAAAAAAGAGATTATTATTTTAAAAATTATATTGGATCTCCAACCTCTTTTGTGAAATTAGAAAATTTGTCCAATCATTTAGGTGGAGCTCAAATTTGGGCAAAAGTAGTTTCTGAAGCAAATGGAGGTGCACATAAAATCTATAATGCCACTGTTCATGCACTAATTTGTAAAGCTATGGGTAAAAAATATATCGTTGGTGATACTGGCGCTGGATATGCAGGAAAAATGTTAAGTATGGCAGCAAAAAAATTTGGGCTTAAATGTAAAATTTTTATGGGTGCTAAAGACATTAAAAGACAAAAACCAAATTGTGACGCTATGAGAAAAAATGGTGCAGAAATTGTACCAGTTTATTCTGGAAGTCAGACTTTAGTTGATGCAGTGAGTGAATGCATGCGATATTGGGTGTCTAATTGTGATAATACACATATGTGTGTTGGTAGTACTGTTGGACCGAATATCTTTGTAAAAATATGTGGTTGGTCAACTGCACAAATTTCTAGAGAATTAAGAACACAGCTTAAAAAAGAATTTAAAAAAATTCCAAATAAAATTAAATTAATAAATTGTGTTGGGGGTGGAAGCTCTGCATATGGATTTTGGAGCGAGTTTATTGACTTTGATAAAAAACAAATAGAATTGATTGGTGTAGAAGCGGGAGGCCCAAAAAAATCAAAACTTCACGCAGCACCATTAAGTAGAAATGCAAAAGTTGGTATTTTGCATGGGGCAGCTTCATATGTTTGCCAAAATAATGAAGGACAAATTAATGATACAGAATCTATAAGTGCTGGTTTAGATTATCCTGGTGTTAGTCCTATTCATTGCTTTTTAAAAGATACTAAAAGAGCAAGATATACTTACGCAACAGATGAGGATGCACTTAATGCACATGTAATGGTAACTAAATTTGAGAAACTTAATCCAAGTTTAGAACCAAGTCATGCTTTTGCTGAGGCAATAAAAATTGCTCCAAAATTAAGCAAAGATACAATTATAATTGTTAACTCTTGTGGTGATGCAAAAAAAGATAGAGATATTTTAAGAGAAAGATTGGGAAAACATTAATGAGCTCTTTACTTAATAAAGCTTTTTTAAATGCCAAAAAAGAAAATAGACCTGCCTTACTGACCTATACAGTTGCAGGTGATAATACTAAAAAAAAATCTTTAGAAATTCTTAATTCTATTTCTGACTATGCTGATATTTGTGAATTGGGTTTTCCTCACAACACTCCCATAGCTGATGGAGGTCAAATCCAAACTAGCGCCTATAGGGCAATTAAAAATGGTATTAAAATTAACGATGTATTTTCAATTGCAAAAAATTTTAAAAAATCAAAAAAAAATACACCAATTATACTAATGGGTTATTACAATATGATATTTCAGTACAATGAAAATAAATTTTTAGATAGATGTAAAAAATCAAAAGTAGATGGACTGATTGTTGTAGATTTACCTTATCCAGAAAACAAAAGTTTTGCATCAAAATGTAAAAAAAAAGGAGTAAATTTTATTCAGCTGGTTTCACCTACTACATCTCAAATCAGATTAAAAAAAATAATAAAAGATTCACATGATATGGTTTACTATATAAGTATGTTATCAACTACAGGAGGAAAACTGAAAGTATCTCCTAAGAAAATCTTGGAAAGATACAAAAAAATTAAAAATCAAAATAAATCGAAAAATGTTGTGATTGGCTTTGGTATTACAGAAAAGACGATTAAATCACTTAAAAAAGCTGATGGTCTAGTAGTTGGTAGTGCGATATGTAAGGAAATATCTAAATCAATTGAAAGAAGACAAAATACTGTCACAAATGTTACTAATATCGTTAAAAGATTAAGAAATAAAATTCAATGAACTGGATAACCAAAATTATTAAAGCAGGTGAAAAGATAAAAACTGCTATACGTGAACGAGCTACTAAAGAAGATATCGCAAAAAGTGAATGGACAAGTTGTTGTCGTGGACCAATTCTAAAGAAAGATTTAGAAGCAAACCTTTGGGTATGTCCAGATTGTAATAAACATCATAGAATTAAACCAAAACAAAGATTTGATATTTTGTTTGGAAAAAACAACTATGAAGTTTTTAAAACACCAATTCCAAAAGATGATCCTTTAAATTGGACAGACTCTAAATCATACAAAGATAGATTAAAAAGTGCTCGTAAGAAAACTGGATTAGATTGTGGAATGATGGTTGCATCTGGGACAATCAATAATATTAAAATAACAGCTGTTGCATCTGACTTTGATTTTTTAGGAGCTTCAATGGCTGCTGCAGAAGGTGAAGCATTTTTATATGGAATTCAACATGCAATAGAAAATCAAACGCCATTTATATGTATTAGTGCTGGTGGAGGAATGAGAATGATGGAAAGTTTAATTTCATTATCTCAAATGACAAGAACAACACTTGCAATTAATGAATTAAAGAAAAATGGTTTGCCCTACCTAGTTTGTATTACAGATCCAACTGCAGGAGGAATAACTGCTTCCTATGCAATGTTAGGAGATATTCATATTGCAGAGCCAGGCGCATTAATTGCATTTGCAGGTGCAAGAGTTATTCAAGGAACAGTAAAAGAAGAATTGCCTGAAGGTTTTCAAAAAAGTGAGTATGTTGAGAAAACTGGGTTTGTAGATTTAATCGTTGAGAGAAGAGATCTAGCATCTAAAATAGGAACGTTATTATCAATATTGTTAAAACAAAATTCTGCTATAAGTTCTGAGCAAAATGAAACTTCAGAAGATACTCAGCAATTTTCAAAAGTTGCATCCTAAAGAAATAGATTTATCTTTAGATAGAATTCAAAATCTCTGTAAAAAATTAGGAAATCCCCAAGATAAAATTAAGGCCATATCAGTTGTTGGAACTAATGGAAAGAATTCTACCATCCAAGCTATTTATGCGATTCTTAAGGAAGCAAATTTAAAATGTAATGTTTATACGAGCCCGCATATACAAAAAATTAATGAAAGATTTGTATTTAATAATCAGGAATTAAATGACGAGGAACTAGCTGATTTATTAGAACAGGTTGAAAAAGTTAATAATAACGAACCAATAACTGTTTTTGAAATGTTATCAGCTTGTTTTTTTTATAAAGCTGCTCAATATCCTGACAATATCAACTTAATAGAAAGTGGTTTATTCCACCGTTTTGATGCTACTAATATTTTAAAGAGTAATCTTGCAAGTATAGTAACCTCTATAAGTAAAGATCATCTCGACTGGCTTCCAAAAGAAAATCAAACAATCGAGCAAATTGTTTTTGAAAAAACATCAGCCTTACTTAATTCAAATATTATTATCGCTAAACAAAATAAAGAACAAACGATGGAATGTATTAAAAAAACTCTAAAAAATAACTCTTCAAATAAGCTATTTTTTAATGAAGACTATAGTTATTCAAATCAAGAAAATGGTTCTTTTTACTATGAGGATAAATTTGGAGGTTTAAAACTTCCTCCACCAAATGTTCTTGGTCAGTTTCAATTAGAAAATATATCAACTGCCATTGCAACTATAAGAACTTTAAATCTTGGAATTGAAGATACTAAAATAGAAAGTGGTATTCAAAAAATACATAATCTTGCAAGATTACAAGAAATTAAATCTGGAAAACTAAAAGAACTTGTAAAAAATAATACATTATTAGTTTCTGGGGATCATAACCCTGATGGAGCTAGAGCGGTAAATGAATATCTCCAAACTTTAGATTGTAATAAACACATAATCTTAGGTATGATGTCCAATAAAGATCATAATGAGTATATTAGTTATTTTAAAAATATCTCAACCTTGACCACTATTGATATTCCAAACCAACCTAATTCAATTGGCGGAAAAGACTTAAAAAACAAACTAAATTCATTCAAAAATGTTCAGTACAAAGAAGATATATTTGATGCAATCATGTCCATTTCGGTCAAGAAAAACGATATAATCTTAATTACAGGTTCTCTTTATCTAGCTGGAGAAATACTTAATTTGAATTAGATATTTTTTTCTAAAAATTCTTTCATGTGGCTTTCAGGTACCCCACCAACTTTTCTATCTACTTCAACACCTTTTTTGTAAATAATAACAGTTGGTACGCCTCTTATGCCAGCAGCACTTCCAGTGTTTATTCCACCATCTTCTACATCAGCATAATAAAAACCAGCTTTACCTTTGTATTCATCAGCTAATTTATCCATCACTGGTTTTAAAGCTTTGCATGGTCCACACCAAGCAGCTGAAAACTGAATTACTGAAACATCTTCATTTTTGATTTTACTATCAAAATCTTCATCTTTAAAATCTATAAGCATAAATCCTTTTTATAAATTAAAGTTTTAAAGTCAACTATGCAATTTCATATTTTTTTTCAATAGACATAATAAATTCATTTATTTCATCCAATTTTTTTAGTTCTTCTTCATCATCTCTATTAGATGCTTGGTCTCTTAAGGTGTCTATTTCAGTGTAAGCCATTGCTATAGTTTGCCACTTTTCTCTATTTTTACTTAAAATTCTTCTAGCTATCTCGCTTTTAATATTTTTATATAAATCAGGAGGTAATACGTGAGGTGCTTCTTGGTAAATAATTTTTTGTCCAAACCATGCACATCTCTTATCTTGAAATTTATCTAGTAATCTTAATTTTTCTTCCCACGACGAGCTGTGCCATGTTTTAAATAAAGCAGTATCTTTGTTTGGAACAAATTTCTCATACAATGTTTCCTCAGGAAGTAAATCTTCTTGATTTTGAGTTTGAGCCTTTTCTTCTGCAGCTTCCCTATTAATGATTTGAATATTCTTGCATAGGTTTTCGCTAGATCTAACTAATTTGGCTCTTTTTTGAATTGTTTCTAAATCTAGATCTGCATAGGCTTTTTCTTTTAAAGCAAATTTTTTATCTAATACTACAGGCGCTTTATTTGTTTTAATAACTCTTAAAGCTTTAGGACTTATTTTTTTAAGATTAGCTTTAAGCTCATTAACAGACATGTTTAAAAAAGGTTCTGGATCTCTTCTTAAGTCCCAAAGATATCCCCAGGAAGCATAAGATGGATGAAAACAATGCTCTGGATGTAATGTTGATACTAAATACATCATATTTCTTCCTTTAACATTTTCAAAAATTGAATAAATACCCTCTCCTTTTAAAATAGATTCCACGCTACTCTTTGTGGAAGTGGTTAAAAATTTTTCCCAATTGTCATTATGCTTTTTTTTTATAATTCTTAAAATTTTCAAACTAGTAAATGCATCATGATACGCAGTATGTTGTTGGGAAGTATCAAATCCTTGTTGTCTTGCTAAACCTTCAAGAGCAAGACTTTCATTTCCAGCATCTGTTAATTCAGTTTTTAAAGTTTCGGAATTAATTGTTTGTGCAGCTCTTGCAACATGAAGACCATCGTGTTCTTTATTTGGAGACGAATGAGTAATGTAAGGATATCTGTTACCTTTAAAAAAATTAAAATGAAACATACGTCTATCAAAATTTAAGTTACTCCAGCCCATAAATAATGCTGGCGCAGCTTTTGAGAAGAAGTTTTCAACTGCTCCTAAGAATTCATAATGAGAATAGTTTCCTTTGGTAAGTAAATCTATACTTGTTGAGTTTACCAATAGAGCTTTAGCACTTGGCACTTCTCCTTCTGGCATTCTGCCTCTGATATTTAACTTACCAATTTCATTTAAATTTTTATCAACAACAACAGCCCCAACCTCAATAATTGATCCCCAAATAGTGCTATTAGTTGTTTCAGTGTCGTAGATTACAAATTTGTCCATATTTTCTTATATATTTTAAGTTAAATTAGATAGTTCATGAAATTTTTTTAATCTTCCTAAAAACAAATTTTGATAGATGACTAAATCATGTCCTTGAATTTTAAATTCTTGGAATAATTTATCTACAGTGCAGACCAAAATAACACAAGAAGTGATATTGGAGTTATACACAACATTATGAGCTAAAGAATACGCGCTGGTTTGTAATAACCATGAATCGATATACTCAGCTTTCTTTGGTTTATTGCTTTGTTTAAAATCTATAATTGTTTCTCTTCCTTCATAAACTCCAACACAATCAGCAGTGCCAGCATACTTATCTGGATAGTACAGTGTGCACTCAACACCCCATATTTCTTCTAATCTATTTTTTAAACCATGATCTATTATTTCTTTTGCCATCAATTTATATTGTTCATTATCATCAAAAAAACTTAAATTTTCTCTCCCAAGCAAATATGATTCTAAGTAGTTATGCATCTGTGAACCTCTGCTGCTTGCAGCTTTCGTGATAGCTTCTGCTTCTTTATATCCTGTTCTTTCTCTCCAATTTGCTAATGCTGCTTTATCTTCATCAGATTTAGTAACATCTAAAATTGAAGTAACACTTGGTAATTTTTCTTCTCCCAAAAGGTATCTTCTAATACCATCAACAGTAGCTCTTGAAGATTTTGGATAATCATATTTACGATTCCATTGCATGAGATTTCTTATAAATGGTATTATCAAAAAAAAGAAATTAATTTTTAATTTGTCTTTGTTTATCAACAAATTTTTCAACGTTGTCTGTTTGTACAGCTTTCTCAACCTGCTCTGGATCTTTTATACTTTCCAAAGTTCTATTTATTGATCTTGCATCTGTTCCAAATTTATCAACCACACCCATAGCATCTTCTAATTTTTTTCTAAGAACTACTATGTTATCAAAGTGTTTTGAAAATCTTGTGCTTATTGTTTTTAAATGATTATAGATTTCAGTTGCTCCCTTTTGAACTTTCAAGGATTGAAAGCCCATGTGTAAAGATTGCAAATATGCAGACAAAGTATTAGGGCCACAAATTACAACTTTATATTTTTTCATTAATTCTTGAATTAATAATTCTTTTGTACTTGGGTCTTGGTATTCAGTTAACTCTTTGTATAAACTTTCTGTAGGAGCATATACAATTGCAAAGTCAGTAGTTTTTGGTGGTACAATATATTTTTCATTTACACTTTTAGCTTTTGCTTTAAATGCAGTAGCTAATTTTGCTCTAGCATCAGCAACTAATCTTTTGTCTTCCGCGTCATGACCATCGGTAATTGCTTTAAATTTCTCCACTGGAAAATGACTATCAACTGGAACTAAAACATCGCCTTGAAGCTTGATTGCAAATTCTACATTCTCACTTGTATTTTCCTTCATTTTCACATTTGTCATGAATTGAGAAGCTGGTAGTAAATCTTTAATTAGTGCATCCAAACTAAACTCTGCAAGAGTTCCATATTTTTTAACCCCAGCCAAAATTTTAGTTATACTCTCCTGGCTTTGGTTTAATAGTTGAACTTGTTGATTAAAATTTCCAACTTTTTCATCTACTTTGGTTAAAGCTTCTGTCATGTCTTTTGTTACTCCGGTAGACAGATTGTTAAATGAAGTGGACATTGCTCCAAGTGAGCTATTGATTGTTGTATTTAAGGTATCCTTTAAACTTGAGATTTCGGATTTTAAATTAGCTATTTCTTCAGCTTCTTTATTTTCCTTTTGATCTTCAGGCTTAGATCTTAAATTTAAGTAAAGAATTGCCGAAACTACTCCAAGCAGCAGAATTAAAATAACTAAAAATATAACTTCCATGAATCACTTTATATCATATATAAAATATGTAATGGAATTATTATTAATATTTAAAATTATTATTGGTTTAGGAATACTAGTAGGTGTTTATGCAATTCTTCGAAACCTAGATATTATTAAAATTATTCTTATTTATTGGAAAGATTTAATTCTTAGAAAGTAATCTAGCAAAATTTTGAAGAGATTTATTTTTAGACGATGATTTAGATATCATCATGCAAGCCTCTGATTTTAATATTTCACCATCTTTTAAAACTCTTAGATTATTAGCTTTTAAAGTTTCTCCTGTTGAAGTGATGTCAGTAATTATTTCTGATGAACCAGTAAAAGGATATGCCTCTGTAGCACCTAAACTATCTACTAATTTAAATTGAGTAACCCCTTTGGAAAATAAAAATTCTCTTGTTAAATTTGGATATTTGGTTGCAACTCTTAATCTTTTCTTTTTCTTATCTCTAAACTCAAATGCTATTTCCTCTAAATCGGCAATAGTTTGAACATCAATCCAAGGATCTGGAATTGCAACTACTAACGTGGCCTTCCCAAAATCATATTTTTTAATAACATTAATTTTCTTTTGAATATTTATTTCACTCTCCTTCAACAAATCAAATCCAGAAAATCCTAGATCTAATGAACCATCTCCAAGTCTTTCTATAATTTCTCTTGCATGAAGGTATAAAATTTTAACATTTTTCTTTTGTTTAATTGTACCTAATAAATCTCTTTCTCCTCTTTCTGAAATTAAATTTAATTTATTTTTTTTAAATATATTTAATACATCTTTTCTGAGTCTACCTTTACTAGGAATACCTATTTTAAAATTATATTTCATAATTAAATTTTTCCAGATACTCTCTATAATTTGTATTAATTTGTTTGGTTAAATTAGGATTTAAAATTTTTTTATAATTATTTTCTCCTCCAAGATTAAAAAATTTAACTCTTCCTGATTTATCTTTTTTTATCATAGCTTCGTTAAAACCATTTTTTTTTTCTAAATTTTTTAATTTTTCAAAGTTACATGACTCTACTGCAATTTTTGCTTTCTGACGGTTAAACGAAGTTTTAGATTTGGATATTTTTGTAATAAATTCAATTACTTTTTTTAATATTGCATATGTTGAAGATTCTAAATCCTCATACTTAATAGTTAGAACTGGAAACAAACTACAATTATTCCAACTATCTACATGAAATTTCCAAGAAAATAATGTTACAAATCCTAAAAATCTATTTTCTTTTTTTTCAATTAAAGCTTTTTTTTCATCATCCATAAATCTTAAAGCTTCTTCTTTTTTTATCTCATAATGATGTGCTAATGATGAAACTATATTTCTTGGGTCTCTAATTATATATATTGCACCCAAAGTATTTTTTTCATCTGTAAATCCGTTACCATTAATTTTGCAAAGAGCATTGTGAGTTTTAAAAAATTTTAATTTATTATCCGAATTTATTAATTTTTGTTTTTCAATCCATTTTGCAGAGGTATCTTCAGGTCTTAGATAAAAATCTTTATCATTTTTAAAAAAATTAACACTCGGAAACTGATCTATATTATTTAATAAAGTGAAATCAAACTCACCTCGTTTTGAAAAATAATAACTTGCTAATAATGAACGCAACCAAGTATTTCCACTTTTTGGATATGAGGCTAACCAAATTATCATTCTAGTTTAAATTCAACGCAGCCCCAACTGCTGGTATTTGTTTTTTTGACCCAAGATCAGAAATTAATCGATCATAACGACCACCATTAATAATATTTTTTAATTTATTTTTTGATTTAACATCAATTTTAAAAACCATCCCTGTGTAATATTCCAATTGTCTTCCAAAAGAAGTTGAAAATACTACATTTAGTTTTGAAACTTTGTTGTTAGAGACAGGAAAATATCTTTGATCAACCACCAAATTAATTCTATTTTTTTTAAAAAATTTATTTAACTCAGATGCAGCCTCATTGATTGGGCATTTGATTTTTAAAAAGTCTTTAATAATTTTTGAAACACCTTTACCTTTACTAGCTCTTCTTGGGTCTTTAATTTTGTTATCAAACCTATTTAATATCTCATTAATAGTTCTACCTGCTATTACTTTTGATAGATCTTCTTTTAGCATTTTTAAATAACGCTTTTTATCAATTTCAACAATAGTTGGGTCTACATCAGAGTTTGTCTCTAATCTTTTTAAAAGATCATTAAAGTAATCTTCTCTCCAAAAATGTCTTGATAATCTTAACTTCCATCTTTTCGGGATATCTAGTTTTGAAATTAACAAATTGAATATCTCAACATTTCCTATTGTTAATTTACCTGAAGAATACTTAATATTTTGAAGAGATTTTAGTGAGGTATTGATAATTTCTTTATCATCATTTTTTTCATCTTTAGAACCTAAAATTTCAAATCCAATTTGATCTCGGATAATAGAATCACTTTTATTTTCAGATTTTCTGTATGCTTGACCACTATAAAAAATTTTTTCTTTTCCTTTTAAACTATTCTCTAAGTATCTCAAACAAGATGCAATTGTTAAATCTGGTCTAAGACATAACTCACTTCCATTTTGATCAGTAAATGAAAAAATAAATTTTCTAAAGTTTTCACCTGACCTTTGAACGATATGATTAGCCTCAATAACTGAGGGTAAATCTATGTATTTGTAACCCTTAGATTTTACTGATCTAAGAATGTTTTCAGATAAGTTTTTTGATTTCATCTATTAAATTTGATTTTGGAAATGTTTTGTTATTTTCACCTTTAACACCTTTAAGATTTTTTATCGTTACTGTGCCTTCATTAAATTCATTGTCACCACATATAACTGCTACATTTAATTCACGTTTATTTGCTAAGGTTAATTGCTTACCTAAATTTTTCTTTGTGTCTAAAAAAATTTCTGCATTAATGTTATTTTCTCTTAATTGATCTAGAATTTCGTAATAATTTTTTAGATATTTTTCATCCATCACACATACTAAAACAGGCTTTTGATCATCCACCTTAATCTGATCCAATTGTAAAAGTGCAAATAACAATCTGTCTACACCGAAACTAATCCCTGTACCTGGAATATCTACCCCTTTAAATCTTGAGATAAGCTTAGCATAAGACCCTCCCGAACAAATGCTGCCAATATCAACTTCTTTTCCTTTATTATTTGTAACTTTAAAATTTAAGTTAGTTTCAACAATAAAATCAGAATAATAAGCTAAACCTCTAACAATAGTAAAATTAGTTTGTACTTGTTCTAAATTAGAACCAAATCCTAAAATTTTAAAAACTTCCTCAAGCTCTTTAATTCCCTCTTGAGACAATGGATTTTTTAAATTTTCTTTTAATTGTTTTAAATCTTTTATTTTTAAAAAATTTAATATTTGTAATGCTTGTTCCTCTGTTAGATCGGCACCTTTTGTAACTGCACCACTTGCATCTTTTCTCTCTTTTTTAAGAAGATCTTCAACACCTTTTAAACCAAATCCAGGTTTATCTAATTTGTCAATAGCTCTAATTACTTTTAATTGCTTATCTTCAGATATTTTTAAATCATCAATTAAACCTTGTACTATTTTTCTGTTACTAATATTGATTGTGAATTGATCTTTATTCAAACCACAATCTAAGAGTGTACTTGAGATTAAATTACAAAGTTCTGCATTAGCTTGAGCTGAATTAACATTTCCAACAATATCAAAGTCAGCCTGCATGAACTCTCTGTATCTTCCATTTCCTGCTTTTTCATTTCTAAAAACATTCTGAATTGCGTATCTTTTGTAAATTGATGGAAGCTCTTGGTTGTTTTGAGCAACAAACCTAGCTAAAGGACTGGATAGGTCGTATCTAAGAGTAATATTTTTATCTCCATCTTTAAATGAGAATACATCAGACATAGGGTTATCCTCGTCCTCTGCTAAAAACGAACCAATATTTTCGCTGATCTCAAAAGAAGGTGTTTCTAATGGTTCAGCTCCAAATTTTAAAAAATTTTTTTCAATCACTTTTAAAAGTTGTTTTTTTAAAACTAACTTTTTATTCCAACGATCTTCAAATCCAGATGGTAAGGAAGGATTGAGTTTTTTATCTTTTTCCATTTTAGTGGTACTTTGGGTAGGTTACGCTCCTACGACTTCGGATCCACAAACCGACGTGATACTATTTCACCACCAAAGCTTATCCTTTATTTTTTATCTTATTTTATGTGGAATGAAAATTATAATATAAATAAATAGCCTAATGGCTATGGAAACAGTTTCTGTGAGTACTTCTATAAGTAATTCTGTATGTAATATTTATATTCATGAACAGCCTTTTAGACAAAAATTATTAATATTCAAGGCTTAAATAAAAAAAGGACGTTAATCTTCTAAATGTAGAAATAACGTCCTTTAGAAATTTTACGAAAATTAGTCTATTTTTTTTAAATTTACTGCAGAAGGACCTTTAGGACCGTCTTCTAATGTGAATTCAAGTTTATCACCTTCATTAAGAAATCTCATTCCAGCAGCTTTTACAGCTGAAGCATGTACAAAGGCATCTTTCTCTTTGTCGTCTCTCTCTATAAAGCCATATCCCTTTTTACCATTATACCATTTTATTTTACCTTGTAGTGTACTCATCTTATTTCTTCGTCCTTTTGTTATTTATTATATTAATTAAGTTAATTTCTTTTACAGGTATTTCAAGATCAAACTTTGTGGTGGTGGCTGAGGAAGGATTCGCACCTCCGACACAAGCCTTTTCAGGGCTCTGCTCTACTCCTGAGCTACTCAGCCTTATTTATCCTCTAAAGATAATTCTTCCTTTAGTAAGATCGTAAGGTGTCATCTCCACAGTTACATTGTCACCTTGAAGAACTCTAATTCTGTTTTTTCTCAACTTACCTGCTGTGTGAGCTGTAACCGTATGACCATTCTCTAGCTTAACTCTAAACATTGCATTCGGGAGTAGGTCTATTACAGTCCCCTTGAATTCAAGTAAGTCTTGTTTTGACAAATTTATTTTCTCCTTATTCTTTTTAATACTGATTGAGCATGCCCAACCAGGCCTTCATAATTTGCAAGTGTTATAACTGATGGTCCAAGACTTTCAATACCCTTTTTTGATAGGTTTATGTATGAAATTCTTTTGTAGAATTCGTTTACACTTATACCACTTGAATATTTTGCTGATCCATTAGTTGGTAAAACGTGATTTGAACCTACATTATAATCCGTCATAGCCATAACGGCATATTTTCCTAAACAAATTGATCCTGAATTTTTTATTTTTGAAACAATAGATTTATAATTTTTAACATTTAACTCTAAATGCTCTGGAGCTATTTTGTTAACAATATCTATAATTTTTTTATCCGAATTTATATGCATTAAAATTCCATTATTTTGCAAACTTCTCTTTGCAATAGATTCTCTTGGAATTTTTTTTAATTGTTTAATTATTTCAGTTTTAACTTTATTTAATAAGTTTTTATCTTTTGAAATTAATATGCACTGTGCAAGATCATCATGTTCTGCTTGTCCTATTAAATCACTTGCAATCCATTCTGGATTAGAATGCTTGTCACAAACTATTGTAACTTCAGAGGGACCAGCAGTCATGCCCTCAATTCCAACATCACCAAAAACTTCTTTTTTTGCAGCTGCAACGTAAGCATTTCCAGGCCCTACTATTTTATCAACCTTTTTAATTTTTTTTGTTCCATAAGAAACTGCAGCAATAGCAGATGGTCCACCAATTGAATAAATTTCCTTAATTTTACATTTTTTGGCAGCATACAATACTGCAGGATTTTGTTTTCCTTTATAACCTGGGTTGATCATAACTATTCTTTTTACACCAGCAACAATAGCTGGAATTGCATTCATCAATACACTAGATGGATAGGATGCAGTTGAACCAGGTACATAAATTGCAACCGAATCTAGCGGCAAATATTTATACTCAAGTTTATTTTTAAACTTGTCAGTGTAAGAAATATTTTTAAATTTTTGTAATGAATGAAATTTATAAATTCTGTTGTAAGCAGTATCGATAGATTTTTTTACTATAGAATTTAATGATTTAATTGATTTTTGGATTTGATTTGAGCTAGGCTTGATTACTGAATTTTTATTAAATTTTTTCTCATATTTTAATAAAGCTTTATCACCATTTTTTTTAACATCTTTAATAATGTTAGTGACTGAAACAGAACTTGATTGAACTTTTCTCTTTCTTTTAATTAACAAATTATCCAACAATTTGGAAAAATTTTTATTACTGTTGTCTAAAACTTTCATTTCTACTTTATTTTATTTCGCTTTGATCCTCTAATATTGCTTCAATGGTTTCAGCGGTCAAAGCAATATGAGCATTGTTACTAAAAAAGAGATTTATTTCATAAACATCGTTATTTTTCAAATAATCTATTCCTACTAATTCTAAAACCAATCCTTGATTTGATTGATCAATATTTTTTGACTTTACCTTATCAACAAAATCAAATCTGCAGATACTATTGACTTTTTTGTCCTCATTTTCATTTTCTACTTTAATACGCTCAATTGATAATAAAAATACTTTATTAGATTCTAGATACTTAATATCTGAAACTTTTACTTTGGCTCCTGAACTACAAGCTGAAATCATCTGTAATCCCTCTTTATCTGTAGCAATAATTTTAGCTAAATATTTGTTCATCTTTTTAATCTTTTTATTTTAACACCAATATTTTTTAATTTATTTTCAATTTTTTCATAACCACGATCTAAATGATAAATCCTATTAATTACAGATTTCCCTTGTGCAACTGAAGCTGCTAAGACAAGTGCCACTGATGCTCTTAAATCACTAGACATTACTTCTGCACCAATAAATTTCGTATTACCCTCAATATAAGCTTTATTATTTTTGGTCTTAATATTTGCACCTAGTCTCTGTAATTCAGCAACATGCATAAATCTATTTTCAAAAATATTCTCTGTAATTGAACTTTTTCCTTTTGCTTTACACATCAAGACCATTAATTGCGCCTGTAGATCTGTTGGAATTCCAGGAAACACTTTTGTTTTAATATTTTTAATAGATTTAATTTTTTCTGGTCCATTAATATGAATTTTATTTTTGCTTACTTTTATTTTGGCTCCTGTTTTTTTTAATAAATTAAGTTCTGTATTTATTATTTTTGGGTCTAAATTATTTATTTCTAAATTCCCTTTAGCTAAAGTTGCAGCTACGCAAAAAGTACCAGCTTCAATTCTATCAGCCATCACAGAATAATTTGTTGATTTTAATGAACTCACTCCGTCAATACTACAAGTTCTTCCTTTCCAATTAATTTTTGCACCAGCTAAATTAAGAAAGTTAGTAAGGTCTTTTATTTCTGGCTCAACAGCACAGTTTCTTAATACTGTTTTTCCTTTTGCCAAGCATGCAGCAATTATAGAGTTTTCAGTTGCTCCAACAGTAATTTTAGGAAATCTGATTGTTCTACCTTTAAGTTTGCCATTAGATTTTGCTAAAATGTAACCGTCCTTAATTTCATAATTCATCCCAAGTTTTTCTAAAGCTGACAAATGATAATTAACTGGTCTTGCTCCAATTAAGCAACCACCTGGTAATGATGTTTTTGACTTATGATATTTTGCAATTAATGGTCCTAATACTAAAATTGAACCTCTCATTGTTTTAACTAATGAATAACTAGCAAAAGTTTTCATATTTTTATTGTTTGAAATTTTTGCAGTTTTTTTATCTTTAGAAAGTTTGATTTTTGATCCAAGAGACTTAAGTAAATTTAGCATAGTGCTAATATCTTTTACTCTTGGTAGGTTTTTAATAGTTACCTGTAAATCAAAAAGTAGTGTAGCTGCTAATATTGGTAATGACGCATTTTTAGAACCTGATATTGAAACTTTGCCCTTTATTTTGCTAGGACCATCAATCAGAAATTTGTCCATAACTTACTTTTTAATTTTAGCAACCTGAATAGTAGTTTGTCCCTGATATTTACCGTTCTTAGATTTATAAGTTGTCTCTGGTTGAGTTTCTGATTTAAAAAATAAAAATTGGGCTATACCTTCATTAGAATAAATTTTTGCTGGATTAGGTGTAGTATTGCTTAACTCTATAACTATATTTCCTTCAAATTCGTTTTCAATAGGAGTTACATTACAAATTATACCTGTTCTTGCATAAGTGCTTTTGCCAACACATATACAAAGTACATCTTTTGGAATTCTAAAATATTCTACTGTTTTAGCCAAAACAAATGAGTTTGGAGGAATAATGCAATGTGGTCCCTTTTTCTCAATAAAGTTGTCATCTGAAAAATTTTTTGGATCGACTAAGGAATTATTTACATTAGTGAATATTCTATATTCATCAGAGATTCTCACATCATAACCCATGCTACTTAATCCATATGATATTTTTCCCTCAGCAACTTGATGATCTAAAAATGGTTCGATCATATTGTGCTCTTTGCACATCTTCTTAATCCACGAGTCAGGCTGAATAGACATTACTTAGATTTTTTTTTATTTTTTTTTTGAAATAATTTTCTTTTTTTTAAATTTTTTCTTAAAGCTAAGCTCAAACGCTCATTTTTATCTTTAGAGCTCATTCTTTGTTGGGATTAGTCAAAAAATCTAACGATATTGGTTTATTAGGATCTAATGGTTTTGATGTGGGCTCTTCTTTTTTGGGGCCTTCTTTAGCTAAACGTTTAGCTTTTTTTTCAGCAAGCTTTCTTTCTCTTTTAGCTTGCTTCTCCATAAGCTTGTTGCCTTTTGTAGATTTATAATCGTAGTGAATTCCCATAACATTTTTTTTAGTAGATATAGATCATTATAATCAAAAAATTAAGGCAATAATTTGAAAAAAATGCTTTATTATCAAGAAATTACTAAATGTATTTTAGCTCCTGTAGTTAAATGGCATAACAAGTCATTGGTAATGACTAGTTCCCTGGTCAGTACAGGGTGGGAGCACCATTAATTTCTGTAAAATTTTTTTCTAAAAATAATTAAAAACACAATTAGTACAAAAAACGCTAAAAGAGGAACATAAATATCTGGGAAAAAGATAATATCCATTATTCCTGGAACTTCTGAATTTTGGTCGATTACTTTTTCAATCCCACTTCCAATTGAAACTGCCAAAAAAATCTGAGGTATTATTCCTAAAAAAGTTGCAGATAGAAAATTTTTTACTCTTACATTAAATAATGTTGGCAATAGACAACTTATTTGCCAAGGAACTCCTCCAATAAATCTGTAAACGAGTAAATAAAAAAATTCAGATTTTTTAAATTTAATTTCAAGATTTTGAAATTTATTAAGAAATTTTTCTCTAATTAAATCTCTTAAAAAATAATTTCCAAATATATATAAAAAAGTGGCACCTACACTTAAACCAGTCACCACAACTAGTGTTCCAATCCATTTGCCAAAGATAAAGCCACCCATTAAAGCTACAGGAGATCCAAAGCCTAGAAAAGGAAATACCCAAAGCACTGTTAGAAACAAGAAAGAAATTGAAACTAAAAATAAATTAGAATTCTTCAACTCAATTAAATAAGATCTGTTATTTCTCAAAAAATCATAAGATGTAATCTCCTGAAGACTGAATTTTGAAAAGAAAAAATATAAAAATAAACTAACAATTAATAAGTAAGATAAACCTATAAATAGTTTAATTTTTTTTGTTTTTTCCATGAATATTGTTATTTTATTCCTAAATCTTCTATTTGCTATTTTTATTATTGCTAATATAAAGGGGCAAAATTTATAAAATTTAATCAATTTATTTATGAAAAGAACATACCAACCTTCAAATAAAAAAAGAGCACGAAAACATGGCTTTAGATCAAAAATGAAGACTAAAGGTGGAAAAAAACTTTTAGCTAGAAGAAGAGCCAGAGGAAGAAAATCTTTAACTGTATCAGTGTAAATTAATGAAAAGCAAAATTGTTGCTCTTTCAAAAAACGAAGAATTTAAAAATTTACTTAAACAAAAAAAGTTCTCGAATAAGTATGTAACTATTTTCTTCGGTAAATTAATGAATAAAAATAATAATAAACTCAATATTAGCTTTGTAACAAAAAAAAAATTAGGAAACGCAGTTAAGAGAAATAAGATTAAAAGAAGATTAAGGAATATTTTAAACGAAGCAGTTAAAAAAATATCAATAAATTTTAACTATTCATTCCTTGTTATCGCTAAGTCATCTATGCTAAATAATGAATACAAATTAATAAAAGAAACTCTATTTCAGGATTTTGAAAAAATAAAATAATGAATATTTTTACAAATATATTAATTAAAATTATCAAAGGTTATAAATATCTGATTAGCCCTCTATTTGGACATTCTTGTAGATATTTACCTACTTGCTCAGAATACAGTATTGATGCACTTAAAGAATTTGGCCTGTTAAAAGGATCATTTTTAAGTATTAAAAGAATCTTATCTTGTCACCCAATCAAATTTTTAGGTGGTGGTGAAGGTTTTGATCCTGTTAAAAAAAACACAAAATTAAAATAATATGGATACTAAAAATATAGTAGCGGCAATTTCATTATCAGCAGCAGTTATAGTTTTGTATTCACTATTTTTTGCTCCTCCACCAATTACTAAAGAAAATATGGCTGAAGGAAATAAAGTTGAACAAAACAGCGATACACCTTCACTAGATCAAAAAGAAAATGTTGCTGAAATTTCTAGAGAAGAAGCTTTAAATCAAAGTGAAAGAATTAATTTTGAAAATGAGAGTATTGTTGGTTCTATTTCACTTAAAGGTGGTGTTATTGATGATCTAACATTTAAGCAATATAATGTCAGTCTAGACTCTCAAGAAAAAGTTACACTGCTTTCACCAAGAAATTCAAAAGATGGTTATTTAATTGAAAGTGGTTTTATTACATCTGATAAAAATGTTGAAATTCCAAATTCAAATTCTATTTGGAAAGTTTCAGGAAATAATAAGTTAACAGATCAATCACCTATAAAAATATCTTGGACAAATGATCAAGGTATAACATTTGAAAAAGAGATCGCCTTAGATGACAAATATTTATTTTCAATTAAACAAAGTGTAATCAATCCTACAGATAAAAAATATGATTTTTATACTTATGGTCAAATCATTAGAAATGAAATGCCCGATATATCTAACTTCTATATCCTTCATGAAGGATTGGTGGCAACACTTGATGATGAACTTATTGAGGAAGACTACGATGACATACAAGAGAAGAAATTTTCAAGAACAGCTCAAAAAGGATGGCTAGGTATTGGAGATAAATATTGGGTAACTTCGCTAATTCCACCAAGAGAAAAAGAATTTAAAACAACATTTGATTATAAAGATAAGTTCAGAGCAAATTTTGTATCAACAGAACCATTGGAACTTAATGAAAATTCATTGATTGAAGAAACCTTGCAAATCATTGTTGCTGCAAAAAGAGTTGATGTAATTGACGGATATGCTGAATCTTTAAACATTGACAAATTTGACTTAACAATTGATTGGGGATTTTTATACTTTATTACCAAACCGTTATTTTTTGGAATAGATTATTTCTTTAAATTACTTGGAAATTATGGCCTAGCGATTATAGCAATTACAATTTGTATAAGATTAGCATTTTTTCCACTTGCAAACTTTTCCTTTAGAAGCATGGCAAAAATGAAAGCCTTACAGCCTGAAATGGCAAGACTTAAAGAGCTACACAAGGACGATAAAATGAAATTGCAACAAGCGATGATGGCTCTATATAAAAAAGAAAAAGTAAACCCAATGTCTGGCTGTTTGCCAATACTTGTCCAAATTCCAGTTTTCTTTGCTTTATATAAGGTTTTATTTGTAACAATTGAAATGAGACAAATGCCTTTTTATGGCTGGATACAAGATTTATCTGAGAGAGACCCTACCTCTTTGTTTAATCTATTCGGATTATTGCCTTATGATGTGCCATCATTTTTAGTCATTGGAGCATGGCCTGTTGCAATGGGTGTTTCTATGTGGGTTCAACAAAAATTAAATCCTGCACCAACAGATCCGATGCAAGCAAAAATATTTATGTTCTTTCCATTATTCCTAACAATAATTTTAGCACCTTTCCCAGCAGGATTGGTAATATATTGGACAGTAAATAATATTTTAACTATGGCACAACAAGTTTTCATAATGAAACGAACCACTGTTAAAACAACAACTTAATGTTGGATATTAAAGAAGAAGAATTAAAAACAATTCTACCATTAGATGGTCCTTCAACAGAAGAAGTACAAAAATATTTAGAGAAATATAATGATGAATATATTGTTATTAAATGTGGTGGTAGTGTTTTAATTGATCAAAATCTTTTTGATATTTTTATTAAAGATATTTCAACACTAAATAAACTAGGATTTACTCCTATTATTGTTCATGGAGGTGGAAAAAGAATAAGTAATAAACTTAATGAGATAGGTTTAGAAAGTAAATTTATAAAAGGATTAAGGGTAACTGATAAAGAAACTATTAAAGTTGTAGAGGAAGTATTAATCGATTTTAATAAAGAAATTATCAATGCTCTAGATAAGCAAAATTGCGAAAGTCAGAGTGTTAATTCCAAAGAAAATAATATTTTAACAGTTGTACAAGAAAATGAAGAGCTTGGTTTTGTGGGCTCTCCTACAAATGTGGATCAATCAATAATAGATAAAATTATATCAGATAAAAAAGTGCCTATTATTGCACCCTTAGGTTTAGATAAAAATGATCAAACTTATAACGTCAATGCAGATACTGCAGCTGGCTATATTGCTAAAAAAATTAACGCAAGAAGGTTAATTATATTAAGTGACGTAGAAGGTGTTTTGGATAACAATAAAAATTTAATTCCAGAAATTAATTCAGAGTCTATAAAAAACTTAATCAATAATGAAACAATCACGGGTGGCATGATCCCAAAAATAAATAATTGCTTAGATGTTGCTAGTAACGGAGTAAAAGGAGTTGTTATAATAGATGGAAGAAAAAATCATTCTGTTCTATTTGAACTTTTATCAGATGAGGGATCTGGAACTTTAATTAGACAATGAAAAATTTAAGCCATATTAAAAATATTCTATTTGATTGTGATGGTGTACTTTATAGTGACCTAGAGGCGGTATTTGGCCAAGTAAGTCGAAAAATGACTGAATATATCTCAAGTAAACTTAATGTAGATTTAAAAAAAGCCAAAGAACTTCAGACAAATTACTTTCACAAGTATAACACAAGCTTAAATGGTCTAATGATACATCATGAAATTGATCCTAAAGAATTTTTAGATTTTGTTCATGATATTGATTTATCTTTTTTAGAAAAAGATACGGCATTAAGATATGAGTTAGAGAATATAAATTTAAGAAAATTTGTCTTCACTAATGGTAGTTACAATCATGTAAAGCACATCACTACAACACTAGGAATTGATGACCAATTTGAAGGCATATTTGATATCGTAGATGCAGAATATCACCCAAAACCAGAAGCTAAAGCTTTTGATTTAATGGTAGAAAAATTCAAAATTGATCCAAAAGAAACTTTGTACATTGAAGATATAGCAAAAAACTTATCGATAGGTAAAGAGCGAGGAACAATTACTGCTTGGTTAATTAATGATGAGGAATGGGGCAAAAAAGAATCTAATAAAGAATATATTGATTATAAAATTGAAAATCTTACTTTATTTTTAAAAGAAATAAGGTTATTAAAAAACCAATAAAACTATGAGTATAGAAAACATTATAAATGAAGCTTGGGAAAACAAAGATCAAGTTAATCAAAATTCAGATCAAAAATTAAAAAATACTATTAATCAAGTAATAGAAGATCTAGATAGTGGTAAATCTAGAGTTGCTGAAAAAATTGATGGTGAATGGGCAACTCATCAACACCTAAAAAAAGCAATTATGCTAAGTTTTAGAATTCATGGAATGGAAACTTTAGATGGTCCCTACTCAGCCTGGAGAGATAAAGCTCATTTGTTAAAAGGAAAAACAGCCGGATGGTCAAACGCTGATTTTGAAAAAGCAGGTTTTAGAATGGTACCAAATACTGCAATGAGAAAAGGATCATATGTTGCTAAAAATGTTGTTCTAATGCCAAGTTATGTAAATATTGGTGCTTACATAGATGAAGGAACAATGATGGATACATTTAGTCGTGCAGGTAGTTGCTGTCAGATTGGAAAAAATTGTCATATTTCAGCAGGAACTGGTATTGGTGGAGTTTTAGAACCAGCACAAGCGCTTCCAACTATTATTGAAGATAATGTTTTTGTAGGTGCTATGTCAGAAGTTGTGGAAGGGGTAATAGTTGGTGAAGGTTCAGTATTAAGTATGGGTATGTATATTGGCCAATCAACTAAAATCGTTAATAGAAAAACTGGTGAAGTAACTCACGGTAAAATACCTCCTTACTCAGTCGTTGTTCCTGGATCATTACCAGACAAAAATAATCCTGCTGCACCCTCGTTATATTGTGCAGTAATCATCAAACAAGTTGATGAAAAAACAAGATCAAAAACATCAGTAAACGATCTTTTAAGAGATTAAAATGCAAACCATTAATGAATTACAATTAGCCAAAGAGCTAATTCGTTACCCATCTATAACACCAATAGATGCTGGAGTAATGAAATTCTTAGAAAAACAATTAAGAAAACTTGGTTTTAAAACTAAAATATTAGAGTTTAAAGAAAAAAACACTAAACCAGTAAAAAATCTTTATGCAAGACTTGGAACCAAAGGTCCAAATTTTTGCTACGCTGGTCACTTAGATGTTGTACCTGCTGGAAACTTAAAAGATTGGACAGTAAATCCTTTCAGACCCTCAATTAAAAAAGGACATTTAATTGGAAGAGGAGCAAATGACATGAAAAGCTCTATTGCAGCTTTTGTTTCTGCTGTCAGCATTTTTGTTAAAAATAACAAAGAATTTAATGGCTCTATAAGCTTACTAATTACAGGTGATGAAGAAGGAATTGCTATTAACGGTACAAAAAAAGTTGTCGAATACTTAAAAAAAAGAAAAGAGAAAATTAATTTTTGTTTAGTTGGAGAACCAACTAATCCAAATAAATTGGGAGAAATGATTAAAATTGGTCGAAGGGGAAGTATGACTGGCAGACTTTCAATTATAGGTATTCAGGGCCATGTTGCTTATCCTCATAGGGCTAACAATCCATCAACTGCTCTTGTTCAAATATTAAAAGAATTGAAGGAAATTAAATTTGATAAAGGAACAAAAGACTTTCAGCCAACAAACCTAGAAGTTACAAAAATAAATATTGATAATACAGCCGATAACGTAATTCCAGGTTTGGCTAATGCGACTTTTAATATTAGATTTAATAACAAACATTCATCGAATTCAATTAAGACAAAAATAAATAAAATATTGAAGAAAATTTGTCATAAAAATAAGTCAAATTACAAAATTGAATATAGTGTATCTGGTGAAGCTTTTTTAACTAAACCAAACCAAACTACATATATGATCCAAGATATAGTTAAAAAGATTACTAAGATTAAACCTGAACTCTCAACGACAGGAGGCACATCTGATGCAAGATTTATTAGAAAGATTGCTCCCTGTTTAGAATTTGGTTTGGTTGGAAAAACAATGCATAAAGTAGATGAGGCTGTTTCTTTAGGTGATTTAAAAAAATTAACTTTAATTTATTCAAATATTTTAAAGAATTATTTTAAGTGAAAACAGCTTTAATTACTTCTGATACATACAAAAATCATAATACGGGAGATGGACATCCTGAAAAAATAGATAGAGTTACAGCTGTTATTGATAACTTTAAAAAATTAGATAACAAAAATTTAATTTGGAAAAAGCCTTCAAAATTTGAAAAATCAATATTAATAAAAACTCATTCTTCTGAATATATTGATCATGTCGATCAATCATACCCACAAAATGGATTTAATTTCTTAGATGGAGATACAGTTGTCTCCCCTGGTAGTAAAGAAGCAACAATGGACGCTGTTGGATCAATTATTGCAGCGATTGATGGTGTGGAGGAAAAAGAATTTAAAAATGCTTTTTGTGCAGTAAGACCTCCAGGTCATCACGCAGAAAAAGAGAAAGCCATGGGCTTTTGTATTTACAACAATGTTGCAGTTGGAGCTAATTATTTAATTGAAAAATATGGTTATAAAAAAATTGCTATAATTGATTTTGACGTCCATCATGGAAATGGGACGCAAGATATTTTTTTCAATAATGAAAAAGTTTTATATATTTCCACTCATCAATTTCCATATTATCCAGGCTCAGGTTCGGAAAAAGAGATTGGAAAATTTAATAATATTTTAAATATTCCACTTGTAGCTGGTACAAGTGCTGGAGAATATTTAAATGCATATGAACTGGTATTAAAGAAATTAAAAGAATTTAAACCAGAATTTCTTTTATTTTCTGCAGGTTTTGATGGTCATATTGATGACCCTTTGGCACAATTAAAACTTAATGCTGAAAATTATTATACAATTACAAAAAGAACTTTGGAAATTTCAAAATCATTTTGTAAAGGTAATGTAGTGTCTATACTAGAAGGTGGATATGATTTAAAAGCACTACAAGATAGTACACAAAGACATGTTGATGCTTTAATAGAATTTAATTGATAATTCTCAATAAAAAACTAAATAAAACTCAATGAAATTATATAAAATTAAAAAATCTGATATTGATAAAAAAGGTAGAGGACTTTATGCTACTAAAGATATCAAAGAAGGTACAAAGATAATCGATTACGTTGGTAAACTAATTACAAAAAAACAAACTGAAGAGTCTGATAAATATGACAATAGTAAACCAATCTATTTATTTACTATCAACAAAAGATATGACCTTGATGGAGATTTTCCATGGAATACTGCAGGATTAATTAATCATTCTTGTGACAATAATTGTGATTATGATGGTAAGGGTCTAAAAATTTGGGTTAAAGCAATAAGAGATATCAAAAAAGGTGAAGAATTTACCTGCGATTACGGGTTTGGTTATGATGAAAATTACAAACAATTTCCATGTAAGTGTAAGTCAAAAAATTGTTGTGGGTACATTGTAAG
The DNA here is from genome assembly GCF_001180225.1 of Candidatus Pelagibacter communis. Classification (GTDB taxonomy): domain Bacteria; phylum Pseudomonadota; class Alphaproteobacteria; order Pelagibacterales; family Pelagibacteraceae; genus Pelagibacter; species Pelagibacter ubique_D. Next base: position 30,747 of record NZ_CVST01000012.1, on the reverse strand, counting down.
AGCAGAATCTAGATGGCGAATAAATAAAAAATTTGCCATGAGTAATAAAAAAAATCTAATAAAAAACTCTAGATAAAAATAATCCTGTAGGTGGTGCTGGGGGAGCGCACAGTGACCTTTTTTTAGACTTTAGAGCTTTGTCAAATTTTTTTAAATCCCATTTCTTTTCACCCAAATATTTTAAACAACCGACCATAGATCGTACTTGCTGTTGAAGAAAAGATTGAGATTTAAAATGAATTTCTATTTTATCATTTAAAGATTTTAATTTTACAAAATCCATAGTTCTAATTGGACTCTTAGCATTGCAACTTGAAGCCCTAAATGTTGAGAAATCTTTAGTACCAACTAATTTTTTTGCACCTAATTTCATCAAATCTAAATCTAATTTTTTTCTTACATGCCAAACTTGATTTTTTTTAATTACAGGTGAACTTGTTCTATTTAAAATGACATATTTATAAACTCTCTTTTTTGCAGAAAATCTTGAGTGAAAGTTATTAGTTCTTTTTCTTATTTTAAGAATTGTAATATTTTCATTTTTTAAAAAGTGATTAATTGAGTTAATAAATTTATCTAAGTTCAATAATTTATTTTTTAAATCAAAATGTGCTGACTGCTCGATAGCATGAACACCAGCATCTGTTCTACCTGATCCAACTATGGTAATATTTTCTTTTAATAACTTTCTAATTTTGTCTTGAAGTATTCCTTGAATAGTTTTATTTTTTTTTTGAATTTGCCAACCTTTATAATTTGTTCCTAAATACTCTATCAAAAGCTGATATCTAAACATTTATATTTTTGAGCCTTTTTTTATCTGCGAACCTTGAATAAATTCACCAATATTTTGAGGTCTTTTCCCTTGCCTCTGAATTTCCTTAATAATTATCGATTGATTATTACCACAAGCAATTTCAAGATTATCACTCAATACTAACCCTGGATTTCCTTGAGCTCCTCCAACTTGAGCTTTTAGAATTTTATATCTTTCTCCATTAAACATAAAAAAAGCTCCTGGTGATGGATATAAACCGTTTATCTTACCAATAATTTTTTCAGCATTTTCATTCCAGTTAATTTGACCTTCAGTTTTTTGAATTTTAGATGCATAGGTTGCATTCGAATGATCCTGCTCAATAAAATTTGCTTTACCATCTAAAATATCATCTACGTTATCTAAAATTTTTTCTGCTGCTAAGCTAGAAAGCTTTTCACTAATTTCTAACGCATTCAAATTTTCATTAAGTTGGATTTTATAATTATTACAAACTGGTCCTGTATCTAATTTTTCGGCAATTCTCATTATACTTATTCCAGTCTCCTGATCTAAATTCATAATTGACCTTTGAATTGGTGCGGCACCTCTCCATTTAGGCAGTAAAGATGCATGTATATTTATAAAACCTTTTTTAGTTAGGTTTAGAAATTTTTTAGGTATAATTTGTCCGTAAGCAACAACTATTGCTAAATCAGCATCTAAAGAATTAAAAAAATTATACTCCTCTTCATTATTTATAACTGTCGGCGTTCTATATTCTAAATTTAAAGTTTCAGAAATACCTTGTATTGGAGACTTATTAATTTTTTGTCCTCTTTTTGATTTTTGAGGTGGCTGTGTATAAACATAAGAAATATTATATCCATTTTGATATAAAGATTTTAAAATTGGTACAGCAAACATGGGCGTACCCATAAAAACTAACTTTTTTGACATTTTTTAAACTTCAGCTGTATTTGATTTTAATTTTGAAAGTTTCTTTATGATCATTGATTTTTTTAGTTTTGAGAGATAATCGATGAATAATATCCCTTCCAAATGATCCATTTCATGCTGTATGCATGTTGCAAGTAATCCATCTGCCTTTAGCAACTGTTTCTTTCCATTGTAATCTAAATACTCTACTTCACATTTGCTTGGTCGATCAATTTCAGCAAATTGATTTGGCACAGATAAACACCCTTCTTCATAAGTTGCCTTAAGTGGATCTTTATTTTTTATTACTGGATTTACAAAGTATCTAGGCTCTTTTTTGTTTTCATCCTTGCTTATATCCATCACTATAATTCTTTTTGGTATACCAATCTGAATTGCTGCAAGACCAATACCATTAGCATCATACATTGTATCGAGCATATCATTCATTAATTTTTGCTCTTCACTTCCAACGGCTTCTACAGGTTTTGATACTTGTCGAAGTAATTTGTTTGGTTCTGTAATAATCGTTCTTATCGCCATAAAATTTGTATGTTATTATAATTTTTATACTTTTAAAGGAAGAACTTTTAGCAATAGCTTATTTCTAATTAGGTCAGCATTTATTTGATTTAAGGTATTCGAAATAAAATAAAGTCTTTTTTCATCAATATTTTCTATTTTGTCATTACCTATTATCTCAATTAAAGATAATAAAACTGTTCCAACTTCATTTGCTTCTATCAACTCAGCTAAATTTTCATCTAATTCAAAAGGTTTTTGTGAATACAAACTTTCATACTCGCTTGGTATTTCTACTCCGTCTGATTTCAGACTTTCTATAAAAATTATATCTTTAATCGACAAAGTTTCATTACTAAAAATTATTCTATCAAGAAATTTTTTTAAATCTTCTTGTATTTCAGATTTTGAATAATCTCCTCTAAAATAATTTACCCACTTAGATTGATGTAAAATATTATTGTTGTATTGAATTTTTTTGAACTCTGAATTCTGATTTTTTGAATATTTATTGTAAAAACTTAAATAATCTGAAGGAACATTATTTACTTCAATTTCCTTCAAAAAGTTATTGAGCTCTTTATCAAAAGCTAATCCAATGTTGTTGTCCTCAAATAGCTGCTTCAACAACTGTAAAAATTTCAATTTCAATTCTGGTTCACTCGTTAAAAGTGCTCTTTGATAAATTAATGCTCTGGCTTCTAACGGAGACAGTAACTTGTAAGTATCAGTTGCACTTAACAATTGATCAATATTAAATTGAAATTTTTTATAATATTCAAATAGATCTTTTTCTGAGAAAATTTTATAATTTGCAGCTTTCTCAATAATTAAGATTTTATCTTGATCATTTATGTCAACATTACTTAGATCTGGTAGTAAATTTGAATTTGATAGATATTTCCAAATTAATTTAGGCGTATTTTCATTGGGTTCAAATGAAAATTCTGGATTTGTTCTATGAGCTAAATGAAACTCAAATACTGAACTTTCAGAGACTTCTTTAGATGCTTCTTCAATATAACCAAACAGGTAATTCATTTTATTTTCAAAATACTCATCTTGAAAACCTAACTCTTTTTTAAGATCTAGAATTAATTGGGCTTCTTCATTTTTTCCATAATTTACTAAACAATATAAATTCAATTTAGATAAATATTCATCTTCAACTGGTTCTTTAATTTTTGTAAAAAATTCACAGGTCTTCTTTATATTTTTATCTGATAAATAGTTATCTAATAAATGTCTGGTTAGTTTGGGATGAGAGTTTACAATTTGATTATTAACCAAAAATTCTTCAATGAGTTCTAAATTAGAATTTTTAATTAACCAATCAGATTTAAATTTTAAAAATTCATTTTCAGTAATATTTTGATTAGGATAATGAGCGTTAGTTAATAATGAGACTTCCATAATTTCTAATGCATCATTAGAAAGATTAATTTTCTCTAAACTGTTAAATAAATTTTTTAACTTTTGACCATCAGAATTCGTCCACATATCAATAGTCAAACCGTGTTCTGCAGGATCGTATAATCCTACTATTTTGACTTCTTTTGATATTAAATTTTCATCTAATTCTATCGAGCCAGTATTTTTATCTGACTGCATATCAAAAACACTTATTTGATCATTATTATTTTCACCTTCTGTAATAACTGCTTCCTCAACAGTTTCATTTTCTTTTTTTTCAAGATTCCATATATCAATTGGATTATCTTCTGCATGAATAGGATTTAAAATAATTAGATAGCTTAAAAAAATAAAAAAGAAATTTTTATTTAACAATTTTAAAATTTTCATTTGGAATAATTTTTTCAATTTCCTTTTTAGGAGCAGGAAAATCAATTGAATTGAGAATTAAAACAACGCCAAGAACAATTACTAGTCCGAAAATAGATTTAACAACTAGTCCGATTATACTTTTTTTACCTGAACTTGTATTTTTGTTGAATTGCATATAACTTTAGTTAATTTCAAATTAAGACATATTTGTGTTTTTTCAATATTTAAACTTATGAAATCAAAAAAAAATCTGGTTTTTCTAGGTATGATGGGATCTGGTAAGAGTTCTATTGGCTCTTTAGTAGCAAAAAAATTTAAATTAAATTTTGTAGATATAGATAAAGAAATAGAGAAAAATTTAAATACGACAATTCGAAAAATATTCGAAACAAAAGGAGAAGAATATTTTAGAAAAATTGAGGAAAAAACTACACTTAAAAAATTAAAACTTAGTTCTACAGTTGTCTCTCTTGGGGGAGGTGCTTTTGCAAATAAAAATATTAGAAATGAAGTTTTAAAAAATCATTATTCATTTTGGTTAAATTGGAATGAAAAAATTTTAGTTGATAGAATTAAAAATAGCAAAAAAAGACCTCTTACAATTAATGCTACAGATAATGATTTAATTGATTTAATTAAAAAACGAACTAACATTTATTCTAAAGCCTTATATGAAATCAAATGTGATAATCTTACAAAAAATGAAATAGTAAGCAAAATTAAAAAAATTTATGAAACCAATTAAATTAAAAATTGAAACAAAAACACAAAAATATCCAATAATAATTGGATCAAATTTAATTACTAACCTATCAAAAATAATTAAGAATAATTCCTTAACATTCAATCAATGTCTTCTTGTAGTTGATAAAAATGTACCAAAAAAATTTATCACTAAAATAAAAAATTCATTCAATAAAAAGAAAATACATATATGTTTTTTTATTGCCAGCGAGGCCAATAAAAACTTTAATATTATTAATAAGATCCTAGAAATTTTATTAAATAAAAACTTTTCTAGAGATGACTGTATAATATCAATAGGTGGGGGTATTACAGGTGATGTAAGTGGTTTTGCATCTAGTATCTTTAAAAGAGGTATGAAATTTATAAATATACCAACAACACTTTTATCCCAAGTTGACTCTTCGATTGGTGGCAAAACTGGCATTAATTCACATTACGGAAAAAACCTAATTGGTAGTTTTTATCAACCAAACTTGGTTATATCAGATGTTGATTTTCTTAAATCGTTGCCAAAAAGAGAGATTATTTGTGGATATGGTGAAATTTTAAAACATTCTCTGATAAGAGATAAAAATTTCTTTAAATTTTTAAATAAGAATGTGAATAAAATTACTAAACTGAGTTCTCCATTTATTGAAAAAGCAATTTATGAAAGCTGTAAAATTAAAAAAAATGTGGTTGAAAAAGATGAGAAAGAAAAAAATTTAAGAAAAGTTTTAAATTTTGGACATACATTTGGCCATGCTTATGAAGCAAGCTTAAATTACAATAAGAAATTAAATCATGGCGAAGCAGTAATCCTAGGTATAAAGACAGCTTTAAGTTTTAGTTTAAATTTAAAAATACTTAAAAAAAGTGATTACAATCTAATATTAAATCATATCAATAATTTAAATCTAGAAATGTCTGTTAATAAATTTTTTACAAAAAAAGATATAAATAAAATATTATTTTTCATGACAAAGGATAAAAAAAATAAATCCCAAAAGATTAATTTAGTGCTTTTAAAAAAAATTGGATCTCCACAAATTAATATTGAATATCCAAAAAAAAGATTGAAAAAATTTTTTAATGATTACTTAAGATAGTTGAATTTGAATTGAGTGAATAGTTTCTTTCAATTCTTTATCTAATACTTTATAAATTCTTTTATTACTTTCAATTCTGTTCATACTTTTTAACTCATCAGAAACTATATTTAACTTTAAATGATATTTGCCTTCTTGATTACCTTTGTGATTTTTGTGAAGAAAAGATTTATCTTCTATATCTATAGTTTGAATATTTATTTGATCTGATAATTTTTTTTTTATAATTGCAATTAATTCATTTATATCCATATAGTAATTATTATATCATGAAAAATATTTGTGACTGGAATAATTGTAATGAAATTGGTGAATACAGAGCACCAATTGAGAAGGATAATAGCAGGAAATATAGAATGCTTTGTCTAGAACATGTTAAAGAATTTAACAAAAACTGGAATTATTTTTCTGGGATGAGTGATAACCAAGTAATCAATTTTTTAAAGTCAGATATGACTTGGCACAAACCTACTCAAGATTTTAGTTCTTCAGATAATTTTTTTAAAGTCCTATGGAACACAACATTAAAAGATGAATTTGATAAAGATAAATTCAATGGAGACTATAATCATATGCGTCAATTTAAATTCGATCATAAAGATATTAAAGCATTTGGAATATTGGGAATATCTGTGGGTTTAAAATGGCAAAAAATACAAGAAAAATTCAAAGTGCTTGTTAAAAAATTTCACCCTGATATGAATGCCGGAAATAAAAAATACGAGGAAAAATTAAAACTGATCACTTTAGCTTACACACAGCTAAAAAACACTTATAGGGAAAAAATTGACTCCAAATCTTAAAATTCAACCTGACATAAAAGTTTCTTTAAAACAATCTTTTGGAATAGATTCTGAAATGGAAGTAGATGCATTTTCAAAAAAAAGTGAATATGTGCCTGAAATAGATAAAAACTATAAATTTGATAGAGATACTACACTTGCAATCATTTCAGGATTTGCGTTCAATAAAAGAGTATTAGTACAAGGATATCATGGTACTGGAAAATCAACACACATAGAGCAAATAGCTGCAAGACTAAACTGGCCGTGTATTCGAGTAAATTTAGACAGTCATGTTAGTCGAATAGATTTAATAGGTAAGGATGCAATTGTCCTAAAAGATGGAAAACAAGTCACACAGTTTAATGAGGGTATTCTACCATGGTCAATTCAAAATCCAGTTGCTTTAGTATTTGATGAGTATGACGCTGGAAGGCCTGATGTTATGTTCGTTATTCAAAGAGTTTTAGAGGCTGAAGGAAATTTCACGCTACTAGATAAAAACAAAGTAATAAGTCAAAATAAGTATTTCAGATTGTTTGCTACATCTAATACAGTTGGGCTTGGTGATACTACTGGACTTTATCACGGAACACAGCAAATCAACCAAGGTCAAATGGATAGATGGAATATTGTAACAACATTAAACTATCTAAGCCTAGATAGAGAAATGGATATAGTTTTATCAAAGAATAAAAATTTAAATAATGCTAAGGGAAAAGAAAAAGTTGCTAATATGATTAAAGTAGCATCCTTAACTAGAAAAGGTTTTATTGCTGGAGATATATCTACTGTAATGAGTCCAAGAACAGTCCTTCATTGGGCTGAAAATTCTGAAATTTTTAAGGATACCGGATATGCATTTAGAGTAACCTTTTTAAATAAGTGCGATGATATTGAGAAAAATACAATCGCGGAATATTATCAAAGATGTTTTGGTGAAGAATTGCCTGAGTCTTTGATCAATATTCAAATTTAAATGAGCAATAAAGAAACAAATTTAAAAGAAAAATTTAGAATTGCTTTATCTTCAACAGCAAAAGTAATCGCAGACGATATTGATATAAACAATAAATCTTCTGAAGATAAAAAAACGAAAGATATTTCATCTTTTGAAATAAATGATCTAACCAGTCCAAGTGATTTTATAAAATTAAGGGCTGAAACAGACTCTACAGCACTTAAAAAAAGGTTTTCTAATGAAAAAATTTACAAAAAAAATTTACCTTCAAACACTTCATCTAGATCTTTATATAATATAGCTGAAAAGATTAGATATGAAGCCCTAGGAGGCAAAATGTTAAAAGGAATTCAAAAAAATTTTTCTGAAAACTATTCACAAATAATTAATCGTAAAAGAAAAGATCAGCTTAAAACAAAAGAAGACGTTCCTGTTGCTGAAGCATTTGAGCTATATATGCTTAAAAATTTTCATAATATAGACCTAAATCCTTTAACGTCTAGAATGCTTAATTTCTGGGAAAAAGATTTTGAGCAATCAATTAAGAAGCATAAAGAGTTTTTATTAAATAATTTAGAAAATCAAAATACATACAGTTCTAAATTTTCTGAAATACTTGAAGAAATGGATATTTTTCAAAGCGATGAGGAAGACCAAGAAGAGGAAGAAAATCAAGATCAAGGTCAAGATAATCCATCAAATGATGACCAAAATAAAGATAATGAAGATAGCAAAGATGAAAATGATGAACAGCAAACAGAGGCATCTGTTGATGCTGATTATAGTATAGACGAGTTTAATTTGGATGAGCAATTATCTGATGTTGAGTCTGACGAACAAAACTCTGAGCAAGTAATTCAAAAAAAAATTGATAATGTAAATATAGATTATAAAATATTTACTACACAATACGACGAAGTGGTTAAAGCTGAAAATCTAGAAAATGCAGATGAAGCTACTAAACTTAGGAAAAATTTAGATCAGCAGTTAATTGGTTTCCAAGATGTAATTACCAAGTTAGCTAATAAACTTCAAAGACAATTACTAGCAAAACAAAATAGAGCTTGGGAATTTGATTTAGAGGAAGGCTTACTTGATAGTTCAAAGTTACCAAGAATAATAATGGATCCATATAACTCTTTGTCATTTAAAAAAGAAAAGGATTTAGATTTTAAAGATACAGTTGTAACTTTACTTATTGATAATTCTGGTTCTATGAGAGGAAGACCAATAACGATTGCTGCTATTTGTGCAGATATTTTGTCAAGGACACTCGAAAGATGTTCGGTCAAAGTAGAGATTTTAGGATTTACTACAAAAAACTGGAAAGGTGGACAGAGTAGAGAATTTTGGACTAAAAATTCAAAACCAAAAACACCTGGAAGACTTAACGATCTAAGACATATAATTTATAAAGGTGCGGATACACATTGGAGACAAGCAAAAAATAATTTAGGCCTGATGTTAAAAGAGGGTTTGTTAAAAGAAAATATTGATGGCGAAGCTATATCTTGGGCATACAACCGTATTAAAAAAAGAAAAGAAGAAAGAAAAATTTTAATGGTAATTTCTGATGGAGCTCCAGTTGATGACTCAACACTTTCAGTAAATTCAGGAGACTTTTTAGAAAAACATTTGAAGAAGATGGTCAAATTTATTGAGAATAAATCTGATATTGAAATTTTAGCGATTGGTATTGGACATGATGTTTCAAGATATTACAACAGAGCTATAAAAATAACTGATGTAAATGAGTTAGGAGATGTAATGATATCTCAACTTAGCTCTTTGTTCGAAACAAAGAAAAAATTTCATTAAATATTAAATAAATCTGTATTTCTCCATTTAATTATTACTTCTGCGCCAGATCTTGTTTTAGAGTTTCTACATATTACAGAAGCAAAATTTTTTTCTAACAGTGTTTTTCCTATAAACAAACCTAAACCTAGTCCTGTTTTTGATTTATCTTGAGGATTATTTGATTTTAAATATGGCTCTCCTATTTTTGATAAAATATCTTTTGGATAACCTGGACCATCATCTTCAATACTTATTTCAGTAAATTCACTATCACTCTTTAAATTTATGAAAATATTTTCATCAGAAAATTTATTAGCATTACCTATAAAATTTCTTAGTCCATAAACAATTTCTATTGATTTAACTATTTTTTTCGAATTAGAGTCTTGATCAAAATTAAAAATAAACTTCTTTGTACTTATCTCTTTAAATGAATTTAAAATTTCATTTAGGTAATCTCTAATTGTAATATCTACATCAATAAACTCATCCTCTTCGTCTGGATTTAAAGTTAATTTTTTTAGTATTTCATTACATCTTTCAACCTGACTAGATAATAAATTAATATCTTTTTCTACGTCTTTATTACCTTCAAATTGTTTTAGTAATTCTTGAGTAATTATTTTTATGGTTGAAAGAGGTGTTCCTAATGAATGAGCAGCTGCTGCTGCTTGACCGCCCAAGGACAATAGTTCATGTTCTTTGGCCATTACTTCTTCCATTTTCGTAAGAGCTTCTTTTCTTAACCTAGATTGAGTTCCAAATGTCATTGCAAAATAATTTAAAAAAACAAGAGCAATAATCAAAGCAATCGGGATAGAGTAATAATAATAAGGGCTTACATGAAAATGATCTCCAAGTGGAGAAGGTAATTCTGTTGAATAAAAAGTTAAAAATATAATTGATAAAGCTGTTAACAACACAAGCATAGTATTTGTTCTAAAACTTAAATTAGATGATGAAAATACACTTGGAATAATTATAAAAATAATAAATGGATTAAGAATTCCACCTGACAAGTAAAGTAAAATAGCTAATTGCATAATATCAATAACTAAAAAAATGAAAGCTGATCTGTCGGATAATTGAGTTTTTTTATAAATAAAAATTAAGTAAAAATTACTTATGATGCCAATGATTATAATTAGATTAGAAGTTATAAAGTCAAATTTAAAATCTAATACAAAGTATACAAAATTAACTGCAATTAACTGTCCAATTATACCAATCCATCTTAAGGTAATATAAGTAGATTTTTTGAATGAGTGGTGTTTTGAAGTTTCAAAAAACTTCATTTTTAAATATCAAGATTTTTTACATTGATAGCATTTGAGACTATGAAATCTTTTCTTAACGCAACATCACTTCCCATTAGTGTATGGATAAGACTTTGATCTTTTTTAAGATCTTTAGAGTACTGAACTTGAAGCAAATTTCTAGTTTCAGGATCTAAAGTTGTATTCCACAACTCTTCTGGATTCATTTCACCAAGACCCTTAAACCTTTGTATATTCATTTTTGATTTTTCTAAATCTAATGCATTTGAATAGTCTTTTGATCCTCTTTTCAATTTCTTTAATTCCTTGTTATTATTTACGATATAATCCTCTAATTCTTTTTCATCTTTAATATAAATCCCTTTTGAACCTTTATTAATTTTAAACAATGGTGGTTGGGCTAAATAAACATGTCCATTTTCAATCAATTTATTAAATGGCTTGTTATTAAAAAAAGTTAACAACAATGCTCTTATGTGAGAACCATCAACATCGGCATCAGTCATTATAATTATTTTACCGTATCTTAAATCTTTTAAATCTATTTCCTGAGATTTAGGATCAAGTCCCAGTGCATTAATTAATGTTACTATCTCATTTGAAGATATCATTTTTGCAAGAGCTTTTGTTCTTAGATCTGAACCATTACCATTGCCATTGCCATTTTTTTTTAAATTTATGTCCTCTACATAAGTATTTAAAATTTTACCTCTTAAAGGCAAAACCGCTTGATTTGCTCTATTTCTTCCTTGTTTAGCGGAACCACCTGCTGAGTCTCCCTCAACTATAAACAATTCCGTACCTTCTTGTTTTCCTATCTGACAATCAGCTAATTTTCCTGGTAATCCACTTAACTCAAGGGCTCCTTTTCTTCTTACATTTTCTCTCGCTTTTCTTGCAACATCTCTAGCCATAGCTGCTTGAATAACTTTAGCCAAAACTATTTTGGCAATTGATGGATTTTGATCAAACCAAATTGATAATTTTTCATTTACCAAAGTTTCAACAATCATTCTTACCTCAGACGAAACTAGCTTATCTTTGGTTTGTGAAGAAAACTTAGGATCAGGGATTTTAGTTGAAAGCACACACGTTAGGCCCTCTTTAATATCATCTCCTGAAATAGCTAATTTATTCTTTTTTAATAAATTATTTTCATTGGCATATTTATTTACGACTCTTGTAAGAGCACTTCTAAAACCTAATAAATGTGTTCCACCATCTTTTTGATAAATATTATTTGTGTATGGAAATATATCTTCTGTATAACCAGCATTCCATTTTAATGAACACTCTATTTCAATGTTATTCTTTTTGCCTTCAATGTAAATTGGTTTTCGAAATAAATCATTACCATTTTTATTTTGTAGTTTTTCTCTTTTCTCATCTAAAAAATCTACAAACTCTAAAACACCACCATCATATTTAAATTCAGATATTTTTTCTTTTTTTTGACTAGCATCAGTAAAAATTATTTTAATACCTTTGTTTAAGAAAGCTAACTCTCTCATTCTTTTAATTAAAATATTTGCACTAAATTTAATTGATGAGAATATATCTTTTGAAGGTAAGAATGTTATTTGAGTACCTGTATTTTTAGATTTACCAACTACCTTTAGAGGTGATTTTGCTTCACCATTTTTAAACTCTATAAAATGTTTTTTTCCATCTCTATTAATTTCTAATTCTAATTTTTCTGACAATGCATTAACAACTGAAACACCAACTCCATGTAGTCCACCAGAAACTTTATATGAGTCATGATCAAACTTACCACCAGCATGAAGTTGAGTCATAATTACCTCAGCTGCAGATTTTTTTTCCCCTTTATGCATGTCGACAGGGATACCTCTTCCATCATCATTTACAGTAACTGTTCCATCAGAATTAATTTTTACATTAATATTTTTACAATGTCCTGCTAACGCCTCGTCTATCGAGTTATCTACAACCTCATAAACCATATGATGTAAACCTGTGCCATCATCAGTATCTCCTATATACATCCCTGGTCTTTTTCTGACTGCTTCAAGACCTTTTAAAACTTTAATTGAATCTGCTTGATATGTATTTTTGCTTGTCATTTTTTAAATTTTGGAAAGAAAAAATTATAACATTTTTTTGAAAAATTGCTGATTTATCTTAATAATTTAACAGTTTAATACTCAAATTACTGTTGAAAAACGTGGCATATTTAATGGCGGAGAGAATGGGATTCGAACCCATGAAAGAATTGCTCCTTTACACGCTTTCCAAGCGTGCGCCTTCAACCACTCGGCCACCTCTCCAGTTATTTTTCTTTCGAAATTTTAAGAACACCAATAAATGCCTCTTGAGGTATTTCCACTCTTCCAAATTGTTTTGATCTAGCCTTACCCTTTTTTTGTTTTTCTAATAATTTTCTTTTTCTATCTGTAGCTCCACCTCCATGAATTTTTGTTAAAACATCTTTTTTAAATCCTTTGATAGTTTCTCTAGCAATAATTTTTCCTCCAATTGCAGCTTGTACAGGAATCATAAAATTATGTCTTGGAATTAAATCTTTTAATTTTTCACAAACTTCTCTTCCTGTTTTTTGAGCAAAATCTTTATGTATCATCATAGCTAAAGCATCAACAGGTTCGCCATTCACTAAAATACCAAGTTTTACTAGGTCACCTTCTCTATGCTCAATTATTTCATAATCAAAACTTGCATATCCACTTGTCATTGACTTAAGTCTATCGTTGAAATCAAACACAACTTCGTTTAAGGGAAGTTCATAATTTACTACCGCTCTACTTCCAGAATAACTAAGATTGGTTTGTACTCCTCTTTTGTCTTGACACATTTTAATTATTGAACCTAGGTACTGATCTGGAGTAATAATGGTTGCCTTAATCCAAGGTTCTTCAATATATTTTATTAATGTAGGATCAGGTAAGCTTGATGGATTTTGTAAATCCATCATATCACCATTGTTCAAATGAACTTTATAAACTACCCCAGGGGTTGTTGTTAATAAATTAACATCAAATTCTCTTTCAAGTCGCTCTGTTACAATTTCTAAATGAAGCAAACCTAAAAACCCACATCTAAAACCTAACCCTAAAGCTGAAGATGACTCCGGTTCAAAAGAAAAGCTCGCATCATTTAATTGTAACTTTGCCAAACCATCTTTTAATTTTTGAAACTCTGAGCTATCTACAGGAAATAGTCCACAAAATACTACGGGTTTACTTGGTTTAAAACCTGGTAAAGCTTCTTTTAATGGTTTTGTTGCATCACAAATTGTATCTCCAACCTTTGTTTCTGATAACACTTTTATTCCTGTTGTTATAAATCCTATTTCTCCTGTTTTTAATTCAGTGATATCAACTGGCTTTGGTGTAAAAACACCAACTTTTTCAACGATATATTCTTGATTTGTAGACATCATTTTGATCTTCATGTGTTTAGAAAGTTTCCCATCTATAACTCTAACTAATATTACGACACCTAAATAAGTATCGTACCAACTATCGACCAGTAGACATTTTAAATCCGATGAACTTTCTCCTTTTGGTGCTGGTAATGTGGTTATAATTTGCTCTAAAATATCTCCTATCCCTTCGCCAGTTTTTCCAGAGCAAGGAATAGCATTCTCAGTATCTATCCCAATAACCTCCTCAATTTGCTTTTTTGTTCTCTCTAAATCAGAAGCTGGTAAATCTACTTTATTTAATACTGGGACAATTTCATGATTTGTATCTAATGCTTGATAAACGTTTGCTAAAGTTTGGGCCTCAACTCCTTGTGTACTATCCACAATCAAAATTGAACCTTCACACGCATACAATGATCTACTAACCTCATAGCTAAAGTCTACATGTCCTGGTGTATCTATAATGTTTAAAATATATTCTTTTCCATCTTTAGCTTTATAATTTAGCTTTACTGTTTGAGCTTTAATAGTGATACCTCTCTCTCGTTCAATATCCATTGAATCTAAAACTTGAGCTTTCATTTCTCTTTCAGTCAGACCACCACAACTATGAATTATTCTGTCTGCAATAGTAGATTTTCCATGATCAATGTGTGCAATGATTGCAAAATTTCTTATATTATCGATTGAACTCATTGGCTTTAGGATCGAATTTTTGCGCCAATTTTATTTTCGACTGTTTCTATAATTGACTTATTTATTTGATCTAAATCCACTTCTTTAAGAGTTTTTTCTTGAGATTGAATTGTAACACTGATCGCAATTGATTTTTGGTTGTCAGGAATATTATCACCCTCATAAACATCAAAAACTTTAATGTTAGAAATCAAATTTTTATCAACATTTGATACAGCATTTACTAAATCTTGAACTTTAATTTTCTTATCAACTATAAAAGCAAAATCCCTCTCTGACTTTTGATAATCTGAAACAGAATATTTTGTTTTTTGATCTTTTAATGATTTTTTTGGTAATTTTAAATTATCAAGAAATATTTCAAAACCTACTAAAGACTCGGTTTTCATATCTATTTGCTTAATGATATTTGGATGAATTTCACCAAAGTATGCAGCCACACTTTCTTTACCTCTGTTCAAAAATAATCTTCCTGATTTACCTGGATGATAATAATCAGGAGTTTCGTCATCAATAAAAAATTTTTCTGCATCGTAACCTGCTTCAACTAAAGTTTGAACTACATCTTTTTTAATATCAAAAACATCGACACTTCTCTCTTTTTCTAACCAAGAAAGACGAGATTTTTTTCCAGCAGATAAACCACAGACTACTATATTTTGTTCACCAGGTTGTTTTCCAAAAAATGTTGGTCCTATTTCGAAAATAGATAAATCTTTAAAACCTCTATCTATATTTTTGCTCATATACATAATTAAATTTGAAAATATTGAATTTCTTAAAACTCCTAATTCTGAACTTATAGGGTTCACAATTTTTAATTCATCATTTTGTCCTTTGAAATGATCATTATATTTTGCATCTGTGAAAGACCAAGTAATTGCCTCCAAATAACCTTTTGAAGCAACAGATCTTTGAAGGAAATGAAACAATTTTTGAGTTTGTGTTAAAGTAGATTTTTTTCTCTCTTTGATAGGTTCTTCTATCTTTATTTTATCATACCCTACTATTCTTACCAATTCCTCAACAACATCTATTTCCTGAGTAATATCTGGTCTCCAGGATGGGATACTTAGTTTAAAAACTTTTTTATCTTTTTTACACGTAAAGCCTAGGTTATCTAAAATTTTTAACATATCTTTCGTTAAAATTTTAAAACCTGTTACTTTTTCAAATGAATTTGGATCAAATTTAATTATTGGATTTTTAAATGTACTAATTTTTTGGATATCTATTTTACTAATTTCACCACCACAAATTTCTTTAATTAAAAAAGCTGCTTTGTTTAAACCTTCTTCAATTGATAATTGGTCTATTCCTCTTTCAAATCTAAATTTTGCATCTGTATCAATATTTAATCTTTTTGCTGTTCTTCTAATTGATCTTGGGTCAAAATAAGCTGACTCGATTAAAACGTTTTGTGTATCCATTTCTGTTCCAGATCTTGTGCCTCCGATGATACCACCAAGTCCTAACACACCCTTATCATCACTAATTACACACATATCATCTTCAAGTTTATAGGTTTTGTTATCTAAAGCTGTGAACTCTTCACCAGATTTTGAGTTTCTAACAATTATACCTTTTTCAATTTTATCAGCATCATATGCGTGTAATGGGCGATTAATATCAATCATTACATAATTTGTAATATCAACAATTGCTGAAATAGGTTTTTGACCTATAGAAATTAATTTATCCTTTAACCACTTTGGACTTTCAGTATTTTTTACATTTGTTACCAAACAGCTTCCAAAAGAAAAACATCCTTGGTTTTTTTCATTTGTAATTTTTACTTTAATTGTTTGAGATTTTTTAGATTTTATTTTTTTTTCTTTAATCTGTTTTAATTTACCAAAGCCTGAAGCTGCTAAATCTCTAGCTATTCCTCTAACACCAAGACAGTCCGGTCTGTTGGGTGTAATTGATAAATCAATCAAATTAGAACTAGATTGAATAAAAAAACTTTTTCCAATACTATTGTTGTATTTCGAGGATGAAAGCTCAGTAATTCCATCACTTTCCTCAGACAAATTAAGTTCAGATTCAGAACAAAGCATACCATAAGATGTAACATCTCTAATTTTTGCTATAACTAATTTAGTTTTATTTTTTGGAATAACCGCACCAGGAGGTGCATAAACAGTGATCAAACCTTCTCTAGCATTTGGTGCACCACATACTACTTTCTTAATCTCTTTTTCACCTACATCAACATCACAAACTTTTAAACGGTCTGCATTAGGATGTTTTTCAGTTTTTAAAATTTTTGCTACTTTAAATAAGTCTAAACCTTCAGATAAATTTTCAACACTTTCAACTTCAAGTCCAATATCAGTTAATTTCTCAAGTAACTTCTCTTCTTTAACACTTACAGATAAGTGATCTTTTAACCAATCAAATGTTATCTTCATCGACTTAGACCTCTATAATTTGTGGGTACATCAAGTGGATCAAATCCAAAGTGATTTAACCATCTATAATCACAGTCAAAGAAAGCTCTTAAATCATTAATACCGTATTTTAGCATTGCCAACCTGTCTATACCTATGCCAAATGCATATCCTTGGTATTTAGCAGGATCAACTTTAACATTTTTTAAAACGTTTGGATGAACCATTCCACATCCTAAAATTTCAAGCCACTGATCTCCTTCTCCTATAACAATTTTACCATCTTTAATTTCGTAACCAATATCTACTTCTGCAGATGGTTCTGTAAAAGGGAAATGACTTGGTCTAAATCTCATTTTGATTTTTTCCACTTCAAAGAACTCTTTAATAAAATAATTTAAACATCCCTTTAAATGACCCATATTAATATCTTTATCTATATGAAGGCCCTCAACCTGATGGAACATTGGTGCATGTGTTTGATCACTATCTGATCTATATGTTCTACCTGGAGCAATAATTTTAAAAGGTGGTTTATCCTTTAACATAGTTCTAATTTGAACTGGTGAAGTATGCGTTCTTAACAAAACTTCCTTATTTTCGTCTAAATAAAAAGTATCGTGCATATCACGAGCTGGGTGGTTATCTGGAGTATTTAGTGCAGTAAAATTATTATATTCATTTTCTACATCTGGTCCTTCTTCAACACTAAAACCTATTTCTGAAAAGATAGATGAAATCTCGTCTATCGTTTGAGATACAGGATGGATTTTACCTCTAACAAAAGATCTCCCTGGTAAAGTTATATCAACTCTTTCTTTTTCAAGTTTTTGATTAATTTCTTTTGTCTCAATTTCTTTAATCTGTTCTGAAATTAAAGATTGAAGTTCATCCTTTATTTTATTTAAATCAGCTGCAAAAGTTTTTCTATCAGACTCTGGAATTGATCCTACTGTTTTGAATAAAGATGAAATTTGACCATTTTTACCAAATAACTCTGTTTTGATTGTATTGATTTCATCTAAGCTTAATTCATTTTTAAGCTTTGATAAAAATTGATCTCTAATATTTTTTATGTCTGACATATTAGTAGATTATTTCGTTAAGAAATAAAAACAATAGAGATTAATTTAAAGCGGATTGAGCTTTTTGTACAATTGTTTTAAATGCTTCTGGACTATCGTAAGCAATTTCAGCTAAAATTTTTCTATCTATTGCAACACCACATTTACTTAAACCATTAATGAATTTTGAATAAGTCATACCCTCTGCTCTTACACCAGCATTAATTCTTTGTATCCATAATGATTTGAAATCTCTTTTTTTGTTTCTTCTATCTCTGTAAGCATACTGCATGGATTTCTCCATAGCTTGTTTAGCAACTCTGATAGTATTTTTTTCTTCTGCCCCACTGACCTTTTACGGCTTTCAAAACTTTTTTATGTTTTGCTTTACTTGTTACGCCTCTTTTAACTCTTGCCATTATTACCCTCTTAAACTGTAAGGCATGTATGATTTAACAATTTTGCCATCTTGTTTAGACAAAGTCGTGGTGCCTCTTAATTTTCTAATTTGCGAATTCGTTCGTTTAATCATACCGTGTCTTTTACCTGCTTGAGCAGATATAACTTTGCCCTTAGCTGATATCTTAAATCTTTTTTTTGCTGAGCTTTTTGTTTTTAATTTTGGCATAATTCTGCGGACTTATACAAAGAATGTTGAAATTTTACAACCTCTATTAAGGCTTATAAAGGTTGAATTACCATAATCATTTGCTTCCCATCAAATTTAGGTTGCAACTCTACTCTACCAATATCCTTCATATCCTCTTTAATTTTACCCATCAGTTCATTGCCTAAATGAGAGTGTTGAAGCTCTCGCCCTTTAAATCTGATAGTAAATTTAACTTTATCTCCTTTGGAGATAAATTTTTTTGCATTTTTGACCTTAAATTCGTAATCATGAGTTTCTGTTACAGGTCTCATTTTAATTTCTTTTAATGAAATTATTTTTTGTTTCTTTTTTGCAAGATTTGCTTTTTTTTGAGCATCATATTTATACTTACCCATATCCATGATTTTACATACAGGTGGGTTAGCATTAGGTGCAATTTCAATTAAATCTAATCCTTGGTTTTTTGCCATTGATATAGCTTCATTAGTACTAATCACTCCAAGATTTTCACCATCACTTGCAATTACTTGAACGTCAGGTGAAGATATTCGGTTATTAGATCTTGGACCTCTATCCTTTGTTCTTCTTTGAAAGTAATTTTGTTTGAAATCTGCCACTTAGTTTGATGATGCTTTATTTAAAGCAGAGAAAGTTTTTAAAAATGAATCTATATCCATATTTTCTTGTTTATTAGAGTCTAACCTTCTAATAGTTACTGAATTGGAGTCAACTTCTTTTTTACCACAAATTAATAAAAGAGGTATTTTCGCCAAAGAATGATCTCTAATTTTATAGTTTAAATTATTATTTTTAATATCAACTGCAGAACTTATGCCTGCATCTTTAATTTTTTTAGATACTTTTATTGCGTAATCATTAAATTCTTCTGAAATTGGAATTACCATTGTTTGTAAAGGTGAAATCCAAAAAGGAAATTTACCAGCATAATTTTCAATCAATATTCCTATAAATCTTTCTAGAGAACCAAACAACGCTCTATGAAGCATAACAGGAACTTTTTTTGTTCCGTCTTTATCAACATATGATGCATCTAATCTTCCAGGTAAATTTAAATCAACTTGCAAGGTTCCACATTGCCAATCTCTTCCAATAGCATCTCTTAAAACAAATTCAATTTTTGGGCCATAAAAGGCACCTTCGCCTTTATTGATACTATATTCTAACTTAGAAGCTTTAACTGCTTCAAGAAGTGAAGCTTCTGCCTTATCCCAAACTTCATCATCTCCAACTCTAACCTCTGGTCGATCAGCATATTTTAAAATCACATTTTCAAACCCAAGATCTTTATAAATATCTAGTATTAAATTT
Source organism: Candidatus Pelagibacter communis (assembly GCF_001180225.1). Taxonomy (GTDB): domain Bacteria; phylum Pseudomonadota; class Alphaproteobacteria; order Pelagibacterales; family Pelagibacteraceae; genus Pelagibacter; species Pelagibacter ubique_D. The sequence continues at coordinate 10,594 of NZ_CVST01000012.1, read as the reverse complement.
GTTACATTTAAACACTCGCTCGTAATTTGATCTTCCGCACAAAAAATATGCGCATCATCTTGTGTAAAAGCTCTTACTCTAAGCAAACCATGTAAAGCACCCGATGGTTCATAACGATGAACCTTACCAAATTCTGTGATACGTAATGGAAGATCTCTATAACTTTTCAATCCTTGATTAAATACTTGAATATGACCAGGACAATTCATTGGTTTTATTGCAAACACTTTCTCATCAGGAGTTTCTGATGTGTACATATTTTCTCCATATTTTTCCCAGTGACCAGATTTTTCCCACAATTGTCGGTCTAAAATTTCAGGCGTATTTACCTCTTTGTATCCAGCAGCATCCTGTCTGCTTCTCATATAATTAATTAATTTTTGAAATAATGCCCACCCTCTCTCATGCCAAAAAACTGAGCCTGGACTTTCTTCTCTAAAATGAAACAAGTCCATTTCTTTTCCTAATTTTCTATGATCTCTTTTTTCTGCTTCTTCTATTCTTTTTAAATGCTCATCTAAATCTTTTTGAGAAGCCCAACTTGTACCATAAATTCTTTGGAGCATTTCATTCTTTGAATCACCTCTCCAATAAGCTCCTGAAACTTTCATTAATTTAAAGTATTTTCCAATTTTACCTGTTGAAGAAAGATGTGGTCCTCTACAAAGATCGTGCCAATCTCCATGAAAATAAATTGAAACATCTTCATTCTCCGGTATTGCTTCAATTAACTCAGCTTTATAGATTTCACCTTTTTTTTTAAAATGATCTATGGCTTTATTTCTATCCCAAACTTCCCTTTTGGTAATCTCATCTCGATCAACGATTTCTTTCATTTTATTTTCAATCTTTGTTAAATCATCTTCTGTAAACGGATCTTTTCTAGCAAAATCATAATAAAATCCGTTTTCAATTACAGGGCCAATCGTAACTTGTGTTCCTGGAAACAATTCTTGCACTGCCATTGCTAATATGTGAGCAGTATCGTGTCTAATGGTTTCTAGACCCTCAGGATTTTTAGATGTAAAAATTTTTACCGAACAGTCTTTCTCAATTAAATGTTCTAAGTCTTTTAACTCACCATCTACACTTATTACCATTGCTTGTTTAGCCAATGATTTACTAATTTTTTCTGCTACTTCTAATCCAGTAACTTTATTTGGGAAATCAGTATTATTTCCGTCAGGTAATGTAATTATAGGCATTTAATTTATTAATCTTTTATACTCTGAATAAGTAGAAAAGCACATTTTTTCAACATTAAATTTTTGAACTATATTTTTTCTTCCTTCAACACCAATTAATTTTAATTGAGTTTCGTCAATTGTCAGAGTTTTTAAAATTTTCTGACTTAAAGACTTTGCATCACCCGCTTTAAATAAATAGCCTGTTTTTTCATCAACGACAGTCTCATTGGAGCCACCAATATTACTCGCGATAATTGGTTTCTCCATAGATTGGGCCTCTACAGAAACTCTACCAAAAGCTTCCGGTTCAATAGAAGATGAAACAATTATATCAGAAACTTTGTAAGCTAATGCCATATCTTTACAGTGATCGATAAATCTTAGCTGTTTAGTCAACCTATATTGTTCTGAAAGCCTTATTAGTTTTTTTTTTATACAAATCTCTTCCTTGATCACTTCCAAGGATAACAGCATAAAATGCCTCATAACCTAATTCAATATTTACCAGATTGATTGCTTCAATAAATACCTCTTGTCCCTTCCAAGTAGTTAGTCTACCGGGCAAAAGTATAATCTTTTTATCTTTTTCTATTTCCCATTGTTTTAATAATTTTTTCTCTTCAGTTTCAAGTTTTGTGGTAGGATCAAAATAATCAACATTAATTCCTCTAAATATTACTAATAATTTTTTTTTTTGATTTAAGTAATTTGAATAATTTTCTTTGATGTGTGAAAAAATAAAGTTTGATCCTGCAATAATTAAGTCAGATCGAACCATTACTGAATTATATAATTTTTTCAAATTACTTTTAAAATTATAAGTTCCATGAAATGTAGTTACAAACTTTCTGCTTGTTATCTTAGAGGCGATTAAACAAGACCATGCAGGCGCTCTACTTCTTGCGTGTATGATCGAAATATTATTAAATAAAATAATAAAGGTTAAAATTATCGCATTAATTAAAATTAATATTGGATTTTTACTTTGAACTGGAAGTCTAAAAACTTTTACTTTATTTTTGTCTACAAATTTAAGTAACTCACCACCACTAGTAACTATAAATGACTTACAACCGTTTTCTGGTAAATAGTGAGCAATATCATAACAGCCAGTCTCTGCGCCGCCATATCCAAGTTTTGGAATTACTTGCAAAACTTTTAAATTAGATGACATTTGATATGATTATATATTAATTAGCAATTCTTATAAACGATTATGGCAAATTTCAGATTCCACACAATTTCAAAGTCTAAGAAAATTAGACATATTTGTAAAATTTATAAAAATTCTCCATTCATAGTTTTCTTACATGGATTTATGTCAGATCTTGAAGGAAAAAAGCCAGATGCTTTTTTAAAATTTGCAAGAAAAAATAAGATAAGTTTTCTTGCTTTAGAATATTCGGGTCATGGAAAATCTACAGGTAAATTCACAAATGGAAATATTTCAAAATGGAGTAAAGAAACTTCTACGTTAATAAATAAATATATAAAAAATAATAATTTTTATGTTATTGGCTCAAGTATGGGTGCTTGGATTGCTTTAAGACAATTCAAAGTATTTAAAAAACAAATTATAGGATTTTTAGGTATTGGGTCGGCACCTGAGTTTTTAGAAAATTTGATGTGGAAAAAATTCTCTAAAAAAATAAAGCAAGAAACAATCCAAAAAGGTATATATCACCTAAAACATGGGAATTATGAGTATCCAATAACATATCAGCTTATAAAAGATGGAAGAAAAAATAGAGTTTTAAATAAAAAAATAAATTCAAAAATTAATGTTACCATGGTGCATGGTGAATATGATGAAGCTGTTCCGGTAAGTTTTTCCAGAAAAGTTTTAAAAATATTTCCAAAAGCAAAAAAGAAATTGATAATTGTAAAAAAAGGTGACCATAGCTTATCAAATAAGAAATGGCTTAATATAATCTTAAAAGAATTAAAATTTTTAATTAACTAACTTCTTTTATAACTTTTTTTAAGCTGATAGGGTTTTTAAGTTTATCTAACATTTCTTTAGGACAAACCTGAATGAAATTATTAATTTCATTACCATAATTTTCAATTATTTCTTTAGATAACAAAGATCCTGTCTCTTCATGGTGTTCTTTAATTAAATTTTTTAAATTTTCTTTCCAATAATCTGTTTCAACATTCTGCCAGACAACTGACTCTGGGTTTACTTTTTTTTCAAATTCTTGCGATTTATCATAGATAAATGCCATACCACCTGTCATGCCAGCAGCAAAATTATCTCCAACATCTCCAAGAATTACTACAGTTCCACCTGTCATATATTCACATCCATTAGAGTCACATCCCTCAATAACCGTAATTGCACCTGAATTTCTTACAGAGAATCTTTCACCAGCTTGACCAGCTGCAAAAAGTTTTCCAGATGTTGCTCCGTATAGAACTGTATTTCCCAATATAGTATTTTCATTTGAAACTAAGTTACTTTCCTCTGGTAGTCTTATAGAAATTGTAGCTCCTGAAAGACCTTTGCCGACATAATCATTTGCATCCCCTTTTAATACCAACTTCAAACCTTTGGATGAAAAGGCTCCAAAAGATTGACCAGCTGATCCTTTAAAGTTTAATACTAAAAAATTATCATCAAGTTTTTCATAACCATATTTTTTATATAAATGATAAGAAATTCTTGTTCCAACTGCTCTATGTGTATTTTTAATTAAATATTCTTTTTCAATTTTTTCAGAATTATCTAAAGCCTTTTCAATCTCCGGCCATATTTCTTGGTCTAGAGTATCTGGCACTGAATTAATTTCTTGGTTTTCACAATATCTAGTATTGTTCCCAGTATCTGCTTGAACAAATAAAGGATTTAAATCTAAATCATCTAAATTATCTGAACCCTTGCTAACTTGTCTAAGTAAATCAGTTCTACCAATAATATCGTTTAATGATTTAAAACCTAATTTAGCTAAAATTTCTCTAACCTCAGTTGCTATAAACGTAAATAGATTAACAACCTTATCTGGTGTTCCAGTAAATTTTTCTCTTAATTTTTCATCTTGAGTACAGACACCAACGGGACATGTATTCGAATGACATTGTCTTACCATTATGCATCCCATTGCAACTAGAGCAGTTGTTGCAACTCCATACTCTTCTGCTCCCATCATGGCTGCTATAACAACATCTCTACCTGTTTTAATTCCCCCATCAGTTCTAAGTGTAACCGTATGTCTAAGATTATTTAATGTTAAAACCTGATTAGCCTCTGTTAATCCCATCTCCCATGGAATACCTACGTATTTTACACTTGTTTGCGGGGTAGCTCCAGTTCCACCGTTATGTCCTGAAATTAATATTATGTCTGCTTTTGCTTTAGCAACTCCTGCAGCAATAGTCCCAACTCCTGAAGATGCAACTAGTTTTACTCCAATTCTTGCTTTTGGATTAATCTGTTTTAAATCGTAAATAAGCTGCGCAAGATCTTCAATTGAATAAATATCGTGGTGTGGTGGAGGAGAAATTAGTGTTACTCCAGGCGTTGAGTGTCTTAACTTTGCTATTTCATCAGTAACTTTGAAACCTGGAAGTTGTCCACCTTCTCCTGGCTTTGCACCTTGTGCAATTTTTATTTCAATCTCATTACAATTATTTAAATAATTAACTGTTACACCAAACCTTGCTGAAGCTATTTGCTTTACTCTTGAGTTTGCACTATCTCCGTTATCTAACACTTTAAATCTTTTCTCATCTTCACCACCTTCACCGCTGCAAGAAGCTCCTTTAATTCTATTCATACCTGTAGCCAAAGTTTCATGTGCCTCTTTAGATAAAGCACCATGAGACATGCTTCCGCTTCCAAATCTTTTTAAAATATTTTCTATTGGTTCTACTTCTGAAATATCTATAGCTCCCTTTAATTTTTTTTCTCTAAAATCAATTAAGTCCCTTAAATTTATTGGTGGTAAATTGTAAATACCTTCTGCATATCTCTTATAGGCGTCATAAGAATTAGAACCAACTGCACTTTGAAGTAAATGTATAAGTTTCCCTTGATATTGGTGTGTTTCTCCATTTTTTCTATATCTATAAATCCCTCCAATAGGAAGAATTGTATCTGTGCTTTCAAATGCTTCTTTATGAATTGCTCTTATTTTTTTTTCAATTCCAGTAAGTCCAATACCAGAAATTTTAGACACAACTCCTGGAAAATAATCTGAAACAATAGTTCTGCTCAATCCAACAGTCTCAAAATTGCATCCACCTCTGTAAGAACTTAAAACAGAGATACCCATCTTAGACATGATTTTTAATAAACCTGCATTGACAGATTTAATGTATCTTTCAACACATTCTTCAAAGCTAAACTTTCCAAATAATTTTTTTTCAAATCTTTGATATAAACTATCGAACGCCAAGTAAGGATTGACTGTTGTTGCTCCAACACCGATTAAAGTTGCAAAAGAGTGTGTATCTAATGCTTCTCCAGATTGGACATTGATTGATACATATCCTCTTAATTTTTTCTCAATTAAAAACGAGTTGATTGCACCTACTGCAAGCAGCATTGGAATTGGAAGTTTTGAAATTGATATATCTTTATCGCTAAGAATTAATTGTGTAACACCCTGTCTAACAGCAATTTCTGCATCTTTTTGAATTTTTTTAATAGCTTCGTACAAACTATTACTTTCTTCAAAGGTGCAATCAATTATTGTTGAATTATTTCCAAAAAAATTGATAAATTTTTCAAACTGAGAATTAGATAATATTGGGCTATTAAGAACGTAAATATTCTGTTTTGTTAAATTATCAAAATCTAGAATATTGCCCAGATTTCCAAATCTTGTTTTTAAACTCATCACTTTGTTTTCTCTCAAAGAGTCTATTGGTGGATTTGTAACTTGGCTAAAATTTTGTCTAAAAAAATGATACAGAGGTCTATATTTATCTGATAGCACAGCTAAAGGGGTGTCATCACCCATAGACCCTGTGGCCTCTTTTGCATCCTCAGCCATAGGGTGTAAAATTAATTCAAGATCCTCTAAGCTAATTCCAAAAGTATACTGTCTTCTTCTTAGATCATCCCCTGAAAAAGAATTTTTTTCATCCTCAATCGTTAGTTTGTCATCTAAATCAATAATTTGTGAATTAAAATGTTTGTACTCTTTTGCTAAGTAATCCTTAATTTGTTTATTAGTAAATACTTTACCTTTTTCAATTCTTACTCCTATAATTTCTCCAGGACCTAATCTTCCTTTTGATAAAATTCTTTTTTCATTTAGCTCGATCATCCCAGTTTCTGAGCCTGCAAACAATAACTTATCCTTTGTGATTGCATATCTTAGAGGTCTTAATCCATTTCTATCGTTTGCTGCAATAACCCACTCATTGTCAGTTCCAGCTATAGCGGCAGGTCCATCCCAAGGTTCCATTGTGCTATTTAAAAAATTGAATAATTGCTGATGATCTTTTGGTAAAGTCTTATTCTTTTTAGACCATGCATCAGGAACTAACATTAATTTAGCTAATGGTGCAGGTTGACCTGAAATGTTTAATAATTCGAAAACATTATCTAAAGCTGCAGAATCTGAGGCTCCTTGTTGAATAACTGGCTTAAGATTTTCTATATTATCAAATAATGGACTATTCATTTCTTGCTCATGAACTTTCATCCAATTTTTATTTCCTCTATAAGTGTTAATTTCTCCATTATGTGCAATTGCTCTAAATGGTTGGGCAAGATTCCAACTTGGAGCTGTGTTGGTTGAAAACCGCTGATGAAATATTGCATATCTTGATACAAATCTTTCATCATTTAAGTCTAGATAAAATTCTGAAATTGCTTCGGCTAAGAACATTCCTTTGTAAATAATTGACTTTGAGCTTAACGAGCAAATATAAAAATTATTTAATGATTTTTTGAAAGCTTCGTTTTCGATTTTTCTCCTTGTCTCATAAATTCTTCTCTCCAAATCTTTATTGGTAAGTTCTTTATTATGAGGTTTGAAAAGTACTTGAATAATTTCAGGCATAGTTTGAAAAGCTTTTTCACCTAAAACCTTTGGATTAACAGGAACTTGTCTCCATCCATAAATATTAAAATCATTTTTCGTTAATTCGCTTTCAACAATTGTTTTGCAGCTCTCTTGTGCTGCATAGTCATTACGTGGAAGAAAAATCATTCCTACGCAGATTTCAGAATTATCGTGCGTGTGTCCTGTAACTTCAATTTTCTCAATAAAAAAATCTTTTGGAATTTCTACGTGAATTCCAGCTCCATCTCCTGTTTTCCCATCAGCATCTACCGCACCTCTATGCCAAACAGCTTTTAAAGCTTCAATTCCATATTCAACTACATTCCTGGATTTTTTTCCCTCAGTGGAAGCTATTAAACCTACTCCACACGCATCATGCTCCATATCCTCAGAATAGACATTGTTTTTCTTAAGTAGATCAAAATTTTTTTTATAAGTTTTCATTAAGCAACTTTTTTCTCATTTTTAGATTTTGTTTCTAAATAATTTTTTATGGAATCTGCTGCGTCTCTACCATCTTTAATTGCCCAAACAACTAATGAAGCTCCTCTAACTATATCCCCAGCAGCAAAAACGCCACTTAGATTAGTTTCCATAGTATCAAAATCAGTTTTTATTGTTCCCCATTTTGTAACTTGAAGTTCATTGCTATCGAATAAATTAGGTAAATCCTCTGGATCAAATCCAAGAGCTTTAATAACCATATCTGCTTTTATTTCATAACTTGATCCTTCTTGTACTTCGGGTTTTCTTCTACCAGTTTCATCTGGTTCACCTAACTTTATTTGATCTACAAGTAAATTTTCTACCTTATTAGTTCCTTTAAATTCTTTAGGACTAGATAGCCATACAAATTCAACACCTTCCTCTTCAGCATTTGCAACTTCTCTTGCTGAACCGGGCATATTTTCTTTATCTCTTCTGTATAAGCATTTTACTGATTTTGCTTTTTGTCTTACTGAAGTTCTCACACAATCCATTGCGGTATCACCTCCACCAATTACAACAACATCTTTTCCCTCTGCATTTAGAATTCCCTTATCAAATAATTCAACCTCATCACCCAATCCTTTTTTATTTGATGCTGTAAGAAAATCCATTGCTGGAAAAATATTGTCTAAATCATTACCTGGTAAATTAACTTCTCTAGCTTTGTAAACTCCCGTTGCAATTAATACTGCATCATGTTTTTTTCTTAATTGCTCTAAGCTTGCATCCTTGCCAACTTCGAAATTTTGTATGAATTCTATTCCACCATCTCTTAAAAGCTTTGTTCGTCTTTCAACTATTTCTTTTTCTAATTTAAAATTTGGAATTCCATATATTAATAATCCTCCAGCTCTATCATAACGATCGTAAACTGTAATTTTATACCCATTTTTTCTTAACTGTTCTGCCGCTGCTAATCCCGCAGGACCAGCTCCTATAATTCCGACACTTTGATTTTTTTCATTTGTAACTTCGATTGGTTTAACCCAACCTTGTTCCCAAGCATTATCTGTTATATATTTTTCAACGGAACCAATTGTAACTGTTCCGTGACCAGACTGTTCAATTACACAATTTCCCTCACACAATCTATCTTGCGGACAGATTCTTCCACAAACCTCGGGCATATTATTAGTGCTTTGTGAAAGCTCGTATGCTTCTTTTAATCTTCCCTCGGCAGTTAACTTTAGCCAGTCAGGAATATTGTTACTTAAAGGACAATGAACCTGACAGAAAGGAACTCCGCACTGAGAACATCTACTTGATTGTTCTTTAGCTTTTTCGTTGATATATTCGTCATATATCTCGTTAAAATCCTTTTTTCTTTGATCAACTTCCCTTTTAGGTGGAGTTTGCTGACCTATTTTTACAAATTTTAACATTTTATCAGTCATAAAAAATATAATTTTCGGCAAATTATATAATGATTTTATAAAATAAAGCATTTAATAGGTCATATTTATTGACCTTTAATCTTTCATTTTTGTTATAAACAAACGGGTTTCTAATAAATGCATAGCTACTATGATCAAATCGTATTGTTTGAAATATAAGCTTTATAAGCTACGAAGAAATTATGTTTCAGAATATTATAGAAGTTTTAATTCTTTCAGCAATTCAAGGAGTTTCAGAATTTCTTCCGATAAGTTCTTCTGCACATTTAATTTTAGTTTCAAGTTTGTATGAATTTAAATCTAGCTCATTACTAATTGATATTAGCCTTCATCTAGGATCTCTTTTTGCAATAGTTTATTATTTCAAAGAAGAGTTATTAAACATTAATAAAAATAAAAGACTAATAAGTTTAATTATTATTGGATCTATTCCATTAATAATCTTTGGATATATTTTATACACTACAGGGCTAATTTATAGTTTACGAAACATTGAAACTATTGCATGGACAACTTTAATATTTGCAATTGTTTTATACATTTCTGACAAAAGTCGTTTTGATAAAAAAATTTCTACAAATTTAAATATTCAATCAATTTTATTTATAGGAGTAATGCAAATTTTATCATTGATACCTGGAGTAAGCAGAGCAGGCGTTACAATAACAGCTGCGAGGATTTTAAAGTTTAATAGAGTGGATTCGAGTAAAATATCTTTTTTACTATCTGTCCCAGCATTAGCTGGTGCAAGTGTACTTAGTTTAAAAGATATTTTTAATCAACCAACAGAATTTAATTATTTGGTAATAATTGCAATTATATCTTCTTTTATTCTTTCTTTTTTAACAGTTAAATATTTTTTAATATTTATAAATAAGTTTTCTATGAATGCATTTGTAATTTATAGAATAATAATTGCTTTAGTATTGTTTAGTTTAATTTATTAAATTTTTTTTCTTTTTATAAGTGGGAGTAATTGTGATAATAAAACTCCACACAAAATAAAAAAACATCCAAGTATATTATTTATATCTAATAATTGATTTAAAATAAACCATGCAGCTACAGTTGCAAATACACCCTCAAGGGAAAAAATAATTGCTGCTGGTGCAGGTGTAATATTTTTTTGTGCATAAATCTGTAATACAAATGCAAATCCTCCAGATAATATTCCAGCATATAATATAGAATACATTTCCATTAGAATGTTGTTCCAAACAAATTCTTCATAAAGAATTCCAATGAAAAAAGACAAAATAGCTACGATTAAAGTTTGAATTGCTCCAATTGTAAGTGGAAGATTGTATTTAGAAATAATAATTCCAGTAAATATAATATGTGTGCTCCAAAATAAAGCTCCTAGTACAACCAAGGTATCTCCCAACCTAACAGTTGCATCGTAAAAATTTGTTAATAAATATCCTCCAATTAAACATAAAATTACTGAAGGCCATACACTCCAATGTATTGATTTTTTTCCAAACAAATAAATTATGATAGGCACCAT
>NZ_CVST01000011.1 GCF_001180225.1 Candidatus Pelagibacter communis | reverse complement strand
AGGTTATTCAAAATTAAAAACTTTTTTAAATATTCATATCCCTTATCTTAAAAACTCAGTCTTTCAATGCTCACTTTAAAAGGAGTTGTGTGAGAACCAAATAGAGCAATACCTTTTGATCCCAAGTGTGCTGTTATATGAGCGGGTCCAGTATCATTGGCGACAACAAATGAACTGTCTTTAATTAATCCAGTTAACTGTGAAATATTTAAAGCTTTATCGTTATCTAAAATAGATAAAGCATTTATATTTTTTGCATCTTTAATTTCATCTGGTCCAGGCGCAACAACTACTTGAAATTTATTTTCAAATTTTTCATTAATTAATGAGATTAAATCGTTGTAGTAAGGCCATTTCTTTATAGTTAAATGAGGTGAGCAAAAAGGAAAAAGTATTATGTATTTATCTAGTTCGTAATTATTTTTTATTTCTGAAATATCAACTGTACTCCACGAAAAGTCAGGCTTCATTGTATGATTAGTATTAATTCCTGAAGAACTTAACTGATGATCAAATCTTGAAAGAACAGAGTCTTTATCAAAATCTTTTTTAGTTGTTCCTTCTGGAAGTGTTGTTTCTGTTGAACTCCAAATGGTTTTGTCAGCTTTAGGAAATAATATATTTTTGTAAAATGATGTTCTGCTAGAATTTTGAAGGTCATAAACTTTTGAGAAATTATGTTTTTTAATCTCTCTCATTAGCAAATATAAATAAATTAAGTTAATCTTTGATAATCTCTTATCTAGAATAACATTTGAAATATGTGGGTTTTTTTTAAATAATTCAAAGTAAGGTTTTGTTGTTAATAAATGAATTTGATCTCCTTTATGATTTTCAGAAATATCTTGAATTGCCCCGCATGCTTGAGCTATATCGCCTAAAGATCCATGTTTAATAATTAAAATATTAGACATATTTCTAACAACTTAACATAGTATAAAGTTTTATGAATAAAATTATAGTCGAGATTTCTGTTGGTGAACTTTTAGACAAGATTTCAATATTAGAAATCAAACAAGATAAAATTAAAGACCCAGAAAAATTAAGTTTTATAAACAATGAGCATTCTATTCTTAAAAATCAGTTAGAAAAAAATGTTAAGTCTGATGAGAAGCTTAAAAAATTATTTAAAGACTTAAAAGATATAAATGCCAAACTTTGGGTTATTGAAGATGACAAAAGAGATTGTGAAAAAAATAAAGATTTTGGAGAAAAATTTATAGAACTTTCTAGAGATGTTCATTTTTTAAATGATGATCGTGCAAAAATAAAATTAGAGATGAATAACCATACAGGCTCTGCTATTAAAGAGATTAAAGAGTATACTAGTTACTAAAAACTTTTGGAAACCAATCCTTTCTCATCTGATCTCCTGATTTTAAATTAATTCCATCAAACGGTGGTGATGTTGGACCACCTCTTTCAATAAATGTAACATCATCACCTATAAATCTCATAGAAAATGCTCTACGCGATTTAGTGCTTTGATTTCCTGTGGAACCATGAACAGTTTTAAAATTAAACAAAACTGCATCACCTAATTTTAAATCAGGGATTAATATATCTTCTTCAAATTCTTCCTTTTTTGGAAGACTCATAAACGAGTCATCGTCTTCATACCAAGGTTGATCGTTTGACCATTTAGTAGGTCTTAAAAGTTTTTGCCATTTATGTGATCTTAAAATTAATTTAAGATTGTTTTCTCTATTTACTTCATCTAATGGTATCCAAAAACTTCCTGTATCATCTCCATCAACACAATAATAAGGCATATCTTGATGCCAAGGTGTTTCTTTATTTGTTCCTGGGTCTTTAATAAAAAGATGATCATGAAAAATTTGTATAGATTTTGAATTTGTAGCCTCAGCAACTATTTGGCCTGCATGAGAATTGAACATACAATCTTTGAATTCTTGAATTCTTTCCCAATTACAATAGTCCTCAAAAAACCTTCCCTCATCTACATTCACATTTTCTCTTCCGTGTTGACTTGGGTTGTCTAAAACTTTTTTAAAACCCTTTCTTAATGGTTCGATCCAATCTTTAAATACATCTTTAATAATTATTGCACCATAATATTGATAATCATCAATCTGTTTTTGCGAAAGATACATTTTATTGTTGGAAACTATATTTTTTTTCTAAATACTTAATCACATTATGAATAACAAAAGTCATAAACAAATATATTCCACCAGCTACAATAAATACTTCTATAGGCTTAAATGTTGTTGATATGATGTATTTAGCAACACCAGTTAAATCCATTAACGTTACTGTGCTTGCTAATGAAGTACCTTTCATCATTAAAATTATTTCATTTCCATATGCAGGCAGTGATTGCCTAATCGCAATAGGTATTTGAATTTTATAAAATATAATTTTATTTGAAATACCTAAACTTTTTCCAGCTTCAATAATTCCAGGTTTTATAGTTTGAAATGCAGATCTTAATATTTCAGACGTGTATGCGCCTGTATTTAATGTAAAAGCAATTATTGCACACCAATAAGGTTCTTTTAAAACAACCCATAAAAATGTTGATCTTAAATATTCAATTTGTCCAAGACCAAAATAAATAATAAAAATTTGAACCAATAAAGGAGTGCCCCTAAAAACATATGAGTATCCATAAGCAAATTTATTAATAAATATATTTTTGTTTAATCGTAAAATTGCAAAAAATAATCCAAGAAATAATCCAAAAAATAAAGACGCTGATAAAAGTTTTAAAGTAACTACAGTTGCTCCTAAAAGTTTTGGAAAGCTAGTGAACATTAAATCAAAATCCATTAATAACCCCTACTATATTTGACTTCTAATTTATTAATTAACTTCATACTTATGTAAGTGAGCAATAAATATAAAACTGCTGCAAAAGAATAAAAAAATAATGGATCTCTTGTAGATCCTGCGGCAATATAAGATTGTCTCATGATTTCGACCAAACCCGTTACTGATATTAAAGACGTGTCTTTTAAAGTAATTTGCCAGACATTACTTAAATTTGGAATTGCCAGTCTTAACATTTGAGGAAGGATTATTTTATAGAATTGACCAAATTTGCTAATACCTAAAACCTTCGCAGCCTCAAACTGACCTTTGTCAATTGATTGAATAGCGCCTCTAAAAACTTCTGTAGAATATGCACCTGAAATAATACCAATAGCAACAGCACCAGTAATAAATGCATTAATCTCTATATATTCATAATAACCAAATATTGATGCAACATACATGATTGCACCACTTCCACCGAAAAAGAAAAGATAAATAACTAAAAGTTCAGGCACACCTCTTATTACTGTAGTGTAAAAATTACCTACAAAGTTTAGAGTTTTGTATTTTGATAGCTTTAGTGGAGTAAAAATTAATGCAAAAAGAAAACCAACTAACATTGCTGTGACTGATACAGCAATAGTCATCAAGGTTGCATAAAATAACTCGTCGCCCCAACCTGTTTTTCCAAATGCAAGAAGTTCCATATAGACTGGCGACTATATATTATAGTCGCCAAATCCAAAATTAATTACATAGAAGCGTCGAAACCAAAATGTTTAATTGCAAGTTTGCTAATTATTCCTTGTTTTCTAGCTTTGTTAATTGCTTTATTGAAATCTTTTAAGATTTTAGCATCTCTTTTTCCAATTTTGCTATCACTAGCTTGTCTGATTCCAACACCAACTCCATTTCCAAATGCCCCACCTGAAAAAGTTGGTCCAACTAAAACAACTGGTTTACCAGATTTATCTGCGTAGTCTGTAAATGCTACTGCTGCAGCTAATGCAACATCACATCTTCCAGAAGTTAAATCTAAATTAACCTCGTCTTGAGTTTTATAAGTTCTAACATTTACACTTCCAACATCACCAGACTCTAAAAAGTTTTGGTGAATTGTTCCTGTTTGAGTACAGACTGTTTTTCCAGCAAGAGCATCTGTTAGAGTTTTAAGTGCTTTTTTAACACTAGAACCACCTAAAGATAAATTGATACCTTCTGGTGTATCTATGCCTTCTAAGCTTGAACCTTTCATTACAGCAAGAGATGCAACTTCATCAGCATAACCTTGTGAGAAAGTAATTGTTTTCTTTCTTTCATCTGTAATAGACATACCGGCCATGATTGCATCGAATTTTCTCATTACTAACGCAGGTATCATTCCGTCCCAATCTTGCTCAACGATTGTACACTCATACTTCATAATTTTACAAAGCTCTTGAGCTAACTCAACCTCAAATCCAATTAAATTGCCAGAAGCATCTTTTGAATTCCATGGAGGATAAGCACCTTCAGTTCCAATTTTAATTCTCTCAGCAGAAACATTTCCGATGATTAAAAAAGAAGCTAGAACTGTTAAAATAGTTTTTTTGAATATATTCATATTTTCTCCTTTTATTGGAATAATTATTTCACAATTTTTAAGAAGAAAAAAGAAAAATTAATGATTTATTGAAGATGAAAAGTTCCAAGCACAATCAAAACTTGGTATGTAAACTCTAGATAATTTAGCATTACCAAAATTTTGATTAAAGACATTTAACCAACTATCAACTTGCTTAGGTTTTTTATCCTGACTACCAACTTGAGCTGTTATCACCCCTTTTGGTTTTAATATTCTAACCAAAGAATCCATATTTTTTGCTGCTAGATCTATACAAAACTGATCATCATTAAGATCAACAAAAATATGATCGTAAGTATAATCAGCTACTGATTTAATACTTTCAAATGCATCTCCCCATACACATTTGACCGAATTTTTTTCTGTAGCTTTTTTTCCAATATCACCAAGATGTTTATTGCAAACATCCACAACTTCTGGATCTAATTCATACCAATCAATAAAATTAAAATTTTTAGAAATACATTCTCTTGCAACTCCACCATCTCCACCTCCGATGATAGCTGCCCTTTCATTATCTTTGTTTAAATTTAAACCTGAACCAACAAATGTAGAGCTATATAAATGCTCATCTGTTGCAGCAACTTGAATTTCACCATCTATAAATAATGATTTTCCAAACTGCTCAAGATCTAAAATTTCAATATGTTGACCAACTTTAGATTTAAAATCTTCTAAAACATCATTTACAACATAAGATTTTTGCAAACCTGGAGAACTATATATGTCATGATAAAGCAATTTTGTGTCTCTATTAAATTCTTTTTTAACAATTCTTATATGTTCAAATTCTTTTTTGATTATATCGATTGCAACTGAAGGACTTACTTTACCGCAAGTAAAAAAATCAAAACTAATAATTCCTTTTTCAGGAAATGTATGAAAACTAATATGACTTTCTGCTAAAAGAGCTAATATTGTGAAACCTTGTGGTTCAAATTTATATTTAGAAATATTTAGTATTGATACTTTTGCAGCTTTTGCAATTTCATGAATTACTTTTTCATAAACAGAAGGATCGTACTCTTTTGTAGTTCCAATGATGTCTAGAGTTATATGCTCTCCAACTTTGGTCATTAGCTATCCTTTTTATAATTTTTAGCTTTGGATAAAACTTTATTCATTTCTACTATAGAAAGAATTTTAGGCTTACCCAATTTCAGGCTCGTTATATACTGAAGCGATATATTTTCAACCTCTTCAGCTAATTCAAATGCTTTCGCCAAACTATCTTCAAATGCAATCTGACCGTGATTTGCAATTAAGCAAGCTTTTCTACCTTTTAAAGCTCTTAAAATATTTTTAGATAATTCTCTCGTTCCAAAGGTTGCATATTTTGCACATTTAATGTCATAGCCACCAGCCATTGCAACCATGTAATGAAAAGAAGGGATTCCTTTTTTATGAGTAGATAAAGCAGTTGCATTTGTTGAATGAGCGTGAACAATTGCTTTAGCTTCTTTTTTATTTTTATAAATATCTTGATGAAATTTCCATTCTGAAGATGGAATACCTTTTTTTTTGTCAAACTCACCATCTAATGAAACGAAAACTATATCTTTATTTTTTAAAGTTGAGTATTTTTTTCCAGACGGGGAAATTAAAAAACCATTTTTATACCTTACTGAGATATTTCCAGATCTTAAAGCTGATAATTTTTTTGTGTTCAGCATTTTTGAATATCGAATAATTTCAGAACTTAAATTTTTCATTTGAATAAGTTTTTTAGTCCATTGGTAGAAGCTTCACATACTCCTCTCTCAGTAATCAATCCACTTACATATTTTGCAGGAGTTACATCAAAAGCTAAATTCATTGCTTTACTTTTCTTTGGGTAAATCAAAACTTTTTTAACTTCATTGTTTTCATCAATACCCTCTACATGAGATAATTCCTCAGAGTTTCTTTCCTCAATTGGAATGTCTCTTGCATCTTCAATGTTCCAATCAATAGTTGAACTTGGAAGCGCAACATAAAAAGGTACGTTGTTATCATGTGCAGCTAAAGCTTTTAGATAAGTTCCAATTTTATTACACACGTCTCCATTTGATAAAGTTCTATCTGTTCCAACAATACACATATCAACTTGCCCTCTTTGCATTAAAATACCACCAGTATTATCAGCAATAATTGTATTTGGAATTTCTTCCTCATTTAACTCATATGAAGTTAAATTTGCACCTTGGTTCCTTGGTCTTGTTTCATCTACCCATACATGAACCGGAATTCCTTTTTTATGAGCATGATAAATCGGTGAAGTTGCTGTGCCCCAATTAATTGTTGCTAACCAACCTGCATTACAATGAGTTAAAATATTTACTGTATTTTTTTTGTTATTGTAGATTTCCTCTATTATTTTTAATCCATTAATGCCTATATCCTCACAAAACCTCTCATCCTCATCACAAATTTCTTTAGCTTCTTTTAAAGCTACTTCTAAAATTTGATTGCTATTGATGCCAGATAATTTTTTCATCATACGATCAACTGCCCATTTTAAGTTTATCGCAGTAGGTCTTGATTTAATTAATTCTTCTGAACATTTGCTTATAAATTCTTGAGAGTTGTTCTCATGAATAGCTAAAACTATTCCGTAAGCAGCTGTTGCCCCAATTAAAGGAGCACCTCTAACTTCCATAACCTTGATTGCATTTATTGCATCTTTAACTGATTTAAGATCTTTTATTATAAATTGATGTGGAAGTTTTGTTTGATCAATTATTTTTACTATTTTATCCTCGTACCATATTGTTCGGTATTCTTTTCCTTGAATTCTCATTTACTCAAAACTCTACCTGCAACCGTTTTTAACTTATCTATTGTTTTTTGGGTTCGTTTTTCTGGAGCAGTAATAATAGCTACATCTAAGCAATTATTGGTTGGATCATTTGCATCTATATGGTTCTCAAAATTATCAATTAAATTTTTAATCATAACTTTTGCTTTTTCAGCATTTCCTAATAAAACTTTAATCACTTGTTGAACATCAACATTTTCATGATTTGGGTGCCAACAATCAAAATCTGTAACCATTGAAACTGAGGCATATCTAATTTCTGCCTCTCTTGCTAGTTTTGCTTCAGGCATATTGGTCATACCAATTACATCTGCTTTCCAAGATCTGTATAAATTAGATTCTGCCAATGTAGAAAATTGTGGACCCTCCATAACAACATAGGTTCCATTTCTTTGATATTCTATATTGGATTTTTTAATCGCATCTTCACAAGCATTCATTAATCCATTAGAAGTAGGATGTGCCATAGATACATGAGCAACGATTTCATCATCAAAAAAAGTTTTTACCCGTGCAAAAGTTCTATCAATAAATTGATCAACAATAACAAATTTTCCAGGTGACAATTCTTCTTTCAGAGATCCTACGGCTGAGACTGAAACAATATCAGTAACACCTAATTGTTTAAGTGCATCAATGTTTGCTCTAAAATTTATATTCGATGGAGAAATAAAATGCCCTCTCCCATGTCTAGGTAAAAAATAAACTTCTTTATTATTATAATTAGTTTTTAATATTTGATCAGATGGTTTGCCCCAAGGTGTATTTATTTCTAATAATTCTCTGTTAGTAAATTCTTCAACATCATAGAGACCACTTCCACCAATTATTGCTAATTTATTTGTTGTCATAATTTAAAATATATTTATTTATAATTGAGTATTATGAATTTAAAAGATCATATTAGATCAATTCCTGATTATCCAAAAAAAGGTATTCTATTTAGGGATATAACTACTCTAATTAAAAACGAGGAAGCTTTTGCTGAAACAATTAATCAAATCATTGAAAGATCTAAAAAATACAAAATTGATAAAATTGCTGCAATAGAATCAAGGGGTTTCGTGTTTGCCTCTGCCGTTTCTTATATCCTTAAAAAACCTTTTATAATGTTGAGAAAAAAAAATAAATTACCAGCTGAAGTACATTCTGTAGATTTTGAATTAGAGTATGGCACTGCAACTATTGAGGTTCATAAAGACTCTATTTTAAAAAATGAGTCTGTTTTAATAATTGATGACTTAATTGCAACAGGTGGTACTGCAGAAGCTGCTGCTAAATTGGTTGAAATGTGTGATGCAAAAGTAGCTGCATTTGTTTTTGTTATTAATTTATTTGATTTAGGTGGATCAGATAATTTGGTAAATAAAAATTATAAAGTTGAAAATTTAATAGAATTTCCAGGTCATTAAATGGTAGCGGGAAGTGGGATCGAACCACTGACCTCGGGCTTATGAGTCCCGCGCTCTAACCAACTGAGCTACCCCGCCATAAAGTGAGAGATTTATACTACATTTATTAACTCTTTCAACTATAAGTAAATTTCCTATGAAAAAAAAAATTACCTTTCTTTTTATTAGCCACTTTTTCTTTTTAATAATCGGATTTGGCTTAGGTGTATATTTTCTACCAATTTTAACCGCACCAGAGTCAGTCGAAATAAGTAAAATTAATGAGTATGAAAATAAATCTCAATATCAAACTGAGTTTGTAAGAGATTTAAGAGGGAGTGATCCATTTCACTGGGGAGAAGCAAAAGTTACAATTT
The DNA here is from genome assembly GCF_001180225.1 of Candidatus Pelagibacter communis. Taxonomy (GTDB): domain Bacteria; phylum Pseudomonadota; class Alphaproteobacteria; order Pelagibacterales; family Pelagibacteraceae; genus Pelagibacter; species Pelagibacter ubique_D. The sequence goes on along the minus strand of NZ_CVST01000011.1, from coordinate 45,695 downwards.
CAAATACAAAAATTACAGTTAATGGTGCAATTGCACCCGGGCCAGATTATAAACTTTATCTAACAAATGAATTTACACAACATGAGGATGAATTTTTACCAATTAAAGATGAAGCTAAATATGTTGCAGAGGTTAAAAGTTTTGAAAACTTTGTTGTTGATGTTCCTTCAAATGTAAATGTAAGTAAATACAATACTGTAGTTATTTGGTGTGAAAGTTTCAGTGAATTTATAACTGCAGGTAAATATCAATAATTAAGCAATCTTTTGTTTTTTCTTATGTCGCATTATATTTTTTTGAAAAAACTTTGTTGTAATTTTATTTATTTTATTAAAATATAAAACTTTATGACATTTAATTTAAAGAAAGTAGTTCTACTAATCAAAGGTAATAATTTCACAGAAGCTATGAAAAAATTTAAAGAAACTACAATTGAAAATAAAAATGATTTTAATTTTTATTTTTATCGTGGGATAACAAACTTTAAATTAAATAAATTTAATGACGCTAAAAAAGATTTTGAGAAAAGTATCTTGTTGAATTCATCATCTCCAGAAGTTTTTTTTTAATTTAGGAATGATTAATTATGATTTAGGTGAAATTGATGATGCTATAAATAATTTTTTAAAATCTATTAACGCTAATAAGAAATTTTTACCATCTCATTCTATGTTGCTAAATGCTCTCTGCTTAACTAAGTATTACGATAAAAGTGACTTTGAATTGGTAAATGTTCATAATAAATTAAAAAAAATTACCTTAAGTTTTAATCCTGATGAAAAAATCCAAAATCAAAAGATAAAAAACTATTTTAAACAAATCAATCAAGTTATTGATGAAAATCTGAAAAATATTAGTTTCAATTTTACTCAAACATACAGACGATATAATCCACCATTAAAATGTGATAGACACAAGACTATTTTTAAAGAATATAATATTATTCCAGAATATTGTTTTAATTGTTATAAAATACAAATAAACGTAAGCACTGTTTTGGATTTAATTAAACTGTATTTCATCTTTGATAATATTGAACTTGCAAATAAAAATACTTTAAAATGCATGATAGAGATAAGATCAAGTATTGAAAATAAATACAAAGGTTTAATTTTTTGTTCATCAATTAAAGAAAGTGAGAATATTAAAAATATATTAAATAGATTCTTAAAAATTAATATAGAGAATTATAGTATAAAAATTAAACGTGGTTGCTCAGAATACAGCCTAATATCAGATAGATATGACGATTTGACTAAAAATGCATTACAGTACAATCCTGAATGGAAAAAATTTGAAGATTTGATTGATAAAAAAAATCCAAATTTCAATTTTGAAAAAAAAACTGGTCCAATTGAAAAAGGTTTGTCTCTATTTGATGCATTGGTAATAAGAAATTGGATGGCATACGCTAGATTGTCAGATGATCAATCTTATAAGTATATAACTGATAAGATTTTTTACTCTAAATTTATCGAAAATAGAATTAATAATAAAAATTCAAATTAAATTTAATCTATTTAAATTATCTATTATTATTAATTATTTTTAAAATTAGTTTGCTTTAATGGTTTAAAGATAATTTCAGCAGGATATTTAATTTTCTCTATTTCTATTGAAATGTTTGCATTTAGAAGTTCATCATCTGAATAGTCATTATTTATATAACCAAATGCAAGATTTTTTTTGAAGTTAAAAGAATAATTACCCGATGTAGTTCTTCCAACTATTTTATTATCTTTATAAATTGGTTCATCGTGAAGTAGAAGGGGTTTTCCTGGTTCATTATTTTTAAGTACAAACATAGCAAACTTCCTATCAATTTTTTTATCTTTTATTTTTTCCAATGCTTCTCTTCCAATAAAATTAAAGTCTTTCTTATAACTAATTGTAAAGTTAAGACCTGCTTGATATTGATTTTCTTCTGGTGAAATGTCATGACCCCAATGTAAAAAACCACTTTCCATTCTCATTGTATCTAATGCATGCATTCCACAATTAGATAAATTATATTTTTTACCTTTTTCTATTAATTTCTCATATATATTTTTAGACTCAGAATTTTTAACATATAGCTCATAACCTAACTCTCCAACGTAAGATAGTCTCTGGGTCCATATTTTAGTTCCATCAATTTCAATATATTTTGAATTTGCAAACTTAAAATTTTCATTGCTAAAATCGTCTGAGCTTAAATCTTGTATTAAAAATCTACTCTTTGGACCAAATATTCCAAACACACAATAATCATCGGTAACGTCAGTTAACCCTACACCTTCTGATAGATGCTTCTTGATATGAAATTTATCTCTTTCTCTTGTTGCTGCAGAACCAATTATTCTAAAATGATTTTGATCTATACAAACTACTGTAAGATCTGTTTCTATTCCTCCATCTTTATTAAGCATATGAGTATAAGTACATTTTCCAGGTTCCTGTTTTATATTTGATGTACAAATTTTCTGAAGATCTTCATGAGCTTTTTCAGATTTAATTTCGAATTTAGAAAAAGGAGACAAATCATATAGACCAATATTTGTTAGTGTGTTGTTAGTTTCGTATTCAACTGATGGATACCAGTTTTGATAATTATAACTATATTCATACTCTGCTTTTTCTCCATCAAGAGCAAACCACATTGGTCTTTCATATCCAGCTGAAACTCCAAAACATGCACCAAAACTTTTTAATTCGTCATGGTATGGTAATTTTTTTACATTTCTTGATGTTTTATGTTGTTTATAAGGCCAATGCATTCCATACAAATCCCCAAGTGACTCTGTAATACGATCTTTAATAAAACCTAATTCTGAATGAAACTTTTGAAATCTCTTAATATCATAATTAAAAATATCTTCATTGATATGGCCAGTCATTAACCATTCTGCGGTTACTTTTCCAACTCCTCCTCCACTACCAATGCCAATGCTATTCAAACCACAACTAACAAATAAATTTTTAACCTCAGGAACTTCGCCTAATAAAGAATTGGTATCAGGTGTAAAAGACTCTGGTCCAGAAAAAAACTTTCTAATTCCAGCTTGCTCTAAAACTGGAAATCGTTTCATGGATTTTTCTAAATACGGTTCAAAATGATCAAAATTTTCTGGGAATTCACCGAATGAAAAATCTTCTGGAACTTTATTAGTATCTTTAAATGCAGGGATTGATTTACCTTCAAATATTCCAATTAAAAGTTTTCCAGCATCTTCTTTAATGTAAGTACTGCTGTCAAAATCTCTTATTACAGGTAATGTTGGTGAAAGATTTTCAATTGGCTCTGTAATTACATAAAAATGTTCTGCAGGATATAAAGGAATACTAACTCCTATTTTTTCTCCAATTTGTCTAGACCACATACCTGTTGCAAGAACCACATATTCACATTCAATATCTTGCCCATTAACTCTAACACCACTAACTCTACCATTTTTAGTTAATATTGTTTCAACAGGTGATTGCTCAAATATTTTTGCTCCACCTAATCTTGCACCTTTTGCCAACATATGTGTAACACCACTTGGATCAGCTGCACCATCACCAGGCATTAACACTCCACCTTTTAAATCTTCTGTGTACATGATTGGATAATTTTTCTTTATTTGATCTTTATCTAAAATCTTAATATCAACATCATACAATTGAGCTGTAGTTGCTTGCCTTTGAAGCTCTTGCCATCTAGCGTCTGTTTGAGCAATTGATAAGGCTCCATTAATTCTTAAACCCGCAGAGTGATCAACTTCTTTTTCTAATTTTTTATAAAGATCTAAAGTATATTTTCTAATTTTTGTAACTGCTGCTGTTGGGCCTAATTGACTAACTAATCCTGCTGCATGCCAAGTTGTACCTGATGTTAATTGATCTCTTTCTAAAAGAACAACATCTTTCCAGCCAAATTTTGTTAAGTGATAAGCAACAGAACATCCTATAACTCCACCTCCAACAACAACTACCTTTGTGCTAGAAGGATATTTTTTTTCCATTACTAATGTTTGACAGCTTCTCCAGGGTCTACAAAGTTGTGACCAAATACATCTGCAACTGCCTTATAAGTAACCATTCCTTTATGAACATTTAATCCAGCTAAAAAGTTTTTATCTTCACTCAATGCTTTTTTATAACCATTATTAGCAAGTTTAACTAGATAAGGTAACGTTGCATTGTTTAATGCTAAAGTAGAAGTTCTTGGAACTCCACCTGGCATATTGGCCACACAATAATGAACAACGTCATCAACAATATAAGTTGGTTCACCGTGAGTAGTTGGTTTACTTGTTTCAACACATCCACCTTGGTCAATTGCAACATCAACAATAACAGAGCCCCTCTTCATACTTTTGATCATATCTCTAGTAACCAATTTTGGAGCCTCTGCACCTGGAATTAAAACTCCACCAACTAATAAGTCTGCTTCAGAAACTAATTTTGGAAGATCAATTTTATCACTTTGCTCTGGAATAATTTTATCTCCGAACATCTCCACTAATTGTTTTAATCTAGCTTCAGATTTATCTACGATATGCACTTTAGCTTGCATACCTGTAGCAATCACCGCAGCATTTTCACCTACTACACCACCACCTAAAATCACTACAGTTCCACCAGTCACTCCTGGAGCACCGCCTAACAAAAGTCCTCTTCCACTTTGATTCTTTTCTAAACAATGAGCACCAGCTTGAACAGACATTCTTCCAGCAACTGCACTCATTGGGGCTAATAATGGTAATCTTCCATTATCATCTGTTACTGTCTCGTAAGCTATATTAACACTCTTTGATTTAATTAAACCTTCAGTTAATTCTTTCGCTGCTGCTAAGTGAAGATATGTGTAAACAATTTGATTTTCTCTAATCATATCGACCTCAATTTTTTGAGGTTCTTTAACTTTAACAATTATGTCTGCATCGTTAAAAATATCAGCTGCTGTGCTTGCTATTTTTGCACCTGCATTTGTATATTGATCATTTTCAAATCCAGCTTCAAAACCACCATTGTTTTCAACAATTACTTCATGACCCTCAGAAACTAAAATTTTAACACTATCTGGTGTTAACCCTATTCTATTTTCTTGAGGCTTGATCTCCTTAGGTACGCCTATCTTCATAAGCACTCTCCATGTCTTTAATTAAACTAATTAGTTCTTTTGGTTTTTTTGATAGTTCGTAATACCTGTTCTTAGTTTATCAATAATCTCATCTATATGTTTTTCTTCACATATAAATTGAGGAGCGATAATTAGACAGTCACCAGTTGCTTTAAAGTTCACACCTGCTTCATAACAAGCTTTAAAACATTCATAACCTGCTTTACCTGGTTTAGTATTCATTTTCATATCAATACCACCCATCATTCCATAACCTCTTATGTTCTCAACAGACTCTAAGTCTTGAAGAGAAAATAATCCTTTTTGGAAATAAGGTGCTAAATTTTTTGCTCTGTTAAAAATATCTTCTTTTTCAAAAATATCTTGAACAGCTAATCCTGCTGCTACTGCAACTGGAATTCCTGAATAAGTGTATCCATGAAATAGTTCAACGGATCCCATTGGAGAGGCATCCATTACTGCATCATAAATTTCATCTTTACATGCAACTACACCCATTGGAACAACACCATTAGTTGTTGCTTTAGCCATAGTCATTAAATCTGGAGTAACACCAAATTCATGACTTGCAAAAGAAGAACCTGTTCTTCCCCAACCTGTAATTACTTCATCAAAAATTAAAAGTATTCCATGCTTATCACAAATTTCTCTTAATCTTTGTAAATATCCTTTTGGTGGAACTAACGTACCAGTAGATCCAGCAATTGGTTCTACGATACAAGCTGCAATATTTTCTGGTCCAAAGTTACTTGCAATTCTTTCTAAATCATCTGCAAGATCTCCTCCTGTTTCAGGTTGACCACTAACAAATTTATGTTCTGGTAAATGTGTGTGTCTCATATGTTGAACACCTGGCATTAAAATGCTTGCAAATGTTTTAACATTATTGATCATTCCACCAACTGAAACACATCCAATATTCATTCCGTGATAACCTCTTTCACGTCCTACAAATCTAAATCTATGAGCATTTCCTTTTGCTCTATGATAAGCAATTGCAATTTTAATTGCAGTCTCAACAGCAGTTGAACCACAAATTGTAAAAAACATTTTATTTAAATCACCTGGAGTGTGTTTTGAAATTTTTGTAGCTAATTCAAATGAACCACCAAAACCTTGTTGAAAAGGTTGAGCATAATCTAAAGTCTCTAATTGTTTGGTAACTGCTTCTGTAATTTCTCTTCTTCCATGACCTAACGGATTACAAAATAATCCTGAACTCGCATCAATTTGTGTTTTTCCATGGTGAGTTTTTAAGTAAACTCCTTTTGCTTCAGTAATTAATCTTGGGTTCGCTTTAAAATCTTTATTCGATGTAAACGGCATCCAATGTTCATTTAATGAATTTGGAACTGAAGTTCTTGTCTCTGAGCTCATAAATTTTTTTTCTCTCTTTAATTAACTGTTATAAATATTCCCAACTATTAGACTAAATCAATTAGTTTGCTAGAAATATTTTGACCACCCAAAATGATGCGTCATAAGTATACAACTTTTAATTGAACTTATCTTTTTGTTTTACAACCGCTCAAAATTGAATTTAAATAAGTATAATTTAATTAAATTAACATAGGGGAATAAATGAAAAAAATACTAAGTTTTATTCTAGGATCTATTTTTGCTCTTAACCTTTCAATTTCGGTTGCAAACTCTGCAGCTACTGAAGTTAGAGTTGCATACTTTCTAGAATGGCCAAGTCCAAATCTAGAGGACATGCAGAAGAAAAATTTTGCAAAAGCTCTTGGTGTACCAGTTAAGTGGACAAACTTCACTAACGGTGGAGCTATGACTGATGCAATGTTAGCAGGAGATATTGATATTTCTTACTCACAAGGTTTAGTGCCTTTTATCAATGCTGTAAAATCTAACGCGCCAATCAAATTAGTTGATATCGCAATGGAATACGGAATGGGTGGAACTACTTGTGTAACATCAAATGCATCTGGAATTACAAAAGCTAACGCTACTGAATTAGAAGGTAAAAAAGTTGCTGTTCCACTAGGAACAATGGCTGAATACGTTTTTGATGAAAGTATGAAAGTTGTTGGTGCTGACAGAAGTAAAATGGATATCATTCAAATGGACCCAGAAGAAGGTGCTGCTGCATTAGTAAGTGGTGATGTTGTTATGGCATGTTTATTTGGTGGTAACTCTATTAAAGCGGCAACTGCAGTTGGTTCAAGATTATTAACTGTGGATGAAGCAAGAAATGCTGGTATCTTAGGTATAGATATCACATCTGTTACAGATAAATTCATGAAAGAAAATCCAGGAATGCTAAGAACTTTCATCGAAGTAACTCACGAAGCAAACGACAGATACAGATCAGGTAAATCTGATATGAATTCTATGGCAAAAGCTTCTGAAATGAAAGTTGCTGACATGAAAGAAACTTTAAGTGGATTTAAATTCTTAACTCCAGAAGAAACTAAAGCTTCTATGGAGAGCGGAAACCTAGATGGGTTCTTAAAAGGAATGGGAACTCCAGCTGGTAACGTAGACACAAGTTTCTTACCTTTATAATTTTAAAGGTTTAAAACTTTTTTAAATAGGCACTGATTTAAAAATTAGTGCCTATTTTTTTTAAAAAATTTCTAATATAAGGGCGCTATGAGTGATCTTGTTTCTCAAAATCTAAATATGATTTTTAAAACTCCAAAAGGAGAAACAGTTCACGCATTAAAAGATGTTAGTTTTACTTTAAAAAAAGGAGAACTGCTTACAGTTCTTGGCCCATCGGGTTGTGGAAAAACAACTTTACTTAATATTACTGCTGGATTTTTAAGACCTACTTCGGGAAAAATTACTTTAAATAATAATGAAATAGATGGACCTGGTGTTGAACGAGGAATGGTGTTTCAACAAGGTGCTTTGTTCGAATGGTTAACAGTTGCTGAAAACGTGAACTTTGGTCTTCGAATGAAAAGTGAAGATCCAGAAGTAACAGCAAAAAAAGTTGAAGAATGGTTAGATATAGTTGGGTTAAAAGGATTTGGAAATACTCCAACATATCAATTATCAGGTGGTATGCAGCAAAGAGTTGCTCTTGCAAGATGTTTGATCAACGATCCTGATTTAATTTTAATGGATGAGCCGTTGGGTGCTTTAGATGCATTAACAAGAGAAAAGATGCAGTCTTTAGTTTTAAAAATTTGGAAAGAAACTGGAAAAACAATTATTTTAATTACACACTCTGTTGAAGAAGCTCTTTTGCTTGGTGAAAGATTATATGTGATGGCTCCAAGACCAGGAAGAATACATAAAGAATATAATCTTCCATTTGCTGAAATGGGTCTTACTCAAGATTTAAGAGAAATTAAAAAAAATAAAGAATTTTCATCTACTAGAGAAGAAATTTTATCCATGATTTGGAATATGGAAGAAGAAATAATGGGGAAAGATAATTAATGTTAACCCAATTTGTAACAATACTAATTATCGTTTCAGTTATTGGCTGTATTCTTTATGGAAGAAGATTAATCAGAACTGAAAAAGTAGATGCTGTTTTTGGTAATCCAGAAAGGGCTAAAGGTGGAACGCACTGGGTAATTGTTGGAAGTAGTGCAATCTTGATGTTATGGCTTTATTATTCATGGGATATAGCAAAAGGTTTTTATCCAAAATCAGCAAATGAACTATGTCAAGTTGCTAAAATTAATGAGTCGTTATTAGGTTTAAAATATCAGTTCCCTATTGAAGAAAGAGAATTCAAAAGTACATCCATTATCAAAATCGAAAATAAAAATCTTACAAAAATTGCAAATGAAATAAAAGGATCTCAAGATCTAAATGATCAACAAAAAACAATTCTTGTAAGCTACATTGATAGAACTTCTAAATTAATTCCACTGTTAACAAGTGAAGAATTAATGGAAATGGATACCAAAATTAAACTTCAAGAAATAACAGAGGAAATAAAACTTCTAAGTTCTAATTTTCAAAAGAAAGATTATCCCTTTGAAACAGATGCACAAAAAACTGAAAGACAAAAACTTATTGATGAACAAGGTGGTTGGGGAATTACTACAATAGATTCTGGAAGCGGTTCTATTGAAAATACAATTGAAATACCAACTGCACCTCAAACAAATAAAGGTTTAAAATTTCATGCAGCTGCAGCAGAATTAAAAAAAATTGATGACAAGTTTTTTAAATTAAAAAACCATAACCCACCTTTCAAAAGCTCAATTAAACAACTTAAAGATGAAATTAAAGCTTTCAGAAAAGGTTTAGATGATAATGAAGAGATAGCATCTGACTATGCAAAAAATATTGTTAAAATTGCAAGAAGAATAGAGTTTGCAAGTATCTATCCTCCTAATGCATTAAATGAAATGCAAGCAGCAATCATAGAATTTGATGAGTTACAAAATAAAGAACAAGCTGGATTAAGATTAATCGATATACTTTTATTTCCTGCTGGAACAATTGTAGCAAGTGGACCTACTTGTTCAGAGCAAGGTTCTGGTAGATGGCTACCTAAACCATCTGATACATTTAATAAGTTTGTATTGATGTCTAAACCAAGTGTTGGATACAAAAATATTCCTCTTTTATGGATTGAAATGGTTGACGTTAGTAAAATGATTGGCTTCGTTTTACCAGATTGGATAGCTGATATTTTACCTGGTGAGTATCCAGTTCATACAAAAGATGGAATAGTTAAAGAAAACTTTAAAAGCAATGTTTTAAAAGTTGTTACTGGTGACTTTAAATTATTCAAAGTTCCAGTTCCATACGGACATATCTGGGACTCTTTTATGCGGGTATTTTTAGGATTAGTGTTTGGAATTATTATTGGTGTTCCATTAGGATTATTTATGGGTCTAAACAGATTTGCAAAAGGTTTCTTTGATCCATTAATTGAACTTTATAGACCCGTTCCCCCACTTGCTTGGGCTCCATTAATTATTTCTGTACTTGGAATTGATAACTCTGGAAAAATATTTTTATTATTTATGGTCTCTTTATCTATTATGATTATTTCAGCAAGAGCTGGAGCATCAGGAACTCAGCTATCAAAAATTCATGCTGCTCACTCATTAGGAGCTACAAAAAAACAAATATTAAGATATGTAATTTTCCCAAATTCTCTTCCAGAAATTTTAACTGGAATAAGGGTTGCAGTTGGTATGTGTTGGGGAACACTAGTTGCAGCAGAATTTTTAGCTGGAACCACTGGTATTGGTTTCGTTGAAAACGTTGCTAAAAAATACTTCCAGTACGAAGTTATTTGGATAACGATATTTATTATGGGTCTTCTTGGTTTATTGTTCGATGTTACTTTAAGAAAAATAATCGATAAAACTATTCCATGGCGTGGAAAAGGATAAATGAAAACTCCTTTATTAAAAAATCAAGTAATTAAAATTTTTCAAAAGTTTGGATTAAGTAAAGAACATGCTTTAATTTCTGCTAATGCTTTAATTAATGCAGAATTAGTTGGTGCTTATGGTCATGGTTTATCAAGACTTAAAATGTATTGTGATCGAATTTCTAAAAAAGTAATTAATCCAAAACCAAAAATAAAAATTAAAAAAATTTCATCTTCTATTTCTCATATTGATGCAAATAACAGTATTGGATTTGTAGCTGCTGATCTTGGAATAAAAACTGCAATTAAACATGCGCAAAAAACTGGGATTGGAATGGTTGCTGTAAAAAATAGTGGTCATTATGGTTTGTCAGGTTATTACGCAGAACAAGCTGTTAAGAAAAATTTAATAGTAATGATTTATACAAATGCTCCTCCAGCAGTTGCTCCTCATGGAGCATTGAAAACTTTATTTGGAACTAACCCAATTTGTTTTGGAACCCCTACTGGTTCTAAAATTCCTTTTATTTTAGATACATCAATCTCAATGATCAACAGAGGTAAAATTAGAGTTGCTGCAAGAAACAATCAAACTATTCCTGCAGGTGTAGCATTAGATAAATTTGGAAAACCAACTACTGATGCAAAAAAAGCATTAGCAGGAGTTCAATTACCTATTGCTGGATTTAGAGGTTCGGGACTTGCTTGGATGGTTGATATTTTAAGTGGTGTACTAACTGGAGGAAATCATGCAGGTCGAGTTAAAGATCCTTTTGATGATTTTTCAGGACCACAAAATATTGGACATTTATTTATAACGTTTAAAGCAAACTTATTTCAAAAAAATTATAATGAAAGAATTAAAGACAATATTAAAACAATAAAAAAACTTCCTAAGATTAAAGGTGTTAAAGAAATAATGTATCCAGGACAAAACAAATTTAATCGTTACAAACAAAATCTTAAAAAAGAAATCAACATTCCAGATATTATTAAAAAAGATTTAGAAACTTTAATAAGTTAAAAAAGTTAAAACTCCTAAAGAAGCAACTACAGAAGAAACAATTATTGTTCTCTTAATTTTTTCCTTTTTTTTCTCTTCAAGAAGTCTTTGCTTTAGAACATCCACATTTACTCTTTGAGGAGCTTCAGTAACTTGAGAGGGGTTCTCAATTTCAACGGATGTTCTATTTAAGCTCTCTGTACTCATAATTTTTAAATACAAAACCATCTAATCATTACTAGTTACATTATTACATATTAGGAATGTCCAAAATGGGTTGACACTTATTTGTGTATTGTCCATATTGGGTTTTTTTTTAAATCATGAGCACTCTACCTAGTATATCTGACGCACTGGATGAAAAAATGGTTACAGCAGTAATCAATAAAAAATTTAATAATTTCGTTCCTGCTTTTTATAAATTTGTATCTGAATGGCTAATCAATGCTTATTCTAATTTCAAAGATATAGAAATGTACATGGTCTTAATCTATTTGGTTAATAATGATTTTAAATTCTATAGAAAAAATGGAATTCAGGTCGATTTCAACACCTTTTACAAAGACAAAACTTTAGAAATTGAAGAAATTAAAATTATTAAAATTTCTAGAGATCTTCAAATCCCTAAAGAAAGTGTAAGAAGAAAGATTATTTATCTAGAAAAAATAGGGGTAATTAAACGAACAAGAAAAAAAATTTTTATTGATAGATCTGCTTATGAAACAGTGCAGCCAATAAGTGCATTAAAAAATTTATCGTATTTAATATCTATTTCTTCAAAAATTTTGAAACAAGAAAATAAAATTCCATACTCCTTTTCATCAAATGAAATATCAGATGGTATTAAGAAACATTTTTCTTTTTGCTGGTACGAATTTTATAAATTTATTTTTTCTTACTATTTCCGATGGAGAAAAGAATTGGGTGATTTAGAAACATTATGTATAGGCTTGCTTATAATGTCTAATGCATCATCAAATAAAGATTTAGTTATTCAAGATATAGATATTGAAAAGTGGAGAAAAAGAATATCTTTTGCAGACAAAATTGGTTTAAATTCTATGTCTATATCAGAAATTACAGGTATTCCGAGACCAACAATTGTTAGAAAAGTAAATTCTTTAATCAAAAAAGGTTATGCAAAAATAGATCAAAAAAAATTAATTTCACTTAATATTGAAAAAAAAGTTTTTTCAAAAACCCAAAAAATACAAGAACAAACAATAAAAGAGATTTCAGAACTGATTTATAAAATTTTAAATAAAACTACAATTAACTAGATCTTCTTAAAATATATATAAAAATAAATCCTGTAATATACATCACTAAAGCATAAGCAGCTGTTGGTATCATGTAAGCAACATCATTAAAAATTTGAGTTGCAACGAATACTGCTAAAGTTCCATTTTGAAGACCGCACTCTAAAGAAATACATTTTCTCTGAGCAACTCCAGTTGCAAAAGCTTTAGCTATATAAAAAGCTAAAATCATCATCACTATATTTAAAACTAAAACCGCTATTCCAGCTTGAGCTAAATAATTAAAAATATTTTCTCTTTCTTCAATCCAAATTGCTGCAAATACAATAACAAATAATAAACTAGTAGTTCTATTGACGATGTTAATGTTTGAAGAGATAAAATTTTCTGCAAATCCTCTTATAACCATTCCTATAATTACCGGAACAGTTACAACTAAAGCCATTTTAAGTGCGATCCCTGTCATGGTAATCTCTGTAGACATTTCAGTAACCCCTAGCATTCCAGCTGAAGTAAAAACTATAAATGGAACTGATATAATACTAATTAAACTTCCAACAGCTGTTAAAGAAATTGATAAAGCTACATCTCCATCTGCAAACTTAGTAAGAACATTTGACGTAACACCTCCTGGTGCTGCAGCTATAATCATTAAACCTAAAGCTATTTCGATCGGTAATCTTAAAATTAAAACCAATATGTATGCAACAATTGGTAAAAGAATTAATTGGCAAGTTATTCCAATTAAAAAATCTTTTGGATTTCTAATTACTCTAGTAAAATCTTTTACAGATAAACCAAGTCCTAGGCCAAGCATTATCAATGCTAAAGCTAATGGTGCTATTTTAGTTACTATTTCCATAATTAAAAAATGAAAGAAACTATAACTTTTTAGTAAATAATTTCTATATACATATTTAAATTATACTATATTTGTAAAAAATGCTCTCAAACAAAGAAATTGTCTGTCCAAATAAACTATTAGATATAGCTCATAGTAAAAAAGGAGTTAAGGTTGCAGTTGTAAATGCTGGTAAACCCCTACCCATGTTATCTGTTCAAGACGCTGTAAATGAAAATCTAATTGAACCAGTTTTTATCGGTCATGAAGTTGAAATACAAAAATGTGCTGAAGACCTTGGTTGGGATATATCAAAATACGAACTTATCCATGAGCCAGTTGAAAACAAAACGGCAAAAATTGCAGCTAAACTTGCAAGTGAAGATAAAGTTAAAATAATTGTTAAAGGACATATTCATACTGACGTTCTAATGAAAGAAGTTTTAAAGCGAGAGTATAACTTATTAGGTAAAACTAGATTAAGTCATATCTGGCATATGACAGTTGAAAAAGAAGATAAGCCACTAATAATAACAGATGGTGCTTTAAATGTTTTACCTAATGTTAAAACTAAAATGCATATTCTAAAAAATGTAATAAATTTTTCAAATCGTATAGGAATTGAAAGACCAAAAGTTTCTGTATTATCTGCAACTGAAGAAGTTTTGGATAGTGTACCAAGTTCAATTGAAGCAGCTGAAATAACAAAACTTGCAAAAGAGGAAAATTTAAATGCAGATGTTTTTGGACCCCTAGCATTTGATAATAGTATTTCAAAAAAATCTGCTGGCATTAAAGGTATTAAAAATTTAGTTGCAGGAGAGGCTGATGTACTATTGGTTCCAAGTGTTGAAACTGGAAATGCTCTAGTTAAAATGATGATTTATTTTATGGGTGCATGTGCTGCAGGAGTTGTGGTAGGAGGAAAAGTCCCGGTTGTAATAACTAGTAGATCAGATGAAGCGCAAGCAAGATTAGCATCAATAGCTGCGGCAGTAGTAGCTTTGGACTAAATGATTAATTGAATTTTATAAGAAATTAACCTAAAAAACTTTAAATTTTAAAAGGAGAGAAATGGCAATTACATACTTAAAAAAATCACCAAAGACATCATCAACTGACGATACAAAAACTAGAGAAATAGTTGAAAATATTCTTAAAGATATTGAAACAAGTAAAGAAGAAGGTTGCAAAGAACTTTCTAAAAAATTTGATAAGTATGAAGGCGAAGTAGTTATCTCTAAAGAAAAAATTGAAGATATTAAAAAAAATTTAGATCAAAAAACTAAAGATGATGTCCAGTTTGCTCATGAAAGAGTGAGAAAATTTGCTGAAGCCCAATTAAAAAATTATGGTCAAGATTTTGAAGTTGAATTGTCTGAAGGTTTATATGCAGGTCAAAGACTAATTCCTGTAAATACAGCTGGATGTTATGTACCCGCTGGAAGATATGCTCACATTGCATCTGCAGTAATGAGTGTAACAACTGCTAAAGTTGCCGGAGTTAAAAATATTTTAGTATGTAGTTCTCCAAAACCTGGTGTTGGGGTTCATCCAACTATTGTTTACACTGCTGACCTTTGTGGTGCAGATGTAATTATGAACCTTGGTGGTGTTCAAGCAATTGCTGCAATGACAAATGGTTTATTTGGAAATGCACCTGCTGATATATTAGTAGGTCCAGGTAACCAATTTGTTGCTGAAGCTAAAAGAATTTTATTTGGTAAAGTGGGTATTGATTTGTTTGCAGGTCCAACGGAAATTGGAATTATTGCTGATGAAAACGCAGATCCAGAAATCGTTGCAGTAGATTTAGTTGGACAAGCAGAGCACGGATATAATTCACCAGCTTGGCTTTGGACAACAAGTAAAGAATTAGCAGAAAAGGTTATTAAAAGAGTGCCTGAGCTTATCGCTGATCTTCCTGAGTTACCAAGAACTAATGCTGAAGCTGCTTGGAAAGATTACGGAGAAGTTGTTCTTTGTGATACAGACGAGGAAATGGCTACAATTAGTGATGAGTACGCACCTGAACACTTAGAAGTTCAAACTAAAAACTTAGATTGGTTCCACAAAAGATTAAAAAATTACGGTTCTTTATTTATTGGTGAAGAAACAACTGTTGCTTATGGTGATAAATGTTCAGGAACAAACCATATTCTTCCAACTAAAGGTGCTGGAAGATATACGGGTGGTTTGTTTGTTGGTAAGTTTATCAAAACTTTAAGCTTCCAAAGAATGACTAAAGAATCTACTGAACTTGTTGGAGCAGCTGCTGCTAGACTTTCAAGATATGAAGGGATGGAAGCTCATGCAAGAACTGGTGATGTTAGATTGAAAAAATACGGTTACTAAACAATTTATTAAATAGGATTTAACATGAAAAAATTTGAAGAAGTAATGAGCGTTAGCAATGAAATTGAAAACATCACTGCTGAAGAAGCAAAGAAGAAATTAAATGATCCTAATGTTCAATTTATTGATGTTAGAGATAAAGAAAGTTTTTCTAAAGGGACTATTGGAAATGCAATGCATTTAGATAGAGGTTTGCTAGAATTTTATTTAGCTGAAGGAAGTCCTATTGAAAATGATACTTTTAAAAATAATCCTGACAAAGAATATGTTGTATTTTGTGGACTAGGTGGACAAGGAACCCTTGCTACAAAAACAATGAAAGAAATGGGAATTAAGAACGTTAAAAATATTACAGGCGGTATGTCTGAGTGGGATAAATTAAAAGATTAGTCCTTAATTAACTCTAAAACATCAATACCTATTTGCTTTAGTATATGTATTAAGTCTATAGGTACCCAGTTTTCTCTAATTTTTCCTTCGTGGTGGTGGTAAAAATCCATTACTCTCATAGTTACGTTTTGATTATCAGATTTGTATCCTAACCAGTCATCTGATCCATAAACTGCTTGAATGCTATGCCAGCCAGCAGTCATTGAAAAATTTCCATCACCAAGTTCACAGTAATGTCCTAGTTTCCAATAATTTCTTTCTTTAAAAGTTTTTCTAAATGGTAACTGATGATTATCAACAAATCCCTCTAGATTTCTTCCAGTACCTATTCCACTTGGTCCATACCATATCATTTTATCGTGCCAAAATTCACTTTGTGGATGATTAATTAATTTTTCTTTTAATTCGTCATCTGAATTAGTTTCCAACTCTGGCTTTATGTTCAAGCTTCTTTGCATAGTTAAAGATTGGTCTAAACTTGCTTCAGAAACTTTCATATCTTTTTCAAAATAATTTACACCATCGGTATTAATTGGATTTAGCCAATTTCCCTCTGAACCTCTTGAAGGTTTAATTGGATTTTTTCCTGTTTGAAATATCAAATCTAATAAATCAATTAAAATATAACTCTCTATAATTTTATCATTTTTCAATTCATGGACTTCACAGCATTTAAGATTGACCATTTTATTAATTGGCTTAATTCCAAAAATAGGTTTTTTGAATGTGCCTGAAAGTATAGATACTGATCCAACTTGAACTTTATCTCTAAATGTACCTCCAATGACTATCTGTTCTCTTCTCTCAATGTCTGGTAAAGCTTCAAATAAAGGTAGCCAAAATTTTTCTTTAAAAGTATTTGCACCCTCAAATTCATTAACAGGGTGAAAACAATTAACTTTTACATCTTTATCAAAATAATTTTCTATGTTTAGATCTAATTTAGATATTCCACCTTCTATGATTGTTTTTAAGTAGCCTCTTACTTTTGTTTTATTATTGAAATTTTCTTCAGGTGTAATTTCTAATTTTTTTACACCTTGCTGTTCTTTTAAACCTGTATCAAATTGTTGTATTGGCATTTATAATAATTTAAGTAGGGTTAATATCATAATTCAATTAGAAAAACATATGGAAAATAGGTTAGCAAAATTTAATGAGCTAGTTCCAAGTACCCTGCCCTTTGTGGAAGGAAAACTTGAAGGTCACAAAGAAAGAAAAAATTATTCTATAGTTGGACCTGGTGTAGCTGAAGATAGCAAACAATTTATAAAAATTGCTATGCCTCATAGTTTTAATTTAGGTGCTGTGTCAGCACTTCCCCAAAATGGTTCAGGCCTACATAGTCATACTTCCGCAGAAGTATTTATAATTTACTCAGGTAAATGGAGATTTTATTGGGGAGCAGAGGGAAAAGATGAAACAATTTTGAATGCTGGTGACATAATTTCAATGCCAACAAACATGTTTAGAGCATTTGAAAACGCAGGTGATGAAGAAGGGTTAATTTTTGTTGTCTTAGGTGGAGATGACCCTGGAATTATTACTTGGGTTCCAAGTGTTTTAGAAAAAGCAAAAAAAACTGGTATGGCACTATTAAACGATAATTCATTAATTGATTTATCTGTAAATAAAATTCCAGAGGGAAAAACAATTCTTGAGCCTATTTCTCAAGAGGAAATAAAAAAATTTGATGACTACAAATTAGATCAACTAGAAAAATTTATTTGTAAAGATAATGAAAATTCAAAATATGAGAATAAACTAAATGAGAATATTAATTTAATTCAAATTCTTGGAAATAAATTTGAAAAGAAGGAATTCTCTCCAGTTATAAATCAAGATACAGGATTTAATCTTTCAATTTTAAAATCCAGTAAAGGTCATATTACTAATTTAAAATTTGAAAAACCTACAATAATGTTCTCAAGAACTGGAAAATGGGAAATTATGATTGATGATTTTCAGTGTGTTTTAAATGCTAAAGATACAATTTCTATTCCAATTAATTCAAACGTTAATATTAAAATAAATGAAAATGAGGAATGTTACTTAAATTGTGTAACACAAATCTAATGAAAGGTTTTGATCCAAAATATAAAAACTTTCCTGATTATATACTAAAAATAACTAGGCAAATTTGGGAAAATAAAGATGTTGAGTCTATTGGTCAATTTTATAGTGATAATATTCCAGTTAGATCACCCTTTGGTGTCACCTATGGAAACAAACCTGTAATAGATGCTACTTATGCAACCTTAAAAGAATTTCCCAACAGGCAATTGCTCGGTGAAGATGTGATTTGGAATGGAAATGATGATATCGGTTATCATTCATCTCATAGAATTTTAAGTAAAGGAACACATCTTGGTGATGGTTCGTACGGCAAACCAACTGGTAAAGATATTTATTATAGAGTAATTGCTGATTGTGCATGCAAAAATAATCAAGTTTATGATGAATGGATTGTTCGTGATCAAGGAGCGATGGTAAGACAAATAGGATTTACACCAAAAGATTTTGCTCAGATGCTTATAGATAAAGAAGGCGGCGTTGAAAAAGCAAAACAATTATTTAATTCAAATTCTGAGATGAATTCAGATTACAAACAAGGCATTGTACCTGATGATTCTGCTGGAGGTAAATATTCCAAAATATTAAAAAACATTTTTAAAGATGATTATGATTTTTCTGATTATGCAAGAGCTGCAACTATTTATTGGCCTGGAAACAAAATCGGACATGGAAGAGAGGATATAATCAAATTTTGGAATGCTTTAAAAAATACTTTGAGTGATATGAAGTTTTCTGTTGAGCACATTGGTTATTTAGAAGAAGCAGATAAAAATCCTAAAGCATCTATACGATGGTTTCTAGAAGGTAAACATTCTAAAGATACTGAAGAATTTGGAGAAAAATCAAATAAAAATATTTTTATAATGGGTATAAACCATGCAGAAATAATTGATGGAAATGTTATAAGAGAATGGGTTTTGTTTGATGAGGTTGCAATTTGGAAACAAATTTTAATGAAATAAATTATGAGTAAAATTAAAACAACACATGTAGGAAGTTTACCAAGATCAAATGAATTATCTGATCTTTTATTTAAGAAAGATCAAAAAGAAAAAATAGATTTAAATCAATTTGATGAAATTGTTCAAAAAGATGTAGATAATATTGTTAAAAAACAAATAGAAGTTGGAATTGACTATATTAGTGACGGTGAAATGTCTAAGATTAGCTATGCAACTTATGTTAAAGATAGAATTGATGGTTTTTCAGGAGAGAGTGAAAGAAAAGCACCAAAAGATTTAGACGACTTTCCATCTTTTAAAGAAAGAATTGCAAGAGCAGGTGGTACTCCTACTTACACAAGACCTTGTTGTACAAGTGAATTAAAAATTAAAGATAAAACTTCCCTAACAAAAGATATAAATAATTTTAAACAAGCTTTAGAAAAAAATAATCATAAAGATGCGTTCATGAATGCTGCTTCTCCAGGAGTTATTTCAGCTTTCTTACCCAATAAATTTTATAAAAGTGATGATGAATATTTAGAAAATTTATCTAACCTGATGAAAGATGAATATGAGGAAATTACATCAAATGGATTAAAACTTCAGTTAGATTGTCCAGATCTAGCACTTGCAAGACACATGACTTTTAAAGATTTATCAGAAGAAGAATTTTTAATAAGAGCAGAAAAACAAATAGAATGTTTAAATAACGCTATTAGTAATATAGATAGCTCCAAAATAAGAATGCACATTTGCTGGGGAAATTATGAAGGACCACATTTACATGACATTGCGCTAGAAAAAATTATGCCTATAGCTTTAAAGGCTAACATACAAACTTATTTAATTGAGTCGTCAAATCCAAGACATTCTCATGAATGGCAAATTTTTGAAAATTTAAAAATCCCAAATGATAAAATAATTGCTCCTGGAGTAATCGACTCCACCACAAACTTTGTTGAACATCCCGAGGTTGTAAAAAATAGAATTGTAACCTATTCAAAAGTTGTTGAGAAAGATCAACTGGTTGCTGGAACAGATTGTGGTTTTAGTACCTTTGCGGGCTTTGGAAATGTTGATGAAAATATTGTTTATAAGAAACTAGAGTCTTTGGTACTTGGCGCAGAACTTGCGTCAAAAGTGATTTAATTTCCTCTTTAATTTAAACTTTGTAATAGATATAGTTTTTGAACTTAAATTATAATTTAACAATAAATATAAAGAGAGAAAACATATGAGAAAAATACTAGTTGCTTTATTGTTTTTACTTTTTGGAACTTCTGCTTATGCAGATTGTAACATTAAAAGTGGTTCAATAAATATTTTGGCTAATGATTTTCCTGCATTAAGAACTTTCGTTGAAACTTCTAAACAATGTAAAGGAAGTGCAGATTTTAAAGTGACTCATTCATCTGAGCACAATAAAATCGCAGTGCCAGCTCTTACTGCAAATCCATCTGAATTTTCAGCTAGAATTGCAGCAAACAGTTCAATCGTTCCTTTAATGAACCAAGACTTAATTAGACCTTTAGATGATCTTGTTAAAAAATATGGAAAAGGAATTCAAGACTCTCAATTGATCACAATTGATGGAAAAGTAATGGCTGTAGCATTTATGGCTAACACTCAACATTTATACTACAGAGAAGATGTTTTAAAAGATCTTGGTATAGCTGTTCCGAAAACATATGAAGAAGTAGTTGCTGCTTCTGAAAAAATTAGAGCTTCAGGAAAAATGCAATATCCATATGCGGCTGCTTACAAAGCAGGTTGGAACCTAGCTGAGGAATTTGTGAACATGTACATTGGTCATGGTGGTGAATTCTTTAAGTCTGGAAGTGCAGAACCAAATGTAAATAACGCAAAAGGTGTTGCTACTTTAAACATGCTAAAAAAATTATCTGAATTAAGTAACCCAGATTATTTAACACATGATAGTGAAGCTATTAAAGTAGAGTGGGAAGCAGGAAATGTTGCATTAATGACATTATGGGCTTCTAGATCAGGTACACTTTTAGATGATGAAGGTGATGCTAATATTACTAAAGCTACAAAACTAACAGGTCCAGCTACTGTTGCTGGTGGAAATATCCCAGCTGCAACTTTATGGTGGGATGGTTTCACACTTGCAAAAAATAGACCTGATGCTGATGCTGAAGCAACATTTAGAGCTTTAGCACACGCCGCATCAAACAAGAAAATGGTTGCTGATGCTGCTGACCAAGCTGTTTGGCTAGTAGAAGGATTTGTTCCAGGACCAAAATCTATTGGTGTAATCGAAGCTGTAAAAATGGGTGCAAAACCATATCCAATGTTGCCACAAATGGGTTTAATGCATGGTGCATTAGGAAGTGAGATTGTTGAGTTTTTACAAGGTAAAGAGTCGGCTGAACAAGCATTGAAAGATGTTGAGGCTGCTTACACTAGTAAAGCTAAAGAACAAGGCTTTCTATAAAATCTAATCTTTAAGTGGGGACTTGATCCCCACTTAACAAAAAATTTCAATGCCCAATAAAACATTTTTTTGGTTTTTTTTACCAACAGGATTAGCAATGATCCTTTTTATTGGGCTTCCTATCATTTCTACCGGAGTTCAATCTTTTTACGCTCAGCATGATCAAGTAGTTAAAGAGGTTAAAAAATGTGATCCATTTGGCTGTACTGTTTCAATTGTAGTCGACAATGAAGCAACTACTAAAATACGAGAAGCAAAACCTCTTGGAAAATTTAATGGTTTTGGGACGTATATAGATAGAAACCATTTAGCAACAGAAGAAATAAAAAAATTTTGGAATGAAACAGAAACTTTTGGTGAATTTGTTGATCAAGTAACTAATTTACCGTTTTATAAAGCACTAATATTCACATTAACTTATTGTATATTTGTGACCCCAAATGTTTTGTTATTAGGTTTTATTATAGCTTTGAGTTTAAATGCAATCTCAAGAAAAATTAGAGGTCCTTTAATCTTTGGTACTATTTTACCAATGATTGTAACTCCACTAGTTGGATCTTTAGTATTATTTTGGATGATAGACTCTCAAGGGATAATCGGAGCTAATATTCAAAATTTAATGAATGATCCATATTTATCTTTGAAATCCTCTAAAACTCTTACATGGATAACAATTATCATATATGGAATTTGGCATCACTCCCCTTTTGCATTCGTAGTTTTTTATGCTGCACTTCAAACTGTCCCACAGGAACCTATTGAAGCTGCAATTATTGATGGTGCTTCAAGATTTCAGAGAATTAAACATATTGTGCTACCTCATATCTACCCAGTAGTAACATTTGTTGCATTAATATCACTGATGGACAATTTTAGAGTATTTGAACCAATTATCGGTTTTAGTGCTGAAGGTAGCGCACAATCACTTTCATGGTTAATTTACGACAACTTAGTTAATGAAGAAGTAATTTTATTTGGTTCAGCAGCGGCAACATCAATGATGACAATTATCGGAATAGCTATTTTGCTTGCCCCTGTATTAGTTAGAACATGGAAAGAATTTAAAACTGCGAGATAAATATGGATTACGGTTTAGATAAAAAATCAAATACTTTAAAAACATTTAATACCATATTTATTATTTCTTGGCTGTTAGTTGCATGCTTTCCATTCATTTGGACTTTTTGGGGATCATTTAAAGTAAGAGCAGATTTTTTTTCAAGATCAGACTGGTGGTACGCTGTTTCAGCTTTCAACACCTTAATTGAAACTGGTGAAAAGTTTACGACAAATGCTTATCATGAAGCATGGTTTGAGGGAGAATTTTGGAAAGCATCAAAGAATACCATTATCGTTACTGTGTTTGTGGTTAGTATTTCTTTATTTTTAGGGACTTTAGGAGCTTACGCCCTTTCTAGATCAACTGAGAAATATGCATTTTGGATTTTGATGGCAGCTTTAATCTTTAGAGCTATGCCACATATAACTTTAGTATCCGGTTATCTATTTCCATTTTTTGAATTACAAATATGGGGAATACTGCCAACAACTATTGTCGTTTTGGTAGCTATTAATCAACCATTTACTTTATGGTTACTGTATTCATTCTTTAAAACAATTCCAAAAGAACTTGATGAAAGTGCGTTGATTGATGGATGTTCATATTTTCAAGCATTTAGACATATTATAATGCCAGTGATGTGGCCTGGAGTTATTACTGCTGGATTATTTAGTTTAATGCTTGCTTACAATGATTTCACAGTAACGGCTTTACTTCTAAATCAAGAAAATCATACGATGGTTCCTAAGATACAAAGTTATTTAGGGACTAACCAACATGAGGGTAATCTAATGTGGGCAGTATCTGCTGTAGTGTCTGCAACGGCACCATTGTTTATGTTGGTAATGTTCTTCCAGAGACAAGTTATCAGTGGTTTAACTACTGGAGCTGTAAAAGGTTGAAGAAATATTACAAAGGTTTGTTATTCGGTTCCATTGGAACCCTCGTTGAAACATCAGAAATTCAGAGAAAATCCTTTAATGAAGCTTTTAAAAAAAAAGGATTGGATTGGTATTGGACTAAAAAAGAATATATCAAACTTTTAAACAAATCAGGTGGTAAAGATAGAATAACAGAATATGCAAGAATAAAAGGTATTAAAGTTAATGCTAAGCAATTAAGAGATTTAAAAACTAAACTATTTAATAATTACTTAAAGAAAAATCATTTAAAATTAAGACCAGGTGTTAAAAATTTAATTAATCTTTGTAATAAAGAAAAAATTAAATTAGCTTTTGTAACTTCTACATCAAAAAATAATATTAATTCTATTCTTTTCTCATTAAGAAAATCAATTAATCAGAAAAATTTTAGTTTTATTGGAAATTCAAAATTAGTTAAAAATTTAAAACCAAATCCAGATATATATCTTCTTGCACTAAAAAAACTTAAATTAAAGCCAAAGGAATGTTTAGCTATAGAAGATTCTCAAGAAAGTTTAAATTCAGCAGTCAATGCAAAAATTAAATGTATAATTTTTCCAGGAAAATTTCACTTAAATAAAAAGTTTAAGAACGCTTTTAAAAAATTAGAGAGATTAAGTAAAAATATTATTCTGAGATAAAATCATTTACCAGATTATTAAATCTATCTGGTTCTTCTAAGTGAACATTGTGACTGCAATTTTCAAATATTTCTAGTCGACTATTCTTAATATTTTTATTTAACGTATCAACCTGTTCAAAATTATAAGAGATATCTTTATTACCCCATATAATTAAGGTATCATTTTTAATATTTTTTAAGTTATCAATGCCTCTCCAATTTTTCATTGCAAGTAAAGCGTTATCAGCAGTTTCTAATGAAACGTTTTTAACTGCATTAGCACATAAATAATAATTTTTATCTTTATCTCCTTTTACAAACCATTTAGGTGGAACTCTAGAAAATGATACTTCAGCACCTTCTTTCTTAAGTTTCTCTCGTGTTTCGTCCATAGTTTCAAATCTACCTGGGATATCTCCAATAGATCCTGTTGCAAAACAGATTAATTTATTAACTCTATCACCAATTAATCTCGTTATTTCTTGTACAATCATTCCTCCCATTGAATGTCCGATTAAATTAAATTTTTCTATGTTTTTCCCATCTAAAATTTCAATTATTTTTTTAGCCATCGCATTAATAGAATTTAATGATTGAGCATTATGGCTTTCACCAAAACCAGGAAGTGCAGGAGCAATAATTCTAAAATTTTTTGAAAAGTAATCTTTTTGAAAGCACCACATCTCTGAGGAACCTAGATATCCATGTACTAAAACAAATGGAAAACCTTTACCTTTATCATCTACAAAAATATAACTCATAAAAGCTTAATTATCATTTCCTTTAAAATAAACAAAACTAAAAAACTCATAAAAGCTATTATAAAAATATTTATTATCTGCCAGATTTTTTTGTCATTAGCATACTTGGATAAATAATTTGATAAATATCCCAAAGTAAAGAAAAACAAAAATGAAGCAAAGGACGCTCCTATCCCAAAAGCTAATTTTTGATTTAATAAGTAATTCTTAGAGAAATTTCCAAGAATAAAAACTGTATCTGAGTAAACATGTGGATTTAAATAAGTGAACCCTAATGTTTTTAAGAAAATATTTAACTTTGATATTTCACTAACATTACTTTGAAAATTAACTTCTTTATAATGAGCTTTTATCTTTGAATAAATAAAATGAATTAAAAAAACTACTAAAAGCAGGTTAAAAATAAATTCAACTATTGGGTTAAAAAATTGATTAAAAAAATGAAATAAAAAAATTCCAAAAAAAATTAATATTAAATCTGAAACAGAGCAAACAAAACATACTAAAAATACATGCTGTTTTTTTAAGCCTTGTTCAATTACAAAAATGTTTTGAGCACCAATTGCTAAAATTAAACTTAGGCTGGTTATAAAACCTAATAATACATATTCCATGAATTTTAATTAAACTCGTTTTCTACCCTGAACAACTCTATCAAGAATAAGAGCTACAAATAATATTGCAACACCAGCTAAAATACCTTGTCCTACGTTTGCGTATTGAAGTGCTTCTAATACATCTTGACCTAAACCTTTGGCACCAATTAATGATGCTACAACTACCATTGCTAAACTTAACATTACTGTTTGATTAACACCTGCTAATATAGATGGGGTTGCTAATGGCAGATCTACTTTTCTAAGCAAATACCATTTAGATGCACCATAAGCGATTGCAGCTTCTCTAATTGTTTCAGGTACTCCTCTTAAGCCAAGAACTGTTAGTCTAACTACAGGTGTTCCACCAAATATCATTGTAATAATAACTGCTGCGACTTTTCCAGTTCCAAAAAATGCTATTACAGGAATCATGAATACGAAAGCAGGCATTGTTTGCATGAAATCCATAATCGGTCTTATCATTGAATAAAATCTTTGTCGCCTTGCGCAAAAAATTCCAAGAGGGATACCAATGACTATACTTAACACTGCTGCTGTTCCTAAAAGAGCTAATGTTGTCATGGCTTTAACCCAGAAACCTAAAAACCCCATATAACATAAAAATCCTGCTGAATATATTGCAGCTCTAAGCCCTGCCGCTAATCCAGTTAAGGTCACTATAGTTGTTATAATTACTATCCAAGGAGTTTTTACAAATAGTAACTCTAAGAAATCTAGTACCGATCTAATACCTATGGTTATTGCTGTAAATAAAGCATCTCCTTTCAATACCGCATAATCAAAGATCGTTTCTACCCATTTTATTGATGTTAATCTGATATCTGGATGAGTTGGGAAGTCATCCATTAATGAAATTACACCAGGAAAACTATAATGCACTACAGAAAAAAACATAATAACTGCAGCGAACATTGTACTAGAGACAAAGTTCTTAACTTGCATTCCAGGTTTTAGAGTTTTGTCTGATAACCATTCTGAATATCTTTTTTCTAATATTGAGTTAGCCAATATTCCTTGAACAACTTTAATAGCAATCAACAATCCAATACCAAAAATTGTAATCCAGATAGCTGATGCTTCAATTCTTGCTACTTCATCAATGTAGCCTTGCATTGCATCTTCTAGTGATTTGATATTTCTTTCATAAACTTCAACTTTATCTGGATTATTTGTTATAGCTGCCTCTAACTGTTTGTTTCTAAATGCTATTGTGGACTCAACCTGTTTAATTTTTTCAACAGCTTCTTTAGTGATATTGCCAAATGTACCTCTTATTATTTGAACAACAGAAAAAGTCTCAATTATTAAAAAAGCTAAAGCCCAGTTCCAAATATTTCTCATACCAAACCAAATGGGTCCTAAAATTCCAGCATATAAGTTAAATGAAAATGAAAAAGAAGGCTTACTTCCAATTTTTTGGAATTCTTTAATATAGTATTCAGGATTAGATTTTACAAAATCTGTAATTAATTCAGATCTAGAAGGATTATGTATTTGTTTATTCTCCATCCCCACCCTCAACTACTGCTTTTAAAAGATCTGATTGTGTTAAAACACCTATTTTATTTTTATTGTTGTCTAGAACAATTAATGGCCCATCGCTAGATTTTGATAATTCAATAAGCTTACTTAGTAATTCATCTTCCCCAACACTTTGAGTACTTTCATCTAATTTTCCATTAGCACTTTCGTAACTTTCAATAGATTGCATGATTGTTTTTGCTTGAACAACTTTAAGTCTTGAAATTCCTTTTACAAAGTCAGCGACATATTCATCTGCAGGACTTACAACTATTTGTTCAGGTGTACCTATTTGAATTACTTTTCCATCTCTCATAATTGCAATTCTGTGTCCTACTCTTACCGCTTCATCCAAATCATGAGTAATAAATACTGTGGTTTTTTTCATTTGTTTTGAAAGTTTGATGAACTCAGCTTGAAGCTGTCTTCTTATCAATGGATCTAATGCACTAAAAGGCTCGTCCATTAATAGAAAATCAGGATCAGCCGCTAATGCTCTTGCAAGACCTACTCTTTGTTGCATTCCTCCAGATAGTTCGTGAGCAAACTTATTGCCCCAACCTTGTAATTCCACAATTTCTAAAATTTTATTTGCACTATCTAATCTATCATTTTTACTCACACCTCTTATCTCAAGTGGCATTGCAATGTTATCAACAACAGATCTATGTGGCATGAGTGCAAAGTTTTGAAAAACCATTCCTATTTTTTTGTTTCTTAATTCTTGAAGGTTTTCTCTATCTAAGGTCATTACATCCTGACCATTAATTAAAATTTTGCCTGATGTAGGTTCTAAAAGTCTGTTAATATGCCTCACTAATGTAGATTTTCCACTTCCAGAAAGCCCCATAACACAGAAAATTTCGCCTTGTTTTACATCAAAGGAAACATCTGAAACTCCAATAACTGAGTTGTAATTTTCCAAAGCTTCTGTTTTTGAAATTTTTTTATTTTGGATTGCATCTAATGCTTCTTTAGAAGTGTTTCCAAATACTTTCCAAACATTTTGAATTTGTATTGCTGAACTCGATGAATCCATTTTTATCTTTTATTATAGGAAAATATACTCGGCAATCATAAATTGCCGAGTATAAATTTTGATTTAGATTATAGTCCTAACCAACCGTCTACAGTTGATTTGTTTGCTTCCATCCAAGCTCTTGCTACATCAGCTGGATCTTTTTTCTCAACTGAAACCGCATAAGCCATTGCAGAAACATCATCAGCTGTTAATTGAAAATTCTTAAAGAATTCTACAATTGCTGGTGATTGACTCTCTAAAGAAGTAGCCCAACCGATTTGGATTTGCTTAAGAGCATCTTTTGATGCAACATAAGATTTCTTGTACCAGTCAGCATCTGCTTTAGGTTGAATCATTTTATATTTTGCAGGATCATATTTTGGTTCTGTTAACATTACTACGTCAGCCATTCCCCAAATTGCATGAGGCTTGTAACAATAGAATGCATAACCTTCACCTTTTTTGATTGAGTCTAGTACTCTTGCATTTTTAACTGCTTCAGCAGCTCTAACTGCTTCGATACCAGCATCATATAAACCATAGTCTCTTAATTTAACTTGGTTAACATTTGCAGAAGCCCAACCATCAGCACCAATCCAAAACTCACCTTTACCATTTCCATCACTGTCCATTGCTTTAACAACTTCTGGTCTAGCTAAGTCTTCAATTGCTGTAATGTTCATTTTTTTAGCAAACTGTTGAGAAACACAGTAACCTTGGTTTCCTTCATATGGTTTGCTACTTAGTTTTAAAGTTCCTTTTGGAACTAAATCATTAGTATAAGCTTCTTGGTTTGGTAACCAAATATCAGGGTGAACATCGATTTCACCTTTTCCTCTGTCAATCGCTGCATAAATTGCAGTATTGTTTCCAGGAACAAGTTCTGCTTCACCACCCATTTTGTCTATAACTACTGCAGCAAGTAAATTAGCAATTGCAGTTGCACCTGTCCAACCTGGATCTCCAATTTTAACTTTTTCTGCGTTTGCAGAGAAAATTGATAAAACTGAAATTAATCCAGCTACAAGTGTAGATTTGATTATTTTCATTATCTCTCCTTAATTATTTAAAAATAAATTTTATCTCTAATTAAGAGAAACTGTCAAAGAAAATAAATATCTAAAAATTAGATGTATCTTACTATTCCGGATTGGAAGTAAGAGTTTTTATCTCTAGTATGTTTTCGTTAGGATCTTTTACAAAGAATGTTTCTTGTTCATACTTAGTGCCTTTAAATCTTAAGTATGGTTCGTCATAATATTTTGTACCACTATCTTTTAATCTTTTTTTAAGTGCATCAAAATCTTTTCTCGACAAATGAACACCAAAATGGGGTACAGACACATTGCCCATATCTACGTCGTGTCTTTCACTATCTAATTTATGTTCACTTTTATGAAGTGTTAATTCATTACCCCAAAAGTCAACATCAGCCCACTCTTGTGCAGAATTATCAAGTCTGCATCCTAAAGTCTCGCTGTAAAATTTTTTTGCGACCTCTAGATCGCCACAAGGTATAGCTAAATGAAAACAATTAGTGTTTTTATACATTATTAATCTTTAATAACTGAATATAATAACTATATAAGCCACTTATTAAAATTTCAAGTGAGCATAAAATACAATGAATGATTATTTACAATCGATAATTGATAGAGATCCTGCAGCAAAATCAAAGCTTAGTTTGATTTTAACCTATCCAGGTGTCAAAGCATTATTCTTTCATCGTATAGCTAATTTTTTTAGTACTGCTAAATTTTATCTCGTTGCAAGAATCATTTCTCAATTTTCAAGATTCTTAACTGGAATTGAAATACATCCTAATGCAAAAATCGGAAAAAATTTATTTATTGATCATGGTATGGGAGTAGTGATTGGTGAAACTTCAGACATTGGTGATAATGTTACTATCTACCATATGGTTACATTAGGTGGAATTGCACCAAGTATAAATTCAAATGATCAAAGAAACATGAAAAGACATCCAACAATTAAAGATGAAGTAGTGATTGGATCAGGAGCACAAGTGTTAGGTCCAGTAACTGTTGGACGATGTGCAAAAATTGGAGCAAACGCTGTAATTACAAAAGATGTTCCTGAAAATGCAGTGATGGTTGGAATTCCTGCTAAGAATGTTGGAATAGCTGATAGTGAATTTAAACCTTACGGGATTACCCCTGATAGTGATAAAAAATCCGAAAATGAATAATACACAAAACGATTTTATTTCAGGAATAGGAAATACTCCCCTTATAAAACTTAGAGCCGCATCAGAGATTACTGGTTGTAATATTTATGGTAAGGCAGAATTTTTAAATCCAGGTGGATCTGTAAAAGATAGAGCTGCACTTGCATTAATTAAAGACGCACAAGAAAAAAAATTGATTTCTAAAGGTGGAACTGTTGTTGAAGGTACTGCTGGTAACACTGGAATTGGATTGGGTCTTTTGGGAAATTCTTTAGGTTACAAAACGATTATTGTAATGAACGACAATCAAACTCAAGAGAAAAAAGATTTACTAAGAAACCTTGGTGCTGAGTTAAAATTAGTTCCACCTAAGCCCTATAAAGATGAGAATAACTTTGTAAAGGTTGCTGCAAGACTTGCAGATGAATTAAGACCTTCAAATAACAATGGAGTTATTTGGGCTAACCAATTTGATAATATTGCAAATGCAAAAGGTCATTATGAGGGCACAGGTCAAGAGATCTGGAAACAGACAGATGGTAAAGTAGATGGTTTTGTGTGTTCATCTGGAACTGGGGGCACCATTTCGGGTGTAAGTAATGCATTAAAAGAAAAGAATAAAGATATTAAAATTTATCTATCAGATCCTAAAGGTTCTGCTCTTTATAATTATATAAAGAATGGAGAGTTAAAATCTGAAGGAGGATCTATAACAGAAGGAATCGGTTCAAGTAGAGTTACAGCCAACTTTGGTGAGGCTAAAATTGATGATGCTTACTCTATTGATGACCATGAAGCTCTACCTATTCTTTATGATTTAATTCAAAATGAAGGTCTAAGTTTAGGAACTAGTTGTGGAATAAATATTGCTGGAGCTATTAGAATGGGAAAAGAATTAGGACCTGGTAAAACCATCGTTACAATCCTTTGTGACAGAAGCGATAAATATGCAACTAAAATGTTCAATAAAAAATTCTTAGAAGAAAAAGGTCTACCAATACCTAATTGGTTTTAGATATAAATCTTGTCTGCTAATCCGTAACAAAGTATTGCACTTAACAAAGTTAGAATACCTGGTGCAATAATTCCTTCATTAGATGTTTGTGGAGTATGGCCTAACTTATTAATTTTAATTGTATAAATTCCTATACAAAAAGCTGAAAGGTTTTGTAAAAATACTAAATTAAAAAAAGCCCATGTTCCTTGAAGTCCGTCAGGTCTAATAAAGCCAACCCATATAGCCATAGCAACAGCTCCAATAAATAATGATCCGAAAAATCTAGTCATTCCAGCACCAGTATCGTCAATACCAAATTTGTCTAAAAATTTCTTCGTAGCAAAAACTGTTTGATAAGCGTATGTGGCGAAAATTATAAAGTGAATTAAAAAAACAACTAAATAAAATATTCCATTAAATTTTTCGATCATGATAAAACCCTATCAAATTTTATCATCAAATAAAACAACATAATCAACAATTTTTGTGCTCCTTAATTGCATAACTGACGCGCGTTATAAACACGAGAGACTTTGTCATGAATATGTAACAGTCTTCGATTACTTATAATTAATAATTAAAAAGAAAGATAAAATGAAAAAAATAATAATAGTTTTGGTGCTTAGTTTATTTACTACAATTGCTAACGCTGACGGCCATGCAAAAGCAAATGCGTTTGCTATTACTTTGAAAGTTCCAGCTAGTGATGTTGCTAAAGTTGAAGAAATGTTGAAAACACACCATAAATGGATGAAAGAAACTCATCCAATGACAGGTGAGAAAAAATTAAATTCATATTCAGTTATCAAAGGACCTGAATGGAATAATCCTGCAGACCCTTCACAAGGTATGACTGGAAATATGTATTTTATTTTAACTGAGTATTATGAAAATCCTGCTGGTTTTCAAAATCACCAAGAGCTTGGAAGCAAATGGCCAATGATACAAGAATTTCAACAAATGCTATTCAGTTA
Source organism: Candidatus Pelagibacter communis (assembly GCF_001180225.1). GTDB lineage: Bacteria > Pseudomonadota > Alphaproteobacteria > Pelagibacterales > Pelagibacteraceae > Pelagibacter > Pelagibacter ubique_D. The sequence goes on along the minus strand of NZ_CVST01000011.1, from coordinate 13,267 downwards.
TGTTGTGGGATATACATTTCCTGGAACAACAGTTGTCACGATAGAATAGAAAGGAGAAAATTTTGAGAAAAATAATAATAACTTTATTCAGTATTTTATTTGTAACATCTGTACACGCGGATATGTCTGATAGTGACAAGAGTAAAGCTTGGGAATGTAGTGGTATTTATATGGCTAACTATTTCTTGCCAATTGGCGAAACGTTTGAATACAGTATGAAAGAAAAATCTATGGCATCAGTTAAAGTTTTAAAAGCTTATGCTTTAGAAGTTGGAATCCCTGAAAAGCAATGGGATGAAGGAGTAAACAAAGCTGTTGATAAGTTTTATGGATCTAAATTTGACGAGGCTAAAACTAATGCCTGTCATGAATTTGTAAACTCAACGGTTCCTAATGGAGAAGATAGAGTTAAGAAAGTAGTTCAAACTCTATATTAGAAAGGAATAAAAATATGATAGTAAAAATAGAAGGACCAATAGAAACTTTTGCTAAATGGAAAGCAATGGTTCACAATAATTCAGAGAAGGTAAAAAAATATGGAATGACCTTTTTATATGCTGGAACTGAAAAGAGTGATGATACTAAATTCATAACTATTGTAAAATTTAACACGATGGAAGGTATGCAAGGTTTCAAAAATGATGAGGAATTGCATAAAGAAAGAGCGGCAGCTGGAGTTGATTTAGAAAAAAATGTAACGACGCCCATGAGTGATGACTTTCTTGAACAGTATAAAGGTTAAATTAAACTATTAGGAAAGGAGAAAATATGTCTAAATTTTATATTATTGGAAAGATCAGTCGTGATCTTGCTTTGAGAATGCAGAGTGATCCAAATGCAGATAGAGGAGCAGCGATCAAAGCTATTTGTGATACTGTTGGAGTAAAGTTTCATAGTTATGAGTGGGTTCGAGGAAGATTTGATGTAATCAATGTTATTGAAGGAGATTACGAAAGTGTTCTTGGAATGAAAGTTGCAATTATGAATGCAGGTTTAATGGAAGATATTATGATTCATGAAGTGTTTGATTATAATAAAACTTTCAACAAAGCTGCAGATGCTGGAAAAAACTTTAAAAAACCAGGTGAATAAAAGAAAGGAATAAATGTCTATCTTAGAAAAATATAGTGCTGCATTAAAGAATAAAGACGAAGCAGCTATGAATGAGCTTTTGCATGATGATTTTAAATTCACGATGCATAAATCAGGAAATGTTTTAACAAAAGGTGATGTTATCAAATGGGCAATGAGTGGTGACATTAATCAAGATAAAGTTAGAATTGTTTACGAGAATGATGAAGTTGGAATTCATCATGCTTTTGTTACATTTAACGATGGAAATGTTGAGGCTGTAATGGCAGTTTATAAATATGACAATGGAAAAATTGTTAGTTTAGAAACTGGTGCTACTCCAATGCCCAAATAATTATATATATTTAGCGGGATTTCATTTAATATTATTGAATGAGTCTCGCTACTTCATACTTGTTCCTAGGTGTTGCTGTATTCCTAGGAGTTACTTCAAATAGTTTTGCTAAAAGTGCTGAAGGTTTCACTCTTCTCCTTCCAAGTATAATTACCGCAATTACAATTGTTCTGTGCATGTATGCGCTTTCATTGGTGATGAAGAATATACCAATGGGTATCACTTACGCTTCATTTGCAGGATTAACAATTATTGCAACAGTTATAGTAGGTGTAATTAAATATAATCAAGTTCCGAACCTTTACTCCATGATCGGGCTAGCATTTATAATTATTGGAGTTTTAATGGTTAATTTGTTAGGTAGTAAATAATATGAAGCCTCTTATAGGATATTTATTTTTAGCTAACGGTATAATTTTTGGAATAGCTTCAAATAGTTTTGCTAAAATTTCTGAAGGTTTTACAAAGCTAACTCCTTCAATTTTATGTATCCTTTTTATGTGTATTACAATGTTTTCAATTGCAAAAGCTATGCATGCAATACCTGTTGGATTTGCTTATTCAATTTATAGTGGCTTAACAGTAACAGGTGTTGTTCTTTTTGCTGTATTAAAATTTAACCAAGTTCCTAATGTTTATGGGATAATTGGAATTACTTTGATTGTTATTGGTGTAATAATGGTTAATTACTTGGGTCGATTGAATTGATATTTTTTTAAAATGTCTGGAAGTTGATAACTTCCATCCTCATTTAAAGATAATTCATATTCATTTACAACAGTGCTAGTATCTAATGGAGAATACAAATGAGGATACATATCTCCATTTGAAGCCTGTTCCCAAAGTAAGTGTTCAAGTTTAAAAGCATTTACTCTCAATAAAACAAGGTTTTCTTTATTTGGGAAATGCTTTTTTAAGGTTTCCTCGACCTGATCTTCCTCTGAGAAATGAATATAGCCATCTTTGATATCTTTTTTAGATCCACCATATGTTCCTGATTGCTTGGCTTTTTGCCATTCTTCTTTATCTATGACTTTAAAAATAAATTCTAAATTCATTTTACCAAGAAGAGTTTGGTCCTTTTAAAAATTCTAGTTCTTCTTCGGTAGACTCTCTTCCTAAAATTTCATTTCTATGTGGATATCTATGAAACTGTCTAATTGCTTTAGTATGATCTTGCCAAAATTTTTTAATCTTATTATATCCTTCATGTTCCCTTAAATATTTATTTAATAAGTAATAAGCCATTTCATGATCACTAATTTCTTCACTATGAATTAAAGGTAAAAGCATAAAAAATCTTTGGTCAACATTCATAGCTTCTAAATATCCAGAATACACTGCATCATTTACTATCAATCTAGTTTTTTGATCTTGAGCAAATGCTTTTTTATCATCTCTAAACATATTTCTTGAAAATTGATCAAACAAAATTACTAAAGCTAAACAGCTCATGGGGTTATCCTGCCAATCATCATATTCATTTTGACAAGCAAGTTCATAATCTTTTAAAAAATTATCTTTTATCTTTTGATCAAATTTATCATCCTTCTTAAATCTCATTTCAAAAGGAGTTTCTTTAAACCAAAAATCCAGGATCACTTGAGCTCTTTCTGGTATCATTAAATAGCTGGCTTTAACAATTTTAAAACTTTTTGATGGTTTATTTTATTATTGGAGACAATAATATTTCCTCCTATTACAGGATTTTTATTTTCCCAAGTAGTCACAATTGCACCTGCTGCTCTCATAATTGGAATTAAGGGATGAATATCCCAAATTTTATTTGCACATTGAAAAACTATTTCAATTCTACCTTCTGCTAACTGACAATATGTAAGCGCATCAAAGCAAGGAAATTGCATACGGTCTATAAATTTTTTTATTTTCATCTGTTTTTTTAAAGGCAATTGGTTATGAAAAGCTGCAGCTAACTTTGAATTTGCAAAATTTAATTTAGAATTAACTTTTAGTTTTCTTTTTTTATTATTTTCAAAAACGTATGCGGTGTTTTTATTTACATTTAAGTAATATTTTTTCATTTTAGGGAAATTTGCTAATCCTAAAACTGGCTCCCCATTATAATTTAACGAAATTAAATTACTCCAACTAGGATTGCCAACAACATACGATCTAGTTCCGTCAATTGGGTCTATTACCCATGAAAATTCACTTTTAGTATTTTTGTGACCGTATTCCTCACCTATAATTTGATGATCTGGAAATCTTTTAGAAATCTTGGACCTAATAAACTTTTCAAAAGCTTTGTCAGATGTGGTTACTGGATCATAACCTTTACCTTTCATCTTATTAGTTATCTTGAATGGCTTATCTAACTTAGCATAATAAAATTTAGTTAGATCTTTTGCTAACTGGTTTAAAAAACTTGAAAATACTGGATATTTTTTTGTATCAAAATTATTCACAAAGAACTCTTACTATTTAATTTATATTGATTAAAGTTAAATTTTAAATAATGCTCAAGTATTATTTATGAAAATTGAGCTTCACGAAAATAAAGTTTACTTCAATAATGGTACTGAGAAAAAAGAGATACATCCTTTTTGGTTAAGAGAAAGAGTGGATGGTGAAGAATTTGTTGATAAAGGAACTCAACAAAGACTTTTTGACCCAACTAGTTTAAGTAATGATATAATCATTAATAAAGCCTCTATTCATGAAGAATTTTTAGAAGTTAACTTTAATGATGGAATTAGTTCTAAGCTTAATCTCAGTAAAATTGCTTTAGAATTTTCAAAAGAAGATACAGTTATTAAATCTATAGAAAAAACTAAATGGGATTCTAGTTTAAGTAATATTAAAAATTTTGAATACCAAGATAATTTTTTTGAAAGTAAAGAAATGCATGACTTACTTGTTTCTTTCTATAAGTTTGGATTTGTTGTAATTAAAAACATACCTACAACTAAAAATTATATTGTTGAGTTTGCAAACTCAATTGGCAGTGTAAGACGTACTAACTTTGGGGAATATTTTGATGTTAAGTCAAAACCTGACCCTAATGATCTTGCATATACTTCTTTAGCTCTTGCGCCTCACACAGATAATCCATATCGAAACCCTGTCCCATGTATCCAACTTTTACATTGTATTGAGAGTAAAGTTTCAGGAGGATATTCCACATTAGTTGATGGATATACTGTTACTGAAGATTTAAAGGAAAGTTATCCCGATTATTATAAAATCTTAACAGAAGTAAAAGTAAGGTTTAAATTTATTGATAAAGAAGTAATTTTAGAATCTTTATGTCCTTTAATTGAATTAGATGAGCATAAAAATTTTAAACAAGTTAGATTTAGTCCAAGATTAGATTTTGTTCCAATCTTAGATAAAGAAGAATTAGATCTTTACTATCAAGCAAGAAAAAAACTGTCTGAGATGTATAATTCAGATAAATATAAAATAGAATTTAAACTTGCTCCAAAAGATTTAATGATGATGGATAATCACAGGCTACTCCATGGACGAACAGTTTATGATGCTAATGAAGGAGAAAGATTTTTACAAGGTTGCTATATAGATTACGATAGTACCGAAGGAAAATTAAGACACTTAAAAAGAAAGTTTAATCTATAGAAATATTTTCTATTTGAGCTTCTGCATCCCTAATAGATTTTTCATAATCTAAAGCCATTTGATCAGCGCTTATAACTTCAACTTTTTCAATTCCAAAAAAGTTTAAAATAAATTTTAACCAAGGCGTTAAAAAATCTTCTGAACTATTAAGCTTTGTTCCACCAGAAGTAATTACAAGATATGCTTTTTTATTTTTTAATAACCCTTCTCTTCTACCATTAGGCTTAAATTTAAAGGTTTCTCCTATTCTTGCAGCTAAATCTGACCAAGCTTTAAGAGTTGCGGGTGGTCCATAATTATATATTGGAGCTGAAATTATAATAATATCACTCTCTTTTAATTCTTTTACAAGCTTGTCGGAAAGTTCAAACATTTTCTTATGTTCTTCAGTTTGATCCTTCTCATCAATTTTCATTCCAGATTCTGTTAAACCACTTACAAAAAGCATTTCATCATCTAAATCTCTATAAATTACTTCATCCTCTGGTTTTTTGATTTTTTCCAAAAGTTTTTTTGCTAACGCTCTCGAAGTTGAGCCTTTTTTTCTAGCGCTTGAATCTATTTGATAAATTTTCATTAATTACTTTAACCAAAGTTTTGCATAAAAGGAAAGATCTCAATTAAATAAAACCCAATTGCTTGCAATTTATTTGTAATAATTAATATTCCAGTTACTAAAAGAATTGCACCACCCACTTTTGATATAATATTTATATAGTGACGCATATTTTTTGAAAAAATTAAAAATTTTTGAATTAAATAGCCAGATAAAACAAAAGGTATGGCTAAACCTAAGGAGTAAAAGCTTAATAAAATTATTGCTCTTGATAAAGTATCTTCAATTGAAGCTAAAGCCAAAATTGATCCTAATATTGGACCAATACAGGGTGTCCATCCAAATCCGAAAGCGGCTCCAATTATTACAGGAAAGAAAAAACTATCAATTTTTTTAAAATCAAATCTTCTATCAATATTTAAAAATCCAAAATTAAAAACACCTAATAATTGTAATGAAAAAAATATTATAATTAGTCCAGCGATTAATCTTAAAGATTGAGAGTTCTCTAACAATACTTGTCCTAAGAAAGATGCTGAAGCTCCAAAAATTATAAATACTAATGAAAAACCAAAACAAAATTTAATTAAGGGAACAATATTAAAATTTTGTTTCTCTGTTATTTCTTTAAGAGATTGGCCTGATACAAAAGATATATATCCAGGTATCAAAGGTAAAACACAAGGAGATAAAAAACTTATTAACCCTGCCCCAAAAGCAATTAAATATTCAATCATCTATCCAGTGTTTTTCATTGCTGCAGAAATTCCTGCAATAGATGTCATTAAAGCATCGTCTAAATATTTCTTATCTAAATTTTTATATTTTTTATTTGTTAATTTATTCATTATATTTGCCTGAAGAATGTTAAGCATTTCAGTGTAGTTGTTTCTGATAAATAAAGCTTTTCTGAACTCTTTCCTCTCTTTTATAACTTCTTTTGGTGTAATTTTGTTGTGCAATTTGACCAATGCATCAAATTGAAACCTTAATCTTTTTCCAATTCTTATCAAAGATTTATCGGCTAAATTATTTTCATATATCACTGATATTTCAGGATCAACCTTTGAAATCACCATATCCAAAATATCCATTGTTGATACAAAATAAGGCCAGTTCCTCTCCATGTCTGTCATGGTTTTTTTAAACTTTTTAATTGATCCATATCTCAATGCCTCAGTTGTACCAAGCCATGCAGGTAGCATTAATCTAATTTGTGTCCATGCAAATACCCAGGGAATAGCTCTTAAACTTTGAATATTGTCAACATTTTTTCTCTTAGTGGGTCTTGAACCAATTGCAAGTTTTCCAAGAGATTTATGCGGCGTAACAGTTTTAAAATATCTAATAAAATCTTCGCTTTGATTTAGATACTTTCGGTAAGCAGATGTAGAAATCTCAGACATTTTTTGAATAAGCTCTCTCCAATTTGGTTTTGATCTTGGAGGTGGATTTAGAGTTGCCTCCATTACTGCTCCGATATAACTACATAGATTGTATTCAGCTAAAGGTTTATATCCATATTTTTGTTGTATCACCTCTCCTTGATCAGTAATTCTAATTTTTCCATTTACTGTTCCAGATGGTTGAGATTTAAGAGTTGCCTGAATTGGTCCTCCTCCTCTTCCAGGAGATCCTCCTCTTCCATGGAAAAAAACAAGATCTATTTTATATTTTTTAGCTAAATTTCTAAGTTCTTCTTGAAGTTTGTATTGATGCCAACTTGCAGATAGTTTTCCTGCATCTTTACTAGAGTCTGAATATCCAATCATTACTTCTTGTTTTGAGTTGATCATTTTTCTGTACCAAGGAAGTTTAAATAAATTTTGCATAACACCTTTGGCATTCTTTAAATCATCTAAAGTTTCAAAAAGTGGTACTACTCTTAACAAATTCTTTGTTTCAGCCTGTAATTGCAATAAATAAACAGATAAAATATCAGATGCTTTTGAAGTCATTGAAATTACATACGCACCCATACATTGCTCTGGCTCTTTAGATATTTGTTTAAATGTTTTCCAGACTTCTAAATTCTTTTTGTCTCTTAAATTAATTTTATTAACAAAAGATTTTTTTTGTTTTATTAATTTATTAAGTAATTCAATTTTCTTTTCTTCAGATAATTGTGAATAATTTATTTTATGTTTCTTTTTAAATATTTCATTTAAAAGTTTTTCATGTCTATCAGACTCCTGTCTGATATCTAATCTCGCTAAATTTATTCCAAAACATCTAACTCTTCTTATCAAATCCAACAAATCTGCATTTGCAATATGTTGACCTTTGTTCATATTTAAGGATGTTCTAACTTCTCTTAATGGATTTATAATTTCATACTTATCTTTTAGTAATTTATTTTCATCTAAGGGTTTATTATAATTTATATGTGCTTCAATTGTCTGATGTGTTCTTCTTACTTTGTCTCTTAAAGGTCTCAAATAAACTCTATAAGGTTCAAAACTTTTTCCAGTTATTTTTTTAATTTTATTAGAACATTCTTCCATTGATAAATCTTGAATTAATTTTGTAAGTTCTCTTTCGTATAACTTTGCAGCTTGCCATCTTGAAAATAAAATTACTTTTTTTGTTACTTCAGATGTAACATTTGGATTTCCATCTCTATCTCCACCCATCCACGAACCAAATTGAATAGGATTAAAGTTTCTAGGAAGATCTTTATTTAGATTTTTCCTAAAAATATCATTCAACCTTTTGTAAACTCTTGGAATTGTATCCCATAAACTATCTTCTATTACAGCCAAGCCCCATCTAGCTTCATCAAGTGGTGATGGTTTGGTTCTTTTAAGTTCATCAGTTTTCCAAATAATGGCTATCTCAGAATACAGTTTTCGATCTATTTCAATAATCTTTGCAGGGTATTTTTTATAAAGATGGCGTTGCTCCATCAAAGTGGTTAAATTTGCGTATTTTTGAATTAGTGTTCTTCTCTTAACTTCTGTTGGATGTGCTGTGAGAACTATTCCAATATCAAGTTTTGTTGCCTGATCATAAATTTTTTTGTCAGAGATTTTTTTATTTTTAAATAGATTGTTAATTATATCCTCAATAAATAGATTTTGTTTTTTGTTCTTAAAATATGGATTATCGTATTCATTAAGTTTTCTAGAAGCATCTAACGACTCAGCTAAATTCATTAAATTTAGAATATGAGAAAAAGCTCGAGTGACCTTAAAAGTAATTTCAGGTGAAAGTTTTCTTACGTCTTTTGAAATTTTGGAAAACACTTTACTTTTATTTTTATCTAATAAAGTGTTTTTAGATAATAATCTTAATCGCTCAACAATATTGAAAAATTTTGTGCCTTCTTGATCTTTGATTACTCTTCCAAGAAAAGTTCCTAATAATCTTATATCTTCTCTTAAAAGCTTAGTGGGTATTCGCTCATAGTAAAGATCTCTCTGCTTCATTACTTAAAATAAATTTTTTTTGTAAAACTCCTTTTGCGTTTGTTTTTACACCAAAAAAGAATCCTGAATATCTAAATTTTCGCAAATCAGCCTTGTCCATTCCTTTTGTGGCTGTTGAAACGTACAGTTCTTGATTATTCTTTCCACCAAATGCACAATTAGTGATATTTTTGGCTGGAAACTTAATTCTGTGAATTAATTTTGCTCTACTATTAAATACTGAGACACATGCCCCACGAAAATGGGCAACCCATAAATTTTTATTTTTATCTACAGTCATTCCATCTGGAACTCCTTCTTCAGGAGTTAACTTTTTAAATATTTTTTTACTAATTATTTTATTATTTTTATTTATTCTAATTTTATAGATAATTTTTTTAGGACTATCATTGTGGTAAAAATTATATTGATCGATAAATGCTGGGCCATTTGTAATTCTATAATTTTTATCAACTCTTGTTAATTTTAGATTTTTATCTAATTTATACAAAGATCCTTTTTCAATTTTTCTCTCTAAATTATCCATAGTTCCAAACCAAAGATTTCCAGCAGGATCTGTTTTACCGTCGTTTATTCTATTCAATTTTAATTTAGGTTCTATAGGTATCGATTTTAAAATTTTTTTTGATTTTAAATTTTGAATTCTTAATTCACCTTGCAATCCTAAAATAAATATATGATCTCTTACATGAGCAACGAAGCCTATCTCTTTATTAACTTTAAATATTTTCTTTTTTTTACTTTTAATATTTAAAGAACAAATTTTCTTTTTCTTTATATCAACAAAATAAATTGAGTTGTGTTCTTTAACCCAAAGTGTTCCTTCGCCTAAAGTACATCTTATTTTCCAAATAGGTTTTGGCTCTGTAGTTTTAATTTTATTCATTTACTTCAAACTCCTTAATAAAGTCCTCATTAGGATTTATACCAATACCTACATTGTCTGTCACTGACGCAAATCCATTATTGTTTTTAACTTGATCTAAAATTGAAAAATTTTCTTTTGGTAGATCTGTAATAAAGATATTTTTCTCTGTTGTATCAAATTCGAGCATAGATTTTGTTGGGAATAATCCTCCTGGCATATCTGGTTGTGCGGTCAATAAATGAAGATTTACCGCTATACTTACGGCAGATCCCCAAACATGATTAATTACAGGAACAAAATTAGCCTGCGCCAAGGCTGCAACTTTCAAATACTCTGTAATACCTCCTAATCCACATACTTCTGGTTGAGCTATATCAATGCAATTATTGGTAATTAATTTATTCCATCCATACTTTGTAAATTCTGCCTCACCTCCAGCTACACTAGTAGATATATTTTTTTTCAATTCTCGGTAACCATTGTAATCTTCGGGAGCAACGGGTTCTTCAAACCAATAAATATCGAGTTCATCAAGTCCTTTTCCAACATATAGAGCATCTTTCAAATTATAAGCATGGTTAGCATCTACCATTAGTTTAAAATCTTTACCTATAGAACTTCTAACTGCTTGAACTAACTTTAAATCTTCTTTTGGACCTAATCCAACCTTCATTTTCATTGCTTTAAAGTTTTTTGATTTAATCTGTTTAGCTTCTTCTTCAAACAATGCAATTAGCTCATCAACTGATTTTTTTTGCAACATCATTCCATATCCATACACAGGAACTTCATTATTACATTTTCCACCAACAAGTTGGTAAAGAGGAGAGTTTGTTTTTTTTCCTAAGATATCCCATAGAGCTATGTCAACTCCTGACAAAGCTTGTATTGGCATTCCTTTTTGACCACTATCTCTTAAAAGATTGTAAACTTTTTGCCAAATATGTTCTTTATTCAAAGGGTTTTCACCTATTATTAAAGGCTGAATTACCTTTTCAACAATGAACTTATTAGCTAAAGCAATATTACCTGGACCAAAACATTCACCCCATCCTGTAATACCTTCGTCAGTTTGTACTTCGACTAGATGGGCTGTACGATGTTTATAATATTGTTGTGAATAACCTAATTCTTTCTCTAACTCATATTTAAGTACATGACTTTTAATAGAAGTTATTTTCACAAAAAATTATAAAGCAACTACTTTAGAGTTTTGCTCTCCTAAATTTTCAATTGATAATCTCATTGTATCACCAGCTTTCAAGAATTGTTGTGGTTTCATTCCCATACCAACTCCTGGAGGTGTACCAGTTGTAATTATATCACCTGGCTGTAATGACATGAATTTACTTAAATAAGATACAATAACGTTAACATTAAAGATCATAGTGTTAGTATTTCCAGTCTGCATTCTTTGACCGTTAACATCCAAACTCATTTTTAAATTATTGATGTCAGCAATTTCATCTTTCGTTACCAAGTAAGGTCCAATTGGTCCATACGTATCATGAGATTTTCCTTTTACCCATTGACCCATTTTTTCTATTTGCCATTCTCTTTCACTAATATCGTTTACTAAACAATATCCTAAGATGTGATCTTGTGATTGAGCTTCTGAAATATGTTTTGTATGTTTTCCAATTACAATTCCTAATTCTACTTCCCAGTCTAATTTTTTTGAACCAGACACAATTTCGATATCATCGTTAGGACCATTGATACAACTTGTTGCTTTCATAAAAGTAATAGGCTCAGATGGAACTTCTGCTCCTGTTTCGGCAGCGTGATCTGAAAAGTTTAAACCAATTGCAATAAATTTTCCTGGTTTTGTTATACATGAACCAATTCTTTCACTTGAAGATATCTCTGGAAGACTTGCTAAATCAGCACTTTGTAATTTTGAAATAGTTTCAAAATTTAAATGATCAGGATTTAAATCTGAAATATGTGAACTAATATCTCTAATTTTACCATCTTTGTCTAAAGCTGCTGGTTTTTCTTGTCCTTTTTGACCTACTCTTAGTAATTTCATAATTGTCCTTTTGTTATTAAATTATATTGAAATTCCACCATCAACAGAAATTGTAGTCCCTGTTGTAAATGTTGCATCATCACTTGCTAGATAAACTGCAACTGCAGCAATTTCTTCTGCAGTTCCTAATCTTCCCATTGGTTGTCTTGCAATAAAATCTTTTTTTGCCTGAACTGGATCTGGGCTCTGGTTTACTCTGTCTTGCCAAGATGGTGAGAAAACTGTTCCAGGAGCAATTGAATTACATCTGATATTTTGTTTTACAAAGTCAGCAGCAATTGCTTTAGTTAAACCTATGACAGCGCCCTTTGTTGTTCCGTAGACAAATCTGTTTGGAAAACCTTTTAAACTTGAAGCACATGAAGACACATTAATTATGCTTCCACCATTTTGTTTTACCATCAATGGTAATATCGCCTTACACATAAAATACATTGATTTCACATTCACATTTGATGAGAAATCCCAATCTTTTTCATCACATTCAAGAATTGTTCCATGGTGAACAAATCCAACTGCATTAAATAATACATCTACTTTATCAAGAGTTTTAGTAAATTCTAAGATAGCTTTGTTATCAGTTGAGTCTAATTTGGTAACTTTAATATCTGGATATTCTTTATTTAATTCTGCTAATGTTTTATCATTTAAGTCTGTAGCTGTTACATGAGCTCCTTCTTTATGAAATGCAATTGCTGTTGCTTTTCCAATTCCTTGTCCTGCTGCTGTTACAACAATTTGTTTCCCATTAAGTCTCCCACTCATTTCTTATTTATCCTTTCAATCTCGTTATAAAGTGAACTGTGATCAGTGTTACCATGACCATTATCAACTAAGGTTTTATACATTTCTTTAACTAAATTTGAAATAGGTAAATGAGTATTATAAGAATTTGCACATTCTAAAATATTATTCATATCTTTCAAATGAGTATAAGTCTTACCTTTAGGGCTAAAATCTTTATCAATCATTCTTTTTCCATGTGTTTGAAGTATTTTACTATCTGCCCATCCACCTGAAAGAGCTTTGATTAATTTATTTGGATCTGCTCCAGCTTTTTCACATAATGTTATGGCTTCTGCAACAGCTCCAATTGTAACTCCAACAACAATTTGATTTGCTAGTTTTGATACTTGTCCACTTCCAATGGGTCCAACTAATGTTGGGTTTCCCATTGCTTTTAAAATTTTTTCAGAATTATCAAAAACACTTTGTTCACCACCAACCATGATAGCTAGTGAAGCTTCTTCTGCTCCAATTGTTCCTCCTGAAACTGGTGCGTCTAAATAATTTACATTTTTTGATTTTAAATTAGTTCCGTGTTTTGTTGCTGTCGTAGGTTTTACAGAACTCATATCAA
>NZ_CVST01000010.1 GCF_001180225.1 Candidatus Pelagibacter communis | reverse complement strand
ATGAAATTGAAATCCCTAAAGAGATGGGTTTAATTGTAAGAACAGCAGGAAGCAACAAAACAAAAAATGAAATCAATAGTGACTTAACAAGTTTAATTAATACTTGGGGACAGATAAAAGATAATGCAATTAATTCTATAGCTCCCTCTTTAATTCATCAAGAAAGCGAAATAATTAAAAGAACTTTAAGAGATATGTACGATGATAGTACTAACCAAATTATTGTTGAAGGAAATGAAGGTTATAAAAAAGCCCAATCTTTTATGAAAACAATGATGCCATCAAGTGTAAAAAAAGTTAAAAAATATAGAGGAAGAACACCACTATTTATTGAGGAAAATATTGAACAAAAATTAAATCAAATTTTTGATTCAGAAATTAAACTCAAATCTGGAGGATATTTAGTTATTAATCCTACAGAAGCACTTGTATCGATAGACATTAACTCTGGTAGCTCAATTAAAGGTAAAAATGTAGAGAGTACAGCCTTAGATACAAATATTGAAGCAGCAGAAGAAATTGCAAGACAGATAAAAATTAGAGATTTATCAGGATTAATAATTATAGACTTCATTGACATGCTTAGTTTTGGCAACCGACGTTTAGTAGAAAGAAAGCTTAAGGAAAAATGTAGATCTGATAGAGCAAGAATTCAAATTGGAAGAATAAGTAATTTTGGCCTTTTAGAGATGTCTAGACAAAGATTGAGAGAAAGTGCTGTTAAATGGAAGGTAACTTTAACAGACGAGTCTTTTGCTCAAAAATTATTAAAAATTGTTGAATTAAAGGCTGTAACTAATAAAGCAAAATTTGTTGAAGTAAAAGTCTGCGAAAAAATTTCAGATTTTCTAAAAGAAAATTTTGTTAATGATTTAACTTACTTTGAAAAAAAGAATAAAATGACAATTGATATCATCAGTGACAATACTCTGATAATTCCAGAATATATTATAAACATTCAGAACAAATCCAAAAAAACTATTGAACTTGTTGAGCATTATGAAAAATTAAAAAACTTAGAAACCCAAAATAAAGAAGATAAGATTTCTCAACAAAAAGAAGTTAAGAAAATTAAAAAAAATTATAAAAAAAAAAAATTTTTTAAAAAGACTAAATAATACCCTTTAGAGGAGAGGAAGGATTTCCCATCAAGGTTTTATCTATTCTTCCTGAGTTGTATGATTGTCTTCCAGCTATAACAGCATTTTTAAATGCTAGAGCCATATCAAATGGTTTTTTTGCTTTCGCGATTGCAGTGTTTACCAATACTCCATCAC
>NZ_CVST01000009.1 GCF_001180225.1 Candidatus Pelagibacter communis | reverse complement strand
AAGTAAGGTTTTTTATTATTAGCTTTTTTTGCGATCCAAAAACATGCAGGTATTAGAAAAGATTTAAGCATCTTATCTTTGTTTCTAAATTTTTCTTTTGAGGTTTCTTGTGATTTAATAAATTTTAAACAATCACTTTTAACTTTTTTAAAACACTCAGCAGTAGATTGCATTGAATTTTTATTTTTCTTGGTCCATTGGATGGTTGAGACCATCAAATTGAGCTATCTCTTTTATATCTTCAACTTTAACTTCATCGATACAACCCAAATTAAATCCAGTCATAGCTGGTGCACTTCTTGGATTGTGATGAGTGTAAATTCCACAATCAGTACAAAAATAATGTTTAGCAATTTTTGAATGGTATTGATAAAGTTTTATTTTGTCCTCACCTTTTGTAAGTTTAAAATCTTCATTTTTAACCATGCCCATAGTTGCATTTTTTCTTTTGCAAATTGAACAATTGCATCTGACAATCTTCGCTAACTCATTAACTGTAGAATTAATTTCAGCTTCTACAGATCCACAATGACAACTTAGTTTCATATATCTCCTTAATTTAAGTTAAAATACTTTTTGCTGCAATCTTATTTCCATCTAAATCACGAACGTATGCATAGTAATTTCCATCTTTTCTAACCCCTGGTCCACCTTCATCTGTTGCTCCTTTTGATATTGCAACTTCATAAAATTTATCTACTGCTTCTTTAGTGTCAGCTAATAAAGTAGTTTGTGAACCATTTCCAAAAGTTGCAGGCTCACCATTTACAGGATGCGTTACATAAAATTGAACTTTATCTAAATCACTTAAATGAGCATAACCCAAATACTTTTCTGTTTTTAAAATTCTTTTTAATTTCAAAGGTTCAAAAACAGCATCATAAAAATCACCTGCTTTTTGATGATCATTAGAACCAACCATGACAAAATCTAAAACATTCATATTCAAAATCAGAATTTATATATTTAAATAACCAACTTAAACTATCTATGGTTGAAGTTATCCACA
>NZ_CVST01000008.1 GCF_001180225.1 Candidatus Pelagibacter communis | reverse complement strand
TAAATCTTTAAGAAAATTAATATTTTCAAACACATCTGAAATCCAAGAGGAAATTATTTTTAAGGATAAAATTGGAAGAATTAGAGACATACAAGTTCACCCAATTAATGGGAAAATTTATTTTTTAGCTGGGGATGATTTGTGGCTAATGGAAAAAAATAATTAATGTAATGAAAGAAAAACCTTATCATCATTTGTCAAATGGAACTTTTCGAAATCCTAAGGGTTCACCTGTTGTAATATCTAGATCAGGGAAATTTTCTTATAGAACTTTCAGTAAATTAAGAAAAAATATTAGTCTTAATTTTCCAAAAGAGCATGTTGTCGAAAAAGAAAAAGTTAAATCTGATTTAGAAAAATACAAAAATGCTGATTATATCGCCTGGATTGGGCACGCTACTTATTTAATTAAATTAGGTAACACAACAATAATTACTGATCCAGTTTTTTCAAAAAATGCTGGTCCGTTAATATTTGGGCCAAAGAGATTTACTAAACCTGCATTAGATCTAAACGAAATTCCAAAAACAGATTTATTTTTATTAACTCACAATCATTATGATCATCAAGATATGTCAACTATCAGAAATTTTCCATACAAAGATGCTAAAGTATTAGTTCCACTTAACCTTGGAAAATATTTTAAGAATTATGAAGATGTAAATGAAATGGATTGGTATGATCACAAAAATATTAATAGTGATTTAAAAATAACCTTACTACCAGCAGTTCATTGGTCAAAAAGAAGTCTAACAGACACAAATAAAACTTTGTGGGGGAATTTTTTAATTGAATATAAAAATAGAAAAATTTTATTTGCTTGTGATACTGGTTATGGAAATATCTATAAAGAACTAGGAGAAAAATATGGTCCGATTGATCTTACTATGATCAACATTGGAGCATATAATTTTAAACCAATGTTCGATAAAACTATTTACCATACAACCCCAGAAGAAGCTTTAAATGTAGCAAAAGATCTTAAAAGCAAAAAAGTATTAGGAATGCATTGGGGGACTTTTGTTTTATCTTTAGAGCCAATTATGGAACCACCAATTCGATTTAAAGATAATGCAGAAAATTATGGATTTAAAAGAGAAGATGCAATTACATTTAATATTGGAGAGGTAAAATCCTTAAACGAATTATTATAACTACAATATAGTTATTCTGTGCATAATTCTATTACCTTTAAAAGGGGTAGCTTGGTGGAGCATGGA
>NZ_CVST01000007.1 GCF_001180225.1 Candidatus Pelagibacter communis | reverse complement strand
AAAACTAAAAGAATTTGAAGCCTAACTGTTTTGGGCAGTGCTCTCAGATCATTTTTGCTATCATCAAACAAAATATTTGCAGCATCTTTCATCCAGTTTTTTAATGAGTCCATGAACTTAACATATAGTTTTAAAAAGTTATAACAAAGAAAAAATTGACTTAATTTTAGTTTAAGTTCGAATTTATTGCATTTTCCAAGTGAGTTACACTTTGAGCACCTGATATAAAATCATTTCCTATCTCATAAAACGGAACACCACTTATATTCTTTTTTTTAGCAATTGATATTTTTGAATTTACAGCCTCAATATTTTTATCATTTATAAAATTTTCAAAGATCTCTTCAGAAATATTATGTTGCTTTGCAATTTCAGTTAAAATATGAATATCTCCTATGTCGAGACCATCGACAAAATATGATCGATAAATTTTTTCTTTTACCTGGTTTTGTATATTAAACTTTTCACTCAAAATTATCAGTAAATGAGATAGAACTGTATTTGGAGTTTTTCTTATTTTATCTAAATTAAAATTCATTCCAGATTCTTTTGCTTTTAATTTCATATTTTCATACATAGGATCTGCAAATTTTTTTCCACCAAATTTTATTTCAAGATATTTATCACGAGTTATTCCATCAAGAGGCATGTCTGGGTTTAATTGAAAAGGTATAT
>NZ_CVST01000006.1 GCF_001180225.1 Candidatus Pelagibacter communis | reverse complement strand
TAAACAGGTTGCAAAAGAGCTGAAAAAAAATGGTTATAAAATTCAGATTTCTGAACCAGATAGATCTTTATCTTTAAATATTAAAAAATTTAAACCTGATATAATTTTTAATGCATTGCATGGTCAATTTGGAGAGGATGGATATATCCAAAGTATTTTAGAGAAATTTAAAATTCCATATACCCATTCTGGTGTTGTTGCTTCATCTTTAGCTATGGATAAAGAAATTTCAAAAAAAATTTTTATAAAAAATAAAATTAATACACCAAAATTTTTTATTTATAATTATGGTTATAAATCATCTACCTTAATAAAAAAAATTAAGTCAAAATTAAAATTTCCTGTTGTCATTAAACCTTTAAATGAGGGTTCAAGTGTTAATGTTTTTATATGCAACAAATCTAATCTAACACAAAAAGTTAAATCATTAAAAGATTACAAAAAAATTATGATTGAGGAATTTATTGGAGGAAGAGAAATTCAGGTAGCAATTATGGGTAATAAAAAACTTGGAGCAATTGAATTAAAACCCAAAAGAGCTTTCTATGACTATCAAGCAAAGTACAACACAAATGCAAAAACTAAACATATAATCCCTGTTGATTTACCAAATAAAAAATTAAATCAAGTAATGAACATTGCATTCAAAGCACATCAGATCATTGGTTGCTCTGGTGTTACACGTTCAGATTTTAAATATTACAAGGGTAAATTTTATTTATTAGAAATTAACACTCAACCAGGTATGACTAAATTATCTCTTGTCCCAGAAATAGCTTCTTATAAAGGAATAAGCTTTTTAAAATTAATTGAATGGATTTTAAAAGATGCCTCAAAGAAAAAATAAAAAAATCTTAATTTATTTTTTTTTGTTAATTTTATTGGGCTCAATAAATAATAACTCAATAAATAATCTAAAGTTTGAAAAAATTAAAAGTATAAATATTTTTGGTTTAGACGAAAATGAACAAAAAAAAATACTTTATAATTTAAATAATTTGGACTTAAAAAATATTTTTTTTATTAAAAAAAAAAATTTTCAAAACATAATCGAATCTAATTCATTAGTTGAAGACTATAACGTTATAAAAAAATATCCTCATTCAATTGATATCAATATTAAGAAGACAAATTTTATTGCTAGGATCAATAAAAATAGAAAGTTTTTTTTATTAGGTAACAATGGCAAACTATCAAATAATGATATTTCAAATATACAACTACCGTACATATTTGGGAATCCAGATATTAATGAGGTAGTTGAATTAAAGAAAATTATTGATCAATCAAATATTGAATATTCACAAATAGGATCTTTATATTATTTTAAATCTAATAGATGGGATTTAAAATTTACTAACAATTTTTTAATTAAATTACCTGAGAAAATTGATAGAGAAACTTTAGATAAAATATCATTTTTTTTAAAAAATATTAAATTAGAGAATAAAAAAATATTGGATGCTAGAATAAAAAATCAAATAATAATTTTAAATGAATGATGTAATAGACTTTGAAACTTATTTAATTATTTCTCATAAAAAATTTGAAATACACTTATTAGATATAAAAAATTTTAAAAATTTATATAAGAGAGAATTTGACTATGAAACTGACTTGGAAAAAATAGATTTAAATCTTCTCAGTGAGTTTTTAGAAAAGAATATTTTCAGGATTGAAAAAATAGCAGGTAATTTTGTAAACCATATAAATGTTATAATTGAGAATAATTCAAATCTTAATTTTAATTTAAGTGTAAAAAAAAAAAATTATTCTGGAAATATCACAAACACAATTTTAGAAAAGATACTCTCAGATGTAAAAGATTTATTTCAAGAAAGTTACAATCACCATAAGCTTGTTCATATGGCAATAAATAAATATATAATCAAAGGTATTAGTTATTCATCTCTATTAGATAATATTAATAGTGATGAAATAGTTTTAGAAATTAAATTAATCTCAATATCAAAATTAATTATTTATGAAATAGAAAGCAATTTAAAAAAATATCAAATTCAAGTTAATAATTATCTAGATAAAGGATATGTAAATAATTATTTTAAAGAGGAGGAAGAGTTGGATATTTCACTGAAGGCTCACAAGTTATTAAATGGTCTTAATATCAATGAAGTTCGTATAACTTCAAAATCCTCTGAAAAACTTGGCTTTTTTGAAAAATTTTTTCAATTATTCAGCTAATTTTGTTTTATCTTGTAACAATAGTTGTTTTTAAATAACTCAACATTCTAATTAGAAACTACTCGTGTCGTATTTAACTCAAAAAACTATTAAAAATAATGTCTCGTTTAATGGCATATCTCTTCATAGTGGTTTGGATGTGAACGTAAACATTAAACCTGCATTACCTAACCAGGGTATAGTTTTTAAAAGAATAGATTTAAAAAGTAATAATTTGGTTTATCCAAATTTTATGAATGTTACCAATACATCTTTAAATACCACAATTGAAAATGAATATGGTGCTAAAGTTTCAACTATAGAACATCTAATGTGCGCTTTATTTGGATTAGGCATAGATAATGCTTTAATTGAAATAGATAATGAGGAAGTTCCTATACTAGATGGATCAGCAAAAATATTCATAGAAAAAATAATTTCAGCTGGAATTGAAACATCTAACTTTCCAATTAAAATTATTAAAATAAAAAAGGAAGTAGGCTATTCTGAAGGCAATCGTTATATAAATATTAAACCATCAACTTTAAGTCTAGATATAGATTTTGAGTTAAAATATAAAAATTCAATTATTGGAAATCAAAGAAATATATTTAAAGTGTATGAAGATGATTTGACAGATGTATATAATTCCAGAACCTTTTGTTTATTTGAAGATATAGAATTAATAAAAAAAAATGGTCTTGCTAAAGGTGGTAGTTTAGATAATGCAGTAGTTGTTAAGAATACTGAAATATTGAATCCTGAAGGATTAAGAAATAAGAAAGAATTTGTAAACCATAAGATATTGGATTGTATAGGAGATCTGTATACAGCAGGGTATAGAATAATTGGTAGTGTAAAATGTAGTCAGGGCGGTCATTATATGACTAACAAACTATTAAGAAAAGTTTTTCAAAGCGAGGAAAATTTTTCTATTTTAGAAATTAAAGAAAAAAACTTACCATATACTTTAATTAATAGAAAATATCTCAGATCTATTGCATAATTAATAAGTAAGTCTTTTATAATTATTTAAAGTAAATATAAATTTATTATGAGAAAATTAAATGTTTTTCTAATTTTATTTTTATTTTTATTTATTTCTTGCACCAAAGAACCGATTAAAAAATCTGAAATTAAGGAAGAAAAATTAATTTCACAAGTTGTCGAGGCCTATGAAGAGGGCATGAAGGCTTTGAAAGCAGGAGACGTACTCTTTGCAGCTTTAAAATTTAATGAGGCTGAAATTTTATTTCCTCAATCTTCATGGGCTCCCAGATCAGCTTTAATGGCATCGTATAGTTATTATTCTCAAGATTATTATTTAGATGCAATAGCAGAATTAGAAAGATTTTTAAGAATTTATCCAAAACATAAAAATATTGATTACGCGTATTATTTATTAAGTCTTTGTTATTATGAACAAATAGTTGATGAAAAAAAAGACCTAAAATCAATCACAAAATCAAAACAATACTTTGCTTATATTTTAGAAAATTTTCCAAATAGTGATTACGCAAAAGATGTAAATTTTAAAATTAATTATATTGATGATATTTTGGCATCAAAAGAGATGTATATTGGCAGATATTATCTTGAAAGAAAAAAATGGATACCTGCAATAAATAGATTTAAAAATATTTTGGATTATTATGATACTACAATTTATGTAGAGGAGGCTTTATATAGATTGGTAGAAGTATATTACTTATTGGGTCTCGAGCAAGAAGCAAAAAAATATGCTCAACTTTTAGGATATAATTACCAATCATCATACTGGTATAAAAAATCTTATAGTTTTTTTGATAAACTTTATTCAGAAAATTATAAATTAATGCAAAAAGATAAGAATAAAAAGACCAATAAAATAATCAAAAAATTTAAATCTATTTTTGATTAGTATGAACAAGGTAAAAATAAAAAATATTTATATTTCAAAAATAAATTTAATTAAAAAATATAATCAAAGTTATTTTGATAATAACACCTCATTGGTTTCTGATGAAGAATATGATAACCTGAAAAAAGAAATTTTAAAATTAGAAAAAAACTATACTTTTCTTAATTCAAAAGATTCTCCATCTAAAAGTGTAGGATTTAAACCTTCAAAAAATTTTCAAAAGTCAGTACATAAAATACCTATGCTATCTTTAGGAAATGTTTTTTCTGAAGAAGATCTAATTAATTTTGAAAAAAAAATTATAAATTATCTTGCAATAAAAAATGGATTAGAAATTTTTTATAGTGCTGAGCCTAAAATTGATGGAATATCTGCTTCATTGACTTACAAAAATGGTAAATTTTACAAAGGTCTTTCAAGAGGTGATGGTAAAGAAGGTGAAGATATAACTGAAAATCTAAAAACAATAAAAGATATTCCAAAAAAAATTCTAAATAAAGATTTCCCTGAGGAAATTGATATCAGAGGAGAAGTATTTATTCAAAATAGTGATTTTAAAATTTTAAATGAAAAATTTGCTAATCCAAGAAATGCAGCATCTGGTTCTCTTAGACAAAAAAATCCAGAAGAAACAAAAAAAATACCTTTAAAATTTATTGCCTATACATTTGGTTATGAAAAAGGATTAATGGCCAATAATCAAAGTGATTTCCTAAAAAAATTGAATAAGTGGGGATTTAAAACAAATCCAATGAACAAGTTAATTTCAGGTGTTAAAAATTTAATGGCAAATTATCATGAGATTGAAAAAAAAAGGCCTTACATAGATTTTGACATAGATGGAATAGTTTACAAAGTGAATGATTTTGTAATGCAAAAAAGATTAGGTAATATTGCCAATGCCCCCAGATGGGCTGTTGCGCACAAGTTTTCATCCAACAAAGCAGTTTCTAAAATTTTAGACATAGAAATTCAGATAGGGAGAACTGGAGCTTTAACCCCAGTTGCTAAAATTAAACCAATTAATATTGGTGGAGTCATAGTTTCAAATGCAACGTTACACAATGAAGATGAAATTAATCGAAAAGATATTAGAATAGGTGATACAGCAGTTATTGAGAGGGCAGGCGATGTAATACCACATATACTTTCTATAGATAAACAAAAAAGATTAAAAAATTCAAAAAAATTTATTTTTCCAAAAAATTGCCCATCTTGTGGATCAAAAACAATTAAAGAATTTAATAAGGTAACAAAAAAAGTTGATGCTGTTAGGAGATGTTCAAGTGAGGGGTATTATTGTGATAAAATATCAATTGAAAAATTAAAACACTTTGTTTCAAAAGAAGCGTTTAATATAGATGGTTTTGGAAAAAAGATAGTTGAAAATTTTTGGGAATTAAAATTAATCAAGTTTCCTCAAGATATATTTAAATTAAATTATGAGAGAATAGAAAAACTTGAGGGTTGGGGCAAATTATCTGTTCAAAATTTAAAATACTCGATTAATCAAAAAAAAAAAATTACGTTAGATAGATTTATTTATTCCTTAGGAATAAGACATATAGGATTGGAAAATGCAAAGTTGTTGTCAAAACATTACATAACATTTTCAAAATTTAAAAATTTATCTATGCAGAATGACTATGAAGATTTGGTAAATATTGATGGAATTGGTGAAACACAAGTAAATTCTATTAAAAATTTCTTTTCTAATGAAACAAACATTAACATTTTGAATGAATTAGAGAAGATTTTAGCAATTAAAGATGCTCTTCAAAATTCAGATGATGGAATTTTAAAAAATAAGACTTTTTTAGTTACTGGAAAGCTAAGTGGAGTTAGTAGGGCTGAAATTAAATCTTTAATAGAGGAAAATTCTGGAAAAACAATTAGCAGTGTATCAAAAAAACTAAATTTCTTAATAATTGGTGATAAACCAACTAAAAGGAAAGTAGATTATGCAAAAGAGTTAAAAATAAAAATCATAGATCAATCTGAATTTTTAAAAATGCTAAATAAAACTAGCTAACCACTTTTTCTCATTTACATTTAAATAATTAGATATCTTTGAATAAACTTCTAGATGATATTTAAACAGATAGTTTTTCTCATCAATTGTTAATAGGTCAAAATTTATTAAATCTTTCTCTATAGGTGCCATTGTTAAATTCTGAAAAAACAAATTTTTCCTTATTTTTTTAACATAAACTAAATTTTCAATCCGTATTCCATACTCATTTGTTTTATAATACCCAGGCTCATTACTTAAAATCATACCTTCTCTAATTTTTACTGTATTTATTTTTGTGATAGATTGAGGACCTTCATGAACATTAAGAAAAAAACCTACACCGTGTCCTGTACCATGGGCATAATCTAAATTGCTTTTATTTAAAAATTTTCTTGCTCTTTTATCGATTTTTTTCCCAGTATCATTTTTACTAATATTAGTCATAGCTACCGCAATATGACCTTTTAAAACTTTTGTAAAAACATTTTTGATTTTTTGTTTTTGTTTTGAAAAACAAATAGTCCTTGTTACATCAGTTGTTCCATATTTATATTGACCTCCAGAATCACAAAGGAAAATATCCCTCTTATTTATAACACGGCAATTTTCTTTCTTTGCACGATAATGGACAATAGCACCATTTTTGCCAGATCCTGCTATTGTATCAAAACTAGGATAAAGAAAATTTTTATTTAATTTTCTAAAATTTTCTAGTTTCTTAGCTGCTTCTACTTCTGTAATTTTTTTTTTATTAATTTTTTTTATCCAAAATAAAAATTTAGTTAATGCTACTCCATCTAAGATATGAGCATTAATCATATTTTTAATTTCAGTTTTATTTTTGATTGCCTTTAAAAGATAAATTGGATCTTCTCTATTTATGATCTTAAATTTAGACTTAATTAAATTTTCATAAAATATTGAACAAGATTTATCATCAATAATAAAATTTTTTCCCTTAAGATTTCGTATTTTACTTGGTAGAGTATTTGTATCTAAAAATTCATCTTTATTAATAATTTTATTTTTTAATAATTGCTTACACTTTTTAAGATTGCTTATAAGTAGTATTTTTTTTGATTTACTTACTATTAATCTCGAATTGGGAACCGGACTGTTAGGACCATCTACACCTCTTATATTTAAAGTCCACGCAACATTTTCTGGCGCACTAATAAAAATATAATCAGATTTATTTTTTTTTAGGTATTTAGCTATCTTATTTAATTTTGAATTAATACTTTCACCAACAATATTTTTATCTAAAGAAAAAAATGGCTTAGAGGTGTGTTTTTTCTGTTTTTTAATTTCATCAATTAGATTTTTTTTAACAAATTTGACTTTGTTGTGTTTTAAAAAATATTTTTTAACTTGAGTATTGGTAAATAATTTTGGATCTATACCAAGTGTAAGATTTTTAAATAAACTACAATTTATTAATTTTTCAAATCCATAAATTTTAAAATTTTTACCACTCTCAATTTTGCTTTGAATTGTATATCTTCCATCTGTAAACAAATAATTTTTATTTTTAAGAATTATGGCTAAACCAGCAGATCCACTAAAATTTGAAATAACCTTTAATCGATTTAATTTTGAATATTCAGTAAAAAAATCATCATTTTTTGGAATTATGTAGCCATCAATTCCATATTTTTTAAATTTAGTTCTTAATAATTTTATATGATTTCTCATTTAATTCTCTTTTGATATCTTATCCATCCAGGACTTCTTGTTCCTTCTTCAATTTCAAAATCCTGATTAAATTCAAAATCATCATCATTGTTAATTTCTTCTTCAAAGAAAGAATTTTTTTCTAAATGTTTTTCTGGTAGTTCATCAATAAATCGCGAAGCCATACTGTCTATCCAATCTCCTTGGTAAAATCTATTCATTGAAAAAGAGATTATAGCTTTTTTCTTTGCTCTTGTAATTCCTACATACGCTAATCGTCTTTCTTCCTCTAGGCCATTTTGACCTTTTTCTTCAATAGATTTTTGATGTGGAAACAATCCCTCTTCCCATCCAGGTAAAAATACAACATCAAATTCCAAACCTTTTGCTGCATGCATGGTCATCATATTAATTTTTTCACCATCCCATTCTTGATCTACCGAGGTTGCTAAAGATACGTGTTCTAAAAAACTTTCCAGATTATCAAATTCTTTCATAGCACTTAACAATTCTTTAATATTTTCCAGTCTATTTTCATTATCTAAATCTTTTTTATTTTTAAGCATTGCTGAATAGCCAGATTCATCTAAAACAACTTGTAATAACTTTATATGATTTGATTTCTTTATAATTAAATCATCTCTCCACTTGATTAGAGAATTAATAAATAAACCAAGTCCAATTTTAGCTTTCGGCTTAATTAAATTTTGTTCAAGCATTTTAATTGATGCTCTTTCTAAATTTAAATTATTTTCCTTAGCAAACTCGTGAATGCTTTTTAAGGTACTATCACCTATTGATCTTTTTGGATTGTTAACAATTCTCTCAAAAGCTAAGTCATCTTTCTCTTGATGGATTAACCTTAAGTATGCAATACAATCTTTAATCTCAGCTCTTTCATAAAATTTTGTACCACCTAATATTCTGTAAGGCATACCAATTTTCAGAAATCGCTCTTCAAATTCACGTGTTTGAAAGATGGCTCTAACTAAAATTGCAATATTATTATAAGAGAATTTTTTTTTTACTTTTTTTTCAATTTCATCTGAAACTCCAACTGCTTCATCTTTACCATTTTTAAAACAGTTTAATTGAACTAAATCACCTTCTTCCATTGTAGTAATCAATTTTTTTCCAACTCTATTTTGATTATTAGAAATAAGGTTTGAAGCAACTGATAAAATATTCTGTGAGGATCTATAATTTTGTTCTAATCTTATTACTTTTGTATTCTCATAAACTTGGTCAAATTCTAAAAAGTTTTTAATTTCAGCACCTCTCCAGCTATATATCGATTGATCGTCATCACCAACACAGCAAATATTTTTATTTTTTTCAGATAGAAGATTAAGCCATTTACTTTGAATAAAATTTGTATCTTGATATTCGTCAACTAAAATATATTTAAAATTTTTAGAATATATTTCTCTGATATCCTGATTAAATTCTAAAATTTTTACTGTATGTAAAATCAAATCTCCAAAATCGCAGGAATTTAAATCAGTTAATTTTTGTTGATATATTTTGTATAATGGAAGAACAGTTTTCTCATAAATGTCTTTTTTATTTATAATTACTTCTCCAGGATAAAAACCTTTATTCTTCCATCTATCAATTATTGCAAGTATAAATCTTGGAGATAATTGTTTGATGTCGATATTTTCTGCTTTGCATATATTTTTTATTAATCTAATCTGATCGTCAGTATCTATAATAGTGAAATTCGAGTTTAATTTTGCGGCTGAAGCATGTTTTCTTAATAATTTTGCACAAATTGAATGAAAAGTTCCTAACCAAGAAAGACCAACAGCAGCAGATCCTAAAATTTTACTAACTCTATTTTGCATTTCTTTAGCAGCTTTATTTGTAAAAGTGACTGCAAGAATTTGATTAGGAAAAGCTTTTTTTTCCTTAATTATATTTGCTATTCTTGATGTTAGAACTTTAGTTTTTCCTGAACCAGCGCCAGCTACTATTAAAAGAGGACCATCTAGATGCATTACAGCATCCTTCTGAGCTTCATTTAAACCATTTAAATATTCTCTATTTATCATTCAAAATAATGTTTTATAAGATTACTACTTAAAATGAATAATCTTAAATTAATTGCTAATTTTAATAAAAAATTCAGTAAGTTTATTAATAATCTATTAGAGAAAAATTTAAACAAGTTAAATGTTGATAACTTTAAATATTTATTAATTAACAATAAAATATTTTTATCTATTGTCGCACTAATTATTTTATTTTTATCATATCTTTCATTCCCAAACATTCATAACAAACAGGAAGTAGCTTTAGAAATTAAAAAAAATTTAAAAAACAAATTAAACTTAGAGTTTAATTTCCAAGAAGATTTAGATTATAAATTTTTACCAAGACCTCATTTTATTACAAATAATTCTTCAATTAATTCTAAAAAAGATAAAATTGTAGAAATAAAAAAACTTAAAGTTTATGTCTCTTTAGAAAATTTATTTTCT
>NZ_CVST01000005.1 GCF_001180225.1 Candidatus Pelagibacter communis | reverse complement strand
CTTACATTTGCAACAAAATCTGTTCTAAATTTTTGAGCTTTTGAAATTTCCGTCAAGTCTTTGAGAAATAACACCACAGACTCTTGGTCTGGAAATAGTTTTGTTGGACCAGGGATGGCATAAACCCTGTAATGCTGATACGACGGTAAATCAATTTCAAGATCTATATGATCAGTTTTATTACTTAATTTTACATTTTTTATAAGATTATCTAACTCAGGATTTCTTATAATTGTTCCTAAATGTTTATTTTCTAAATTATTACCAAATCTTATTTTGGCACTCGGATTGGCATAATCAATTATGTTTAATTTATTAAGAGCAATAAATTGATCCTCTAATTCATCTAAAATAAATTTTTTATCCTTATTGGGATCATATTTAGATAAGATAGTTTTTTTTTCTTCAATGCTATCTTTTTTAGTATTCCATAATTTTATTACTAAAATTATTATTATTAATATTAAAATTAATTCAAAAAAACCAATCATCTGTAAGAAATTTGAAACATATGTTTAACAAAAATTAAATAAGAATCTCTTATTTAATTCCAATGTTAACTTTAAAACATTTTTCAAATACTAATTATAGTAAAAAATTTTACATAAATACTGGAAATTTTTTTAAACCTACTTTTATCACTAAATTGGCCGATACTAAAAGTGAGATAAAAGCTGCTCAAAAACTAAGGTATAAAGTTTTTTTTGAAGATAGAAAAAAGAAAAAAATAATAAACATTTCAAGTTTCAAAAAGGATACTGATATTTATGATAAATATTGTGAACATATAATAGTTTC
>NZ_CVST01000004.1 GCF_001180225.1 Candidatus Pelagibacter communis | reverse complement strand
AGGAAGATCTTGATAAGGCTTTAAATGAAGATTTAATATTTGGAGCAGGAATTGATGTATTTAAACAAGAGCCACCAGAAAATGATAATCCTCTTTTAAAAAATGAAAAAGTTTATTTAAGTCCACATACAGCAGCATTTACTGATGAATGTATGACAAGAATGGGTGTAGAAACAATTCAAAATATAATTGATTATTTCGATGATACATTGGAAAAATCAAAAATTGTAAGACTGTAGTAAGAAATTAATCTTAAAGTTTAAGTTTATTTATATTGAAAGTTAACTTTTATAAATCTCAATACCACTAAGATTTAAAGTTTCAGTTAAATACTTGTAACCTATTTTTGCATATTCAAATGGATTTGCTTTTGCAGGATCTTGTTCTGCCTCTACTACTAACCAACCAGAATAATTTTTTTCTTTCAACACATCAAATAAAGGCTTGTAATCAATACATCCATCACCTGGAACTGTAAATGCACCCTCTAAAAATGCTCCTCTAAAACTTAAGTCTTCTTTTAAAGATTTTTCTAAAACATTTTTTCTAATGTCCTTACAATGCATATGAATTAATCTCTCGCTAAAATCGTTTAATATTTTTAACGAGTCTCCCTCAGCAAACAACATATGACCAGTATCTAATGTTAGTTTTACACTATCATGAGTGTTCTC
>NZ_CVST01000003.1 GCF_001180225.1 Candidatus Pelagibacter communis | reverse complement strand
CACCACCAGAGAATGATAAAGTATCACCCATTGTCCAACCGTTACCAGTTGTTTCATAACCAGCGTCAGACAAAGTCATAGATGCAGAACCAGAAACGCTTAAATCACCAGCGTTAGCTGAAAATGCAACTAGAGAACCAGCTAATGCTGATAATCCGATTTTCTTAAAATTGTTCATATTAATTACTCCTTAATGTTTGTTAATTATTAATAATAAACACTGATTTTTTACAATTTTTCAGAGTATTTTTTTTAATTAATTTGAATTAATAATCATAAAATCTCTCATTGTTGCATATTTGCAACATAAAATTATAGTATTTTTACTATTTTTTAGTATTTTTAATAAAAAAAGAATTGTATAGAATTTTTTCTGATTAAATTATCTTAAATAATCGTAGTATTAATTAAAATGTATTCTCTAATTTCAAAAATTGCAATTATCCTTGCTCTTCCCACTTTGTTGTACTCTTGTGGAAACACTAGTGGAACATTCTTACCAGGAGGTAATGCAAGAGAAAACCCTCCTGATCCAAATCTCAG
>NZ_CVST01000002.1 GCF_001180225.1 Candidatus Pelagibacter communis | reverse complement strand
ATGTTTGATGGAAATGATAAAGAGCAGTTGAGAAAAACTGAAGAGTTTGGATCAGAAATATTAAAAACTTGCGTAAGACTTGGAGGAGTAATCACAGGAGAGCATGGAGTTGGTATCGAAAAAAGAGAACTTATGTGTGAGATGTTTAATGATAATGATATTCAACAACAGTTAGATATTAAAAAATCATTAGATGAAAAAAACTTGTTAAATCCTGGAAAAGTATATCCTATTCTTAGAAAGTGCGCGGAGGAAGGAAGGGTTCATGTCCACAAAAGCAAAGATAAATTCCCAGATCTTCCAAGATTCTAATAATATTTATTAT
This sequence comes from Candidatus Pelagibacter communis, assembly GCF_001180225.1. Lineage (GTDB taxonomy): Bacteria > Pseudomonadota > Alphaproteobacteria > Pelagibacterales > Pelagibacteraceae > Pelagibacter > Pelagibacter ubique_D. Next base: position 23,292 of record NZ_CVST01000002.1, on the reverse strand, counting down.
CCAAAAAATGAGAGTGAAGTTTCAGAATTAATTAAAGAACTTTACAAAAAAGACTCTCCTACAGAAATAATAGGAAATAATTCTAAAAGCTTTATAGGAAATAAAGCTCAATCAGCAAATACAATGTCACTTTCGAAGTTAACAGGCATAATAGATTACAGACCTGAAGAACTGTATATTAAAGTAAAGGCTTGCACACCAATTGAAGAAGTTGAAAAAATACTTGATGAAAATAATCAGGAATTAGCTTTTGAGCCTATTGATTTTGGCTACATAAAAAATGGTGCATCCAACAAAGGAACAGTTGCAGGTTATTTGTCTTGTAATTATGCAGGCTCTAGAAGGTTTAAAGTTGGAAGTGTTAGAGATCATGTTTTGGGCTTTAAAGGAGTAAACGGTAAAGGGGATCTTATCAAATCAGGTGGAACGGTAGTTAAAAATGTTACTGGTTATGATTTGTCAAAACTTATAGCTGGATCCTTTGGCACTTTAGTAGCTTTAACAGAAATCACTTTAAAAGTTTTACCAAAAAAAGATTCATCAAATACAATCGCAATTTATATTGATAAATTTGAAGAGATTTTTGATTTATTTATTAAGTTATCTAGTTCAAGCAGTGAAATATCAGGAGCAGTATATGTTCCAAATAAATCAAAGGATGATGATTTTTTAAAGAAAAAAAATTCTGTATTAAAATTTAATGATTTAAAATCAAATACTTCTTTTCTAGCTTTTAGAGTAGAGGGAGATAAAATTTCAATTAAGGAAAAAATTAAAAATTTAAGTAAAGAGCTTGAACTTAATAAATTTGAAATTTCTACTTTAGATGTTTATCAATCGGAACCATTTTGGAAAAAAATCAATAATTTAGAAATTTTTGAAAATACAAAAAATAATTTAATCAGAATGGTTATTCCTCCAGCAAAAGGATCGAATTTGTTAAAATTTTTAGATAATAAATATAAATATTTTGTAGATTGGTGTGGATCGTTATTCTGGATAGAAGTTGATGAACAAAAAGAAGAAAAAATAAAAGAGCTAAAAAAAATAGCTTTAGAAGCTGGTGGTTATTTAACTGTAATAAAAACTTCTGCAGATTATGATTATGGAGAATCAATTTTTACAGTTGATGACATACGTTTGATGATTTCAGAAAAAATTAAGAAAAGTTTTGATCCAAAAAGAATTTTAAACCCTGGAAAAATGTATAGAGGAATTTAATGCAGACAAAATTTACTGAACAGCAACTTAAAGATTCTGATAATTTTGCTACAGAAAAAGTGTTTAAAAAGTGTGTTCACTGTGGAATGTGTAATGCTACTTGCCCTACACATCAGCTGTTAGGTGATGAATTGGATGGACCAAGAGGTAGAATTTATCTCATAAAAGACATGTTGGAAAATAATAGAAAACCAACCGAAAAAGTTGTTAAGCACATTGATCGTTGTCTTTCATGTTATAGCTGTATGACTACTTGTCCTGCTGGTGTAAATTACATGCACATCATAGATCATGGAAAAAAATATATTGAAAAAAATTATCAAAGATCTTTTTTTGATAAACTAATTAGATATTTTTTATCAATCACTTTACCAAATGTTAAAGTATTTAGACTTTCAAGTTTTTTTGTTAAATTGGCAATACCATTCAAATTCTTAATGCCTACAAAGATTAAAGACATGATTGAATTAATGCCAACAACTTTTCCAAAAAAAACTTTACCTATTAAAGAGATTTATAAAGTTTCAGACAAGAAAAGAATAGCAAGAGTTGCTTTATTAACTGGGTGTGTACAAAAAGAAATTTCACCTCAAATAAATGAAGCAACAATTAGATTGTTAAATAGACATGGGGTTGAAGTTGTAGTTCCAAAAAAAATTCGTTGCTGTGGATCTTTAAATCACCATCTAGGAAAAGAAGAGGATGCTCACCAAGATTTTAAAAACAATATAAATACTTGGTATGAGGAGCATCAAAAGGGAAATCTAGACGCAATTTTATCTAATACATCGGGTTGTGGTACTACCATGAAAGATTATGGTTTTATTTTTAGAGATGACAAAGAATTAAGTAAAAAAGCTAAAGTCATATCAGATCTCACAAGAGATATTTCTGAATATATTTTTGAAAGTTTAAAGTTAAATATAAAATCTAAAGGAAAGAAATATAAAGTTGCTTATCACTCTGCATGTTCAATGCAGCATGGTCAAAAAGTCCATTCACAACCAATTTCATTACTTGAAAAAACTGACAATGAAATTATGGAAATTCCACAAGGACATATTTGTTGTGGATCAGCTGGAACTTACAATATTTTACAATCAAAAATTGCAAAACAACTATTAAAAAACAAGGTAAATAATATAGAAAGTTTAAATCCTGATTTTATTTCAACAGGAAATATTGGTTGTATTACCCAAATTTCTCATGGTACTAAAGTCCCAATTTTACATACAATTGAAGTTTTGGATTGGTACACAGGCGGTCCCAAACCTGAAATTTTAAAATAGGGGTTTTATGAAAAAAATTTTAATTACTAGAAGACTGATCCGAGAGAGCGAAGATAAAGCATCAAAATTATTTGAAGCTAAATTTAATTCAAATGATGAACTTTATTCACAATCAAAAATTATTGAAATGAGCGAAGGATGTGATGGAATTTTATCATCTTTAACTGAAAAATTAGATGCTGATACAATAAATAAACTTCCAGATAGTATTAAAATAATTTCAAATTTTGCAGTTGGTTTTGGAAACATTGATTTAGATGCTGCTAAAAAAAGAGGTATTGCTGTCACTAATACTCCAGAGGTTTTATCAGATGCTACTGCTGAGATAGGAATATTACTTATATTAGGAGCTTGTCGAAGAGCGTCAGAGGGAATCGAGTCTGCTCGTGAGGGTGGATGGAAATGGTCTGCAGATTATTTAATTGGAAAACAGTTAACAGGAACAAGATTAGGAATTTTAGGTATGGGTCGTATCGGTCAAAAGATTGCGAATATTGCTAAATCTTTAGGCATGGTTATTCATTATCATAATCGTTCAAAGTTAAGTGAGGATAAAGAGCAGGGTGCAATTTATCATGATAGTATAAAAAGTCTTTTTTCAGTTTCAGATGTTTTATCTATCTGTTGCCCAGCTACAAAGGAAACAGAAAACCTAATAAATAAAGAGACAGTTGAGTATTTCCCTAAAGGTGCTGTGATAACAAATGTTGCTCGAGGTGATATAGTTGATGATGAAGCTTTGATTGATGCATTGAATAGAAGAAAAATTTATGCTGCAGGATTAGATGTTTATAAAAATGAACCAAACTTAAATCCTGGTTATTTAAAAATCCCGAGTGTTTTTGTTCTGCCTCATTTAGGAAGCGCTACAAAAGATACTAGAATTGCAATGGGAAATTTAGCGATAGACAATATAGAAGAATTTTTTAGAACTGGTAATTGCGTTAATAAAGTTAACTAAATTTTAATGAATAAACCTGTTCTAGCTAAATCAAAAGCTATTATAATCTTTTTAGTTTTTGCTTTAGGATATTTTATTTCTACTCTCTTAAGAGCAATAACTGCAACAATTTCACCTGAATTAGTAAATGAATTTAATCTTTCTGCAGGAGAGCTTGGATTATTGGGAGGTGGATATTTTCTAGGATTTGCAAGTGTACAAATTCCTTTAGGCTATATGTTAGACATGAGAGGTCCAAGAAAAATTGTTTCATATTTTTTATCATTAACCATTGTTGGTTTATTAATATTTGCTCTCGCTCAGAATTTTTTAACTCTTTTAGTATCAAGAATAATTATAGGAGTTGGTGTTGGAGCTTGTTTAATGGGGCCTTTGACAGCTTATCGGATTTGGTATCAAGATGAAACCCAACAACGTGCAAACTCATGGATGTTAATGGTCGGTGCAATTGGTATGTTGTCATCAAGTTTACCAGTTCAATTTTTCTTACCTATAATTGGTTGGAGAAATATATTTTTTCTTTTAGCTTTCATAACTTTGGTTTGTATAATTTTGATAATTATTTTTATCCCTCAGTGGACTTCAAAAGGTAATCAGAAAAAGGATGATGCAAAATTGAGTATTGTTTGGCAAAATCAATTCTTCAGAAGTGTTATTCCAATGGGCTTTTTTAGCACTGGAGGATTATTTGCTATCCAAACTCTATGGGCTGGTCCTTGGATGACAAAAGTATCTGGTTATACACCAGAGGAAAGTGCAAAAGGGTTATTTTTAATTTATTTTTTTATGCTGCTATCATTTTTAATATGGGGATATTTTGTTCCAAAATTTTCAAAGAACGTTAATGATGCAATCAGATTGTTGAAATATGGTTCACCATTAAGTTTATTGGTATTGGGTGTAATTATTTATCTAGGTCCAAATACAGAGTCAATTCATTGGGCATTATTTATAGTTTCAGCTGTATTTTTGTCCTTAATCCAGCCAGCTGTTGGAATGGCTTTTTCTGTTTCTAATGCAGGTAAAGCTCTAACTTCTTATAATCTATTGATATTTATAGGTGCCTTCTTTCTGCAATGGATAATTGGGCTTATTATAGATTTAGGATTAAGTTTAAACTACTCTGAAATTGTTTCATTTCAATTAGCAATGTCTTTTGTACTAGTTTCGTCTTTAACTTCTTATTTATATTTTTTATTAAAAAATAATTAATTTAGATGTTTATAAATTGTAGTTCTAGATACACCCAATTTTCTTGATGCTGCAGAAATATTATTAGTCTCACTAAAAGTTGATCTAATTAAGATACATTTTTCTCTTTTAATTTTTGTATCTTCACAATTTTTACAAGCGTAAGTTTTGTTTTGTTTGCCAGTTTCTATAAATTTACTTTCTTTAAAATTTTGACTTTTGACCACAAAAACAGATGAACCTAAATGATCTGTTATCTTTAGAGTTTTATTATTTAAGATATCTGATGCAATTGATGAAAATGAAGTTGTAAAAATTTTATTAAAATTTTCATTTTTCAAGTCAACTAGTCCGTTAAGCATAATTTTTGCATTGTTGTTTGCGCCCACAATTAATCCATCCCCATTTATTGCCAGCATCCCAACACTAGTTGTAGTTAGATATTCTTGTCTTGGGTGAAAAGAAATAATTAATTCGTTTTCAAACTTTTTAATAAACAATTTGGTTTCGATACTTCTAGTTGCAAGTCTTACTAAAGCTAGCGTATGTTGTTCTCTGGACATTGAGTCTGTTGAAGCATCAATAATACCAATAATTTTACCGTCATAATTTATGATTGGACTTGCAAAGCACGAAATATTTTCATGAGCAGTAAAAAAGTGTTCTTTACCTGAAACGATAGTTGGTTTTTTTAGTTCAACAGATAATCCAAGACCGTTTGTTCCACAAATTTTTTCTGCCCAAATTGAACCTGGTATTACTGTTTTACCAACGTCAGTTTGTAAACAAGATTTGTCATAAATTGTATCCAAGACTAATCCTTTCTCATCTGAGTAAGCCACCATAAAATTTGTTCCTGCTATTTGGGAATATAAAAGTTCTAGTTCAGGAATAATTATTCTTCTGATAGTTTCATTTCGCTCTTTTATCTCTTTTAATTCGATTGATGAAATTACACTTTGTTTAGGATCATTAAACGGATCAAGGCCTTCACTAATACATCTCAACCAACTTTCATTAATATCTTTTCCCATCTCATAAGAGCTCATATTCCTTTTGTGTAGGATATTTCTAAGTTCGCTGTTTGAGTGACTTAAGTTTGACATTTTAAAAGTTTATTTGTTTTTCTAGATACAACAACCAACCACAGGTTGTAATTGTTAACTTTTTGTACATATAAAGATACCGTTGACTCCATTCTATATCAGAATTTTAATAGTGTTATTTAAATATTAAAGGAGAGATAATAATGAAAGCACAGGTTTTGCATAAATATGACCCTGAAATGAAAGAAAAGGTCTGGGTCACAGGTGAGGAGATGCCAGATCCTAAAATTAAAAAGGCGTCTGACGTTATAGTTAAAATTGGTGCTGCAGGAGTTTGCAGAACTGATTTACATATTATTGAAGGAGTATGGAAACATATCCAAGATCCAGATGGAAAATTATTACCATGTGTAATGGGACATGAAAATGCTGGTTGGGTAGAGGATGTAGGTTCAGACGTTACTGAATTTAAAAAGGGTGATCCTGTAATATTACACCCACTTATTTCTGGAACAGGAGGAACTTGTTTAGATTGTAGAAGAGGTAATGATATGCATGCTGAAGCAGGTGCATTTCCTGGATTAAGTATTAAAGAAGGTGGCTACGCTGAACTATTAAAAACTAGTGTTAGAAATCTAATTAAACTTCCAAAAGTATTAGCGCCTAAAGATGTTGCACCTTTTTCAGATGCAGGTCTTACAGCTTATAGAGTGGTAAAAAAAGCAACAAGACATTTGCTACCTGGTCAGAGCTGTACAATTATTGGCGCAGGAGGTTTAGGTCACATCGCTATTCAATGTTTAAAAGCCATGTGTGCAGCAGATATTATTATTGTTGAAAAATCTGAAGCAGCATTGAAACATGCAATGGAACTTGGTGGTGACCACGGAGTTTTAATTGATGGAAACGAAATTGAAAAAGTTCAAGAACTAACAAAAGGAAAAGGTTCTGAAGCTGTAATTGATTTCGTAGGTGAAAAAGGATCTACTGCCATGGGAATTCAAATGACTTCTAATGGTGGTTTTTACTACATAGTTGGATATGGAGAAGAAATTAAATCACTTGCAGTTGATTTAATTATTTCTGAGAAAACAATTGTAGGTAATTTAGTGGGAACGTGGTCTGAATTATATGAATTAATGGAGTTAGCTGACAGAGGTAAAGTTAAGCTCTCTATGCAGGAGTATAGTTTAGACGATGCTAATAAAGCGCTTCATGATCTTAACGATGGTAAGGTTAAGGGACGAGCTGTTTTAGTTCCATAAAAAAAAAGAGAGGTGATAATGAAAATAATAAAAACCTGCTTAACGGCTGTAATATCAAGTATGATGATATTTAGCCCTATGGCATATGCTGATAAGTGGAGTGATCAATTCCCACATATCAAAGCAACAGGAGATATTCCAGGTGATTGTTCTTATGAGGAAATGTCTAAGAAAAATTACAAAGGAAAAACTCTTAAAATAAATACTCACGCAATTCCAGTAATGGGAGAGCCAACAGCTCTTCATGCTGAACAGTTTGAAAAATTAACTGGAGCTAAAGTTGAAGTTACTCATACACCAGCGGGTGATTTGTATTCTAAAGCAATGGTTCCTTTTCAAGCTGGACAAGCACCTTACGATATTGTGTTTGGATTTTCTAACTTTATCAATGACTGGAAAAGATATTTAGCACCAGTTCCTAAGAAGTATATGAACTCAACAGAGATGAAAGACGTAACTAAATCTCATATGGGTGTATCATCTTGGGATGGAACTATGTACCAGTATCCAGTTGATGGTGACAGACACTATCTAAAATATAGAAAAGACGTCATTGATAATCCTGAAATGCAAAAAAAATATAAAGCAGAAACAGGAAAAGATCTAAAAGTTCCAACAACTTGGAAAGAATATGCTGAGATGGCAAAATTCTTTAATGGTTGGGACTGGGATGGAGATGGTGAGTTAGAATATGGTTCAGCTGAAGTTATGAAAAAAGACGACTTAATGTTCGCAGCTTTTTTCAGCAGATCAGTTGCATATGCTAAAAATCCAAGAACTCCAGGTGGTTTCTTTTTTGATTTAGAAACTATGAAACCAAACATTAATAATCCAGGTTTCGTTGAAGCTTTAACTGATTGGGTTGAAGCTACTAAATATGTTCCTCCAGGGGGAACTAACTTTGGTCTAGGTGACGAAATTGGATCATTTGGTGGTGGACAAACTTTATTTAGTTTTTCATGGGATGATGCGTTTATTGCAGCGATGCAGGATGATAGCCCTATTAAAAACAAAGTAGGTGCAGCTCCTCTTCCAGGTGCTAACAAAGTTTGGAACAGAGTTTCAAATAGCTGGGAAAACCAATACAACCAAGCTCCTTACATTGTTTGGGGTTGGGCAGTTGGTGTTGCTAAGAAAAGTAAAGTAAAAGATATGGCGTTTGATTATCTTTGCTTCTTCTCAAATGGAGCAAACCACCAAGCTGACTTAGCAATTGGTAGATTTGGTGTTAACCCTTTCAAAAACTCTGACTTCGACCCTAATATTTACATTAATAGTATGGGTTGGGATCCAGAGATCGCTAACAGTTACACTCAAACACTTTTAGATATGGAGAAAAGTAAAAATAGAGTTTTCCCTCTAAGAGTTCCAGGTGTATTTGAGTTTACAAGTGCTGTTGCTACAGGAACTTCTAAAGCTTTAGCAGGACAATTGTCTCCTCAAGAAGCGTTAGACGAAGTTGCTAAAGAGTGGGAAGCAATTGTAAGCAGAGTAGGTAAAAAAGCAGTAAGAGATGCCTACGCTGTTGGTGTTAAAATGGAAGATAACCAACTATAATAATACTTAATTTATGTGGCCGTTTATTAAAATGGCCACATATAAAAAACATAATATAATCCAATTTTACAAATGAACTTTAAGCATAAATATTTCTTTCTGTTTCCAGGTCTATTTGTGCTGATTGGAATTTTAATCTTTCCAATTATTTTTGTTGTTAGATTAAGTTTATCTGGATGGAATAGTTATAATCCAGGTTTAGATTTTATAGGTATAGAAAACTATATCCGTCTATTTACAGACGACCCAAGATTTTGGGAATCTTTTTTTAGATTAAGTTTTTTATCTGTTACAACAGTAATTCTCCAGTATGTAATTGGATTTGCTCTTGCACATATGGTTTGGAAAGACATCAAATTTAAAAGATTTTTTAGAGTATTATTTTTAGTTCCAATGATGACAACTCCAGTAATTATGACTGTTATTTGGAGAACTTTTTTTCATGAGTCTTTAGGACCTGTTAATGATATTTTATCTAATTTTGGTTTATCTCCGAAATGGTTAACAGACCCAGCTTTAGCTAAATTTACAGTAATTATAGTTGAGGTTTGGCAGTGGACACCGTTTATGTTTCTACTTTTATTAGCAGGTTTATTGTCATTACCTAAAGAACCATTTTTAGCTGCTGCAATTGATGGAGCTAGTCCAGTCAGAAAGTTTATTTATGTAACTTTTCCGCTAATGGCACCTATATCAATTGGGGCAATAATTATAAGATTAATTGAGGCATCTAAAATTATGGATACGGTATATGTCCTAACATCAGGAGGTCCAGGTACCTCAACAGAAACATCAAGTTTTTATATTTTTATTAAGGGATTGAGAGAGTTTCAAATGGGATACGCAGCTTCGATGTCTTTTACTTACTTAATTATTATGATCATAAGTTTAACAATTATTGCAAAGGTTTTAACTAAATTACTTTTAAAAGAATAAATTATGAGCAAGCTTTATACATTTTTAAAATATTTTTTTATTGTCTTTTGGGCAGTTTTTGTTGTTGCTCCTTTTCTTTGGGCCTTAACTACATCGTTTAAAGATTTTCAATCTGTAAATGGGGGAGTTACGTATATACCATGGGTAGATTTTGAACCTAATTTAGAGGGTTGGAAAGTTTTGATAAAATCTCCAGCTAAAGGTGGAGTTGATATAGTAGAACCTTATTTCAATAGTTTATTTGTAACCTGTACTGCAAGTTTAATTAGTATAATTCTTGGCACATTGTCAGCTTATGCTTTATCCAGATACACCTTTAAAGCAGGTTTTGTAAAAAATAATGACATTACATTTTTCTTTATTTCTCAAAGAATTATGCCGCCAATTGTTTTGTCAATTCCATTTTTCTTATTTCTAAGTTCAATTAATTTATTAGATAGCCTCGTAGGATTGATTGTAGTTTATATTGTTTTACTGATGCCTATTGCAGTTTGGATTATGGTTGATTTCTTTAATAAAGTTCCAAGAGAGATTGATGAAACAGCTTTGATTGATGGATGTAATCCTTATCAAGCTTTCTTAAAAGTGGTGCTACCAAACTCAATACCAGGATTAATTGTTGCTGGTATGTTTTGTATTATTTTTGGATGGATAGACTTTTTCTTTGCATTCATTTTAACTTTCACAGAAGTACAGTTATTACCAGTAAAAATTGTTGCTTTGAACTCATCTGTTACTCCATGGTGGAGCTTATCAGCATCTGCCCTGGTTTCAGTTGCACCATTAATTATAGTAGCCTTCATAGTTGAGAGATATCTATCTAAAGGAAACCTATCAGGAGCAATTAAATAATGAATTTAATTGCTAACAACTTAACCTATAAACCAAGTGAAGAATATCACTTAAATGAAGTGTCCTTTAATTTTAAAGAGGGGAATTTATACACAATTCTTGGAAGAACTTTGTCAGGTAAAACAACTTTACTAAAAACTATAGCTGGTCTTTTAACTCCAGATAGCGGTGCTATCGAATTTGATGGTAAGGATTTTTTAAAGGTTCCAGTTTGGCAAAGAAATGTAGCTATGGTGTATCAACAATTTATTAATTACCCTCATTTAAATGTATTTGAAAATATTGCTTTTCCTTTGAGACAAAGAAAAATCGATAATGAAGAAATCAAAAATAAAGTAATGGAGTCTTTAAAATCAGTTGGGTTAGTTGGCTATGAAAACAGAAAAATACAGGAGTTGTCTGGTGGTCAGCAACAACGTGTCTCTCTAGCAAGATCATTAGTTAAAAATGCTAAAATATTATTGCTAGATGAGCCTTTAGTTAATTTAGATTACAAATTGAGAGAACAGCTTAGAGAGGAATTTAAGAGTTTGTTTTCAAAGGGTTTAGCTGATGAAACTATTTTAATTTATTCTACTACAGACCCAAGAGAGACCATGGAACTAAATGGAGAAGTAATTGTTTTAGATGAGGGGAAAGTGCTACAAGTAGGTCCAGCAAAAGAAATATTTGAGAACCCAAGTTCTTTAAAAGTTGCTGAAATTTCTAACGACCCACCTATGAATATTATTGAAGCAGAAATATCAAATGAGCAAATAAGATTTGAAGGTATTGAAATTAAAGCGCCTAATCATTTATCAAAGTTAACAGATAGCGGACTAAAGATTGGTTTAAGATCTTCAGACATTGAACTTAATGAAAATGGTCATGAATTTGAAGTTGAGCTTGCTGAAATTAGTGGTTCTGAAACTTTACTCCATTTAAAAAGAGGAACTATAAAAATTATTATGTCTATAGAAGAGGTTTTGAATTTTAAAATTCATGACAAGATTAAAATAGATTTTAAAATAGATAGAGCTTATGCCTTTGCTGCTGATGGTAAATTAGCATCCTCACCATTTGGAGGAAACAATGGCTAAAATTGATTTAAGTAATATCTCACATTCTTACAATCCAAATGATCCAAATCCAGTTTATGCATTAAATCCATTTTCGATGACTTGGGAGAACGGAAATAGATATGCAATCTTAGGTCCTTCTGGATGTGGAAAAACAACGATGTTAAATATTGTTTCTGGATTAGTAAGACCATCAGCTGGAAAAATATTATTTGATGATAAGAATGTTACAGATTTAAAAACAGAAGAAAGAAATATTGCTCAAGTTTTTCAGTTTCCAGTAATTTATAACACCATGACAGTTTTTGAAAATCTTGCTTTTCCATTAAAGTGCAGAGACTTTTCAAAAGCCAAAATAGATGAAAGAGTCAACTCTGTTGCAGAAACTTTAAATTTAAAATCTTTTTTAAACTCTCCTGCGCGAAAATTAACAGCAGATCAAAAACAATTAATATCTTTAGGAAGAGGTTTGGTACGAGAAGATGTTGCTGCAGTTTTAATGGATGAGCCTTTAACTGTTATTGATCCTGATCTAAAATTTAGATTAAGAAGAAACCTAAAAGAAATAAACGAACAATACAAAACAACGTTAGTTTATGTAACACATGATCAAAACGAAGCCATGACATTTGCAGATAATATAATTGTGATGAGCGAAGGAGAAGTTGTACAAACAGGTTCGCCCAAAGAATTATTTGAAAGACCTAATACAACTTTTGTTGGTTACTTTATTGGTTCACCTGCTATGAATTTATTTGATAGTGAAGCAACTTCAGAAAATACTGTTAAAATAAATAATACAATAATTAAAACGAATACAAATTTGTCTAATTTAAAAAATAAAAATATAAAATTAGGAATTAGATCTGAGTTTATTAAAATTGCAAAAAATCAAAGTGAAAATCTTGTTGATGTGAATGTTCAAAAGGTTGAAGATTTTGGTAATTACAAATTAATTACTGCGAGAATGGATAATTTTGAAATTAAATCTAAAGTTAATAGAGAAACCGAAATTTCAGGTGAAAAAATTAAACTTCATATTCCAGCTGAAAAGTGCTGTATTTACGAAAATAATAAATTAATTTAAGTTTTAAATTCTACCTATAATTGCAAAAAAATCCTATCTAACCCATTCTAGGTCACTTTTTAGAAAGACTCTAATATGAAAATATGTTTTAGTGCTCGCCAAGTTAATTAACTAGAGGAGAATAAATGATTAAGAATAAGAAATCTTTGAAGAGTTCTAAAACTCCTTCAAGAAGAAAGTTCTTTAAAGCAGCGGCAGCAACTGGTGCAGCAACAGCAGCAGCAGTAGCTATGCCAAACATTGCTTTAGGTGACGGTCACGTTACTTTAAAAATGCAAGCTGCTTGGCCATCAGGTGCTAACATCTTTTTCGAAATGGCGTCAGACTATGCGAAAATGGTTAGCGATATGTCAGATGGTAAATTAAAAATTGACGTTCAACCAGTTGGAGCAGTTGTAAAAACTTCTGAAATTGGACAAGCGGTTAGTTCTGGAGTAGTAGATATGGGTCACTGGGTGACAGCATACTGGTACGGAAAAAACCCTGCTGCATCTCTTTTTGGAACAGGTCCTTCATACGGAATGTCATCTCAAGAAGTTATGGGATGGATGGAGTATGGTGGAGGAAGAGCTTTATACGATGAAGCTGTAAAAAGCGTAGGATTTAATTACTACGGTTTCTTCCATATGCCAATGCCTGCTCAGCCTTTTGGTTGGTTCAAAAAGAACGTAACTAAAGTATCTGATGTTAAAGGTATGAAGTATAGAACTGTTGGTCTAGCGACTAACGTTTTAACTGCTATGGGAATGGTTGTAAGACAGTTACCAGGTGGTGAAATCCAACCGGCAATGAAAACTGGTTTGATTGATGCTGCTGAGTTTAACAACCCAACATCAGACTCACAGTTTGGAATGCAAGACGTATCTAAACATTATCACTTAGGAAGTTTCCACCAATCTCAGGAAATGTTTGAAGTGCCGATTAACAAGAAAAGATACGATAGCCTTTCACCAGCTCATCAAGCTATCTTGAGAAATGCTGCTTATGCTGCAAACTCAGATAACTACTTCAAAGCATTGGTTAGATATTCAACTGACCTTGCTAAGTTGATGAATGAGCATAAGGTAAACGTTTACCAAACATCTGATGCAATTTTAGCTGAGCAATTAAAAGGCTGGGATAAAGTTGTAGGAGAGTTTGCTGCTAAAGACGCTTTCTTCAAAAAAGTAGTAGACTCACAAAAAGCATACGCTAAGAGAACTATGAAGTATCTGTTGATGAATCAACCGAACTACAAATTAGCTTATGAAAATGAGTTTGGTCCAATCGAAAAAGTTAAAATCTAATTAACTTTAAAATAAATTTAAAAGGGGGTTGAAAAACCCCCTTTTTTTTACACGTATTTTAATATATTTCTTTGATATGAGGTCATTTATTCAATTTGCAGATACTCTCAGCACATCGATGGGAAAAGCTTTTTCTTGGTGCATCGTAGTTTTAATGGGAGGAACTGTTTATGAAGTAGTGATGGCTTATGTTTTTAATTCTCCAACGTTATGGAATTTTGATTTTAGTATGCAAATGTATGGTGCAATTTTAATGATGTCAGGAGCTTATTGTTTAGCTACCGAGTCTCACGTAAGAGGTGATGTTATATATAGATTGTTTAGTCAAAGAACCCAGGCTTGGATTGATTTAGTATTATATTTTATTTTCTTTTTTCCTGGAGTAATTGCATTAGCTTTTTACGGATACGAGTACGCAGCGCTTGCTTGGAAAATAAAAGAGACCAGTTGGAGTAGTCCAGCTCAAATTCAGATTTATATGGTTAAAACAATGATACCAGCTGCTGGTGTTTTATTAATCATTCAAGGGATTAGCGAAGTATTCAGATCAATTATTTGTATTCAAACAGGACAGTGGCCAGCAAGAATGGTTGTGGCTGAGGAAACAGAACAAGTTTTAATGAGAACAGCTCAAGAAGAGGACGATAAAAATGTTATTTAGTTTAACAAATCCAGAAATTGCAATTTTGATGATGGGTATGTTTTTGTTTGCAGTTCTCTTAGGTTTTCCGATTGCTTTTACTTTAATGGCTATGGGAATTGGGTTTGGATATTTTGCTTATTACGATGCAACAATGATGGAGCACATTTTTGATAATCGTATATTCCAATTGTTTGTTCAAAACACTTACACAGTAATGGACAACAATGTTCTTACTGCTGTACCTTTATTTTTATTCATGGGCTATCTTGTTGAAAGAGCAGGAATTGTAGCTAAATTATTTTTTGCAATTAGATTGGCTGCACACAAGCTCCCAGCTTCAATGGCGGTAGCTGCATTAATTACGTGTACTTTATTTTCGACTGCAACAGGAATTATTGGTGCCGTTGTAACTTTGATGGGACTGTTAGCTTGGCCTGCAATGGTTAAAGCAGGATATGATAAAAAATTTGCGTCAGGAATAATTTGTGCTGGTGGATGTTTAGGAATTTTAATTCCACCAAGCATTATGCTTATTGTTTATTCCGTAATAGCCCAACTATCACCCTTAAGACTTTTTGCAGCAGCAATATTCCCAGGTTTACTTTTAGCAGGTCTTTATATTGCCTATGCAGTATTTAGAGCATGGTTAAATCCATCGATAGCTCCTAGACCTCCAAAAGAAGATATCCCACCAACTGGTGAAATTCTAAAAGAAGTTTTAGTTTCTTTCGTTCCGCTGTTTGGTTTAATTATGCTTGTTTTGGGAACTATTTTAGCAGGTATTGCAACTCCAGCAGAAGCAGCTGCAGCAGGAGCCTTTGGAGCAATCCTTTTATCTTGGTTTTATAAAACACTTAAATGGCAAAACTTTAAAGAGTCTGTATTTTTAACCGCCAAGACAACTGCAATGATTATGTGGTTGTTTATTGGTTCCTGGACTTTCTCATCAGTATTTTCTTATTTAGGTGGACACGAAGTATTTGAGCACTTCTTTACCTCTATAAATATTACTACGTGGCAGTTTTTAATCATTACTCAAATAATCATTTTCCTTTTAGGATGGCCTTTAGAATGGACTGAAATTTTGATTATTTTTGTTCCAATATTCTTGCCATTGTTAGAGGTATTTGGTGTTAATCCATATTTCTTTGCAATGTTAATTGCTTTAAATTTACAAACTTCTTTCTTAACTCCACCAATGGCGATGTCAGCCTATTATTTAAAAGGAGTTCAAAAATCTAATGTAGAACTTTTGGATATATTTAGAGGAATAATGCCTTTCTTAGCAATTGTAATTTTTGCAATGTTTTTAATGTATATGTTCCCAGGAATAGCACTTTGGTTGCCGGAAACTTTATTTGCACAATAAAAAAAAATGACAGATGTTTTTTCGTTAAAAGTTGAAGAACTTGCTGGAAAAATTAAAGACTCTCAAATTACTTCAGTAGAGTTGTGCAAAATTTATATCGACAGAATAAATAAATTTGAAAAAGACGTAAAAGCATGGGCGCACTTTGACAAAAAACTTTTATTAGAAAAAGCAGCAGAGGCGGATGAACATAGAAATTTAGGAAAACCTCTTGGTCCACTTCATGGAATTCCCGTTGCAGTAAAAGATATTGTTGGAACTCTTGATATGCCTACAGAATGTGGAACATCAATAAGAAAAGGTAAATCATATTCTCAGAATGCTGAAATAGTTGATTTATTAATTTCAGCTGGTGCGATTGTGATGGGAAAAACAGCAACATCTGAATTAGCTTTTTTAGGCCCCTCAAAAACTACAAATCCTCATGATTATTCTAGAACTCCAGGTGGATCATCCAGTGGATCTGCTGCAGCAGTAGCTTCTTTTATGGCTCCGCTTGCAATTGGTTCTCAAACAGGAGGTTCGGTTATAAGACCTGCATCTTATTGTGGAGTTGTTGGTTATAAGCCCAGTTATGGATTAATAAGTAGAAATGGAGTTCTTAAAACATCTGAAAAATTAGATCACATTGGTGTTTTTGGAAGATCGGTAGAAGATGTTGCTCTTCTTGCCAAAATATTAATCAAAAAAGATAATTATGACACAGCAACAGTTCATTACTCTAGCGATGAAATGTTAGCAGAAACAAAAAAAGGACCTTTGTTTGATCCTAAATTTATTTTTTACAAAACTGATCATTGGAAGCTTCTTGGAAAAAAATCAAGAGAAGCATTTGAATACTTTATAAAATCATTCAAAAATAATATCGAAGTTTTTGATACACCTTCGTACTTTAAAGATATTCATAAATACCATCAAATAATTCATGAGACAGATTTAGCTAATAATTTTTCACTCTATTTTAAAAAATATAAGAAAAAATTATCTAAGTATATGCAAGATGCAATTTTAAATGGTAACAAACATTCTGCAAAAGAATATGCAGAAGCTATAGATTTTATGAAAAGAAGTTATGAATCTTATAAGGAAGTTTTTGAGGATTATCATGGAGTTTTATCCCCATCTAGTCCTGGGGTAGCACTGAAAGGTTTAAAAAGCACAGGAACGGCAGAATTTAATAAAGTATGGTCTTATTTAGGTACACCTTGTATATCATTACCTATACTTCAAGGTGAAAACAATTTACCTTTAGGTGTACAATTAATTGGCGCAAAATACGATGATCAAAGATTTTTAGGTGTTGCTAATTGGTTAGAAAAGGAATGTAATAATTAAATGCAAAAATTTACAACATTTTTAGGTTCTCTTCTCGCAATTGCTTTTTTAGTAGGACTTGCAACAACGTTGACTAGATCATCGATGATTGGATTTTTTGATGTTCTTCCTGTTTATATTTTAATGGGTGGAGCAATTTTTATGATGGTTTACGAAGCGTTTTTCGATAAAAAATAATTTTTCTTAATATAAAATTGTCTAGTCAAAATAAAAATTTATTAGCTTTATCTCTTTTATTTATTCAACCAATATTCATGGCATCTAATTTAATTGTTGCTAGAGGTGGTGTTGAGTTTGTGCCCCCAATTTCATTAGCTTTTTGGAGGTGGACGTTTGTATTTTTACTTCTTTTACCTTTCACATATTCATCATTAAAAAAAAATTTCAAAGTTATTAAAAATGAATACTCAAAATTATTTTTTCTAGGAGCAATGGGATGTGGAGTTTGTGGGGCTTTTCCTTTTTTAGCAGGTAAAACGACAACTGTTACAAATATGGGAATTATTTATACCTCATCTCCTATTTTTATAATTATAATTTCTGCAATATTTTTTAAAGAGAAAATTAATTTATTAAAAATTATTGGTTTGATTTCGTGTTTAGTTGGAGTTTTAGCAATTATTATTAAAGGAGATTTAAATTTACTTTTAAATTTAAATTTCACCATTGGAGATTTATGGATGTTGGCAGCTGCGATTGGCTGGGCCTTATATTCGATTTATTTATTTTACTGGAAATCTCAATTATCGATTTTTACTAGATTTTCTATGATATCTTTTTTTGGTACAGTAAGTTTATTTCCATTTTATTTGGTAGAAGAAATTTATTTTGAACAAACTATATTTAATTCTGATTTTTTATTGTGGACTATATTTGCAGCCGTTTCACCAGGAATTATAGCATTTACTTTATATACTAAAGCTCAAGAAAGCTTAGGAGCTTCACTTACTGGTTTTACTTTGTATGTATTTACTATCTATGCAGCAATTTACGGATTTATATTGTTTGATGAAAATTTAGAAACATTTCATTATATTGGTACTGCACTTGTTTTTGTTGGAGTTTACTTAGCAAAGAAAAATTATGATACCAAAACCTAGGAAATTAATTTTGCAAATTATATTTTGGATCTTAGTTATATATTTTATTTTACTAGCTTATCTGTTTATATTTCAAAGAAATCTAATGTATCATCCCCAGGAAAATAATTATTCAGGAGATAAAATAGAAGTAGAAATAGAAAAAGTTCAAATTCAAACAGCAGATAACGTTAGCCTTTTAGGATGGTTTCATAAAAAAGATTTGAAAAAATTTAAGACCGTTGTTTACTTTCATGGAAATGCAGGAAGCCTAGAAAATAGAATTCATAAATTGAATCATTTTAAAAATATGGATGTAAATTTTTTAATTATCGCTTGGCGTGGATTTAGTGGAAATTTAGGAAAACCATCTGAAAATGCTTTATATGAGGATGGAAAAAGTGCAATTAACTGGCTTAAAAATAAAGGTTTGAGCGACAGTGATTTAATTATTTATGGAGAGTCCCTTGGCACAGGAATTGCAACTGAGGTGTCTCAAAATAAAAAATATGCTGGCTTAATTTTAGAAACACCTTTTACTTCAATGGTAGCAGCAGCTAAGAATTTTTATCCATACATTCCTGTTTCCCTAATATTGAAAGATAAATATAAAAATGATGAAAAAATAAAAAACATCAATATTCCAGTTTTAGTAATGCATGGCGAAAAAGATCAAATTGTTCCTTTTTCAATGGGAAAGAAGATATTTGATTTAGCAAATGATCCAAAGTCTTTTTATTTTACCAAACATGACAATCATATGATGGAATTTGATAATAATATGGTTTTTCAACTAAGTTCATTTATAAAAAGTTTAAATTAAGCCACAATCAAAACAATTTTATTCCAAAAATTCTAATTAATTTCTAATCATGAAGAAATTATTTATTTGTATTTTTTTGACTTTTCTTATTTCGGGAACTTCCTTTTCCAAAGAAAATTTGTCTTCAATTGAAAATTTATTTTTTATTGATCAAATGAACTCGCATGATGAAAATTTTGCTTTGTATTTTAAACCGAGAGAAAAAGCTATATTAGCAAAAGGGGAAGTAAGTAATTATATCAATGATTACCCTAAAGATCTTTATATATATGATTATAAAACAGAAGTATCATCACCATTAATTTCTTATGAATGGTTCCCAAGGAAAGCAAAAAATTTTTTGAAGGAATATAATTTTCCAGTTTTCCCAGATGATTTTGCTTATTATCTATTAAAGGATAACAAAACATTGGTCATGATTAGTGCTGTTAAAAGTTTAAAAGTAAATTTCAAATACGATATTGTTGAAAAGAAATTAGATTTATATCCAACTAATGGAAAATTTGATTTCATTATTTCATCTATTGCAAAAGATTGTGGACACTACAAATTTAAGGATAATTTTAGATGTAGTTTCTATAAACCTTTAATATCAAGCACTTTAATTAAGTAATTTGCGTAAAGGCATCAGCAAATTTTTCAGCTTCAAAAATTTGCAGATCATCTTCCTTTTCCCCTAAACCAAGTGCAATGATTGGTATTTTATATTTTTTGGCTACAGCCAGAAGTATTCCCCCCTTAGCTGTTCCATCTAATTTTGTCATTACTAATCCTGTAATTGGAATAATTTTATCAAATTCTTCAACTTGATTTAAAACGTTTTGACCTGAAGTTGCATCTAAAACTAAAATCACATCATGAGGTGCGCTTTCATCTATTTTTTTTGTAACGTTTGCTATTTTTTTATATTCTTCCATTAGGTTTTTTTTATTTTGTAATCTTCCAGCGGTATCAATTAGAACTTGATTAAAATTGTTTGATATAGAAGTTTCTATTGCCTTATAGGCTACAGATGCAGGATCAGAACCTTGTGAAGATTTTGTAATTTCAACATCAATTTTTTTGGCCCAATTTTCTAATTGCTCTATAGCAGCAGCTCTAAAGGTATCTGATGCTGCCAACATAACCTTATTTCCATTTTCTTTTAATATTTTACTAATTTTCCCAATAGTTGTTGTTTTGCCAACACCGTTAACTCCGGATACTAAAATGGCATTAAGTTTTTCTTTATTTTTAAAAAATTCATTGTTTTCTAAAGGTTTCATAACTGAGATAATGTAGTCTTTAAGAATATTATTTATCTCAGCAGTTAAATCTTTGTTTGGATCTATTTTTGTTTTTGAGATTATTTCTCTAATTTCTGAAGCAGAAGCTACACCAACGTCTGACTGAATTAAATAATCTTCAATTCTGTCTAAAGTTTTGTCATCAATTTCTTTTTTGATAACTATATCTCTTAAGCCCGATGTAAAAGCTGAAGCACTTTTTTTAAATCCTGATTTAAATTTTTCGAAAATTCCCATTAAATTTCTATATTAATTTCTTTTATATCAGAAACAGGACCCTTCATGTGGATACTATTTTTTTCATCTATAGATATCGTCAATCTTCCAGTAGAAAATTCTATGTTAACTTTATCGCTAGCAAGTCCTGCTTGCTTAGCAGCATAGGCAGTAGCACAAGCTGCAGTTCCACATGCTTTTGTCAAACCAGCTCCTCTTTCCCAAACTTTTACCTTTATTAACTCTTTATTTATTATTGTAGCTATTGTGACATTACATTTTTCGGGAAAAAGTTTGTGGTTTTCTATTTCTGGGCCAATTTTTTCTATTTCGAATTGTTCGTTGTCTTTTACAAAAAAAATTATATGAGGATTTCCCACATTAACAGCCGTTCCTCCAAAAAATTCATTATTATTTGAATCAACAATTTTAATATTTAAGTTTTTAGTTTCTAATTCTTCAGATAATGGAATTTCATTCCATTTAGTTCTGCCCAAACCAATTTCAGTAGATACTAATTTTTCTCCTAAAATATGAGATTTTAAATGGCCAGATAAAGTTGTTAAAATAATCGTGCCTTTATTTTTTTCTTTACCTAATAGCTTAGCCACACACCTTGTGCCATTTCCACAAGCACCAGAAACCCCACCATCAGAGTTAAAAAATTCTATTGAAGCATCATAATTTTGGTCTTTATTAATAAATATAAGTTGATCGCATCCTACAAAGTTCCTGTCACAAATTTTAACTATTTGATCTTTGGTAAGATTTGTAACTTTTTCTCTATTATCAATAATTACAAAATCATTGCCTAAACCGTCCATTTTAAATGCTTTAATATTCATAATTAGATATTTAACTTATTTATTGACTTTTTGAACCTCTATTATAGGTTGTCGCCGTTTCCGCAAAAACATTAACTTTGCGGTGTCTTTGGAAACAAAGAGATCGACACTAGTCAGCGAGAGTTCGCCCACTAGTGCGTTACTGCTATGCGTAACAAAAAAATATATGTTTGAAAATTTAACAAATAAATTTGAAGAAATTTTTTCTTCTTTAAAAAAAGCACCCTCTCTGAATGAAGCTCAGGTAGATGAGGGCCTGAGAAGTATTAGGCAAGCATTGCTTGAGGCAGATGTTTCTTTAGATGTTGCAAAAGAATTTGTTGAAAACGTAAAACCTAAAGCTTTAGGACAAGAAATCATAAGATCAACTTCTCCTGGAGATATGGTTGTAAAAATTGTCTACGATGAGCTAGTAAACTTACTAGGTTCTAGCAATGCAGACATAAATTTAAATGCTGTACCACCAGTTCCTATGATGATGGTTGGTTTGCAGGGTTCGGGTAAGACAACTTCTACTGCAAAATTAGCTAAATATTTAGAAGATAATAAAAAGAAAAAAGTGATGATGGTCAGTTTGGACATTTATAGGCCAGCAGCACAAGAACAGCTTAGATCTTTAGGTGAACAGAATAATATTTTGACACTTCCAATTATTGAAGGTCAACAACCAACTGATATTTGCCAAAGAGCCATGAGTGCAGCAAATCTAAATGGAGCAGATATAATTTTGTTTGATACAGCTGGGAGAACTCAAATTGATTTACAAATGATGAGTGAGATCAAACAAATTGAGAGTATTATTAATCCAGCAGAAACTTTTCTTGTGGCAGACTCTCTTACAGGTCAAGTTGCTGCTTCAGTTGCAAAAGAGTTTAAAAACACAGTTAACTTATCTGGAATAATATTAACTAGAGCTGACGGTGATGCCAGAGGTGGAGCTGCCGTGAGTATGAAATATGTATCAAATGTTCCAATAAAATTTTTGGGTATAGGTGAAAAAATAGAAAATTTTGAGGTATTTCATCCAGATAGAATAGCAAATAGAATTTTAGGAATGGGAGACATTGTTTCTCTCGTAGAAAAAGCTGCTCAAGATTTAGGCGAAGAGAACATTAAAAAAGCTGAAGAAAATTTAAAAAAGGGTCAATTTTCTATGGAAGATTACCTTTCTCAATTAAGACAAATGAAAAAAATGGGAGGCATTGAGGGGATCATGTCTTTTATGCCAGGAGTATCTAAAATTAAATCTCAAATGGATTCAGCAGGGATCGATGAGAGTATAATAACAAAAAATGAAGCTGTAATTTTATCAATGACAAAAAAAGAGAGACAGAATCCAAAAATAATTGATGGTTCAAGAAAAAAAAGAATTGCTAATGGCTCTGGCACAGATCCAGCCACTATCAATAAATTGCTTAAGCAATTTAAAATGATGTCTGAAATGATGAAAAAGATGTCAAAAGGAAATCTGAAAGGTATGTCTGATCAAGGGATACCACCAGAGCTATTTAATAAACTAAAATAATAAAATAAGGAGAACAAATGTTAAAACTTAGATTATCAAGGGGAGGCTCTAAAAAGAGACCAGTTTACAAAGTTGTTGTAGCTGACAGTCGTTTCCCAAGAGATGGAAGATTTATAGAAAAAGTTGGTTTTTTTAACCCACTACTTCCTAAAGATAAAAAAGAAAGAGTAGGTCTTGAAGCTGAAAGAATTAAATATTGGCTAGGTCAAGGCGCTAAACCAACAACAAGAGTTGCAAGAATTTTAGGTGAAAATGATTTAATCCCTATGCCAGCAGCTGGAAACAATCCAAATAAAGCTGTTCCTAAAAAAGAAAGAAATAAAAAAGAGGAAGATGGTGCAGAAGCCCCTAAAGCTCCAGCAGCAGAAGCAGCTCCAGCAGCAGAAGCAGCTCCAGCAGCAGAAGCAGCTCCAGCAGCAGAA
>NZ_CVST01000001.1 GCF_001180225.1 Candidatus Pelagibacter communis | reverse complement strand
ATTTTAAAATATTCAGTGCCTGAATTTATTAACAATAATCAAAATTTAATGAGGGTTATAAATGATATACAGGATGCAACAATTGAAGATGGAGGTAGTGGCGCTTTTTATATTCTTTTAAAAAAAAACAATTCTATAGGATAAATTTAGAAAGATCAGTATCTTTAACAAGGCTATCAAGATTTTTATTAATATACTCTTCATTAATTACAATCTTTTCTCCAGCTCTATCAGTTGCGGTAAAACTTATATCGTCTAATATTTTTTCAATTATAGTATGAAGTCTTCTTGCACCAATGTTTTCTACTGTTGCATTTACTTCAGAGGCTATATTTGCAATTGCATCTATTCCATCATCTGAGAATTCGAGATCAACATTTTCAGTTTTTAATAAAGCTACATATTGTTTTATTAAACTAAAGTCTGGCTCTCTAAGTATTCTTTTAAAATCATCACTGGTTAATGCTTCTAGTTCTACTCTTATTGGTAATCTTCCTTGTAATTCTGGAAGTAAATCAGAGGGTTTTGCAAGTTGAAATGCACCAGAAGCAATAAATAAAATATGATCTGTTTTTATTGGACCATGTTTTGTATTTACTGTTGTTCCTTCAATTAAAGGTAATAGATCTCTTTGAACTCCTTCTCTAGATACGTCACCTCCAACCCTATCAGTTCTTGCTGAAATTTTATCTATTTCATCTAGAAATACTATCCCGTTATTTTCAGTTGATAGTTTTGCGGCTTTAATAATTTTATCTTGTTCTATTAGTTTGTCTGATTCATCATTGATTAAAATTTCATGAGATTCTTTAACAGTCATTTTCTTTTTCTTTTCTTTGGGTCCCATTGATTTTCCAATCATATCTCCAATATTAATCATTCCAACATTAGCACCTGGCATTCCTGGAATTTCAAAGGAGGTACCATTAGAACCTGTATCGCTTACAGCTATCTCTATTTCGTTGTCATCTAAGTCACCATTTCTTAGTCTTTTTCTAAAACTCTCTCTTGTTGCAAGGCTTGCCTTTTTTCCCACCAAAGCATCAAGTACCTTTTCTTCAGCTGCTTTTTGGGCTTTTGCGTAAACTTCTTTTCTTTTTTTTACTTTTTCCATAGCAATTGCAATTTCAATTAAGTCTCTAACAATCTGCTCTACATCTCTTCCAACATATCCAACTTCTGTAAATCTAGTTGCCTCAACTTTAACAAAAGGAGCTTCAGCTAGTTTTGAAAGTCTTCTAGAAATTTCTGTTTTCCCAACACCTGTTGGTCCAATCATTAAAATATTTTTTGGTAAAACTTCATTTTTCATTTC